>NZ_JBYSWU010000039.1:0-75320 GCF_058781505.1 Paraburkholderia sp. FW306-2-2C-D06C | reverse complement strand
CAGGCTCCCCAGCAGCACCAGAAACCCCACCCAGAACGGTGGGGTTTCTGCGTTTACGGCTCCGGAAACCATCGCGGCCGTTGCTATCCAACCGGCCAAACAGCGCGTTTCAGTAACACTCGAATTGGCAGAGCGGCACGAGGCGATACATACATCGTCGCCTAATATCAACCCAACTGTCGCTATTCTTGCGACAAAAACCGTTGCACCAGCTTTACCCAGTACGTCGACCCGATTGGTAGCAACTCATCGTTGAAGTCGTAGCTCGCGTTATGCAGCATGCACGGCCCGGCTCCGTGGCCGGAATCTCGATGGCCGCCGTCGCCATTGCCCAGAAATGCATAACAGCCCGGTTTCGCCAGCAGCATGAAAGAGAAATCTTCCGCGCCCATCGTCGGTTCAACTGCGTCGTCGACGTTTTCTGGTCCGACAATCTCCTTCATGACAGCTGCTGCAAAGCGCGCCTCCTCGCTACTGTTGATGGTCGGCGGATAGTTACGGTGAAAATGGATGTCGACGGAGCACTCATAGGCATCGGCGGTGCTTTCGGCGATCTTGCGCATGCGTGCTTCGATCAAATCGAGTGTTTCAGTCGTGAAAGTTCGCACAGTGCCAGCGATCCACGCGTCGTTCGGGACGACATTGACGGCGTCGCCGGCGTGAATCTGGGTGATCGACAGCACCGCAGTATCGAGCGGCTTCTTGTTGCGCGTGATGATGCTCTGCAAACCGTTCGCGATCTGTACAGCCGTAAATACCGGGTCGCGGCCATTGTGCGGTAGCGCCGCGTGTGACCCTATGCCTTTGATTTCAATGCGAAATTCGTTGCTCGACGCCATGATCGGACCTTCAGTCACGCCGAAGTGGCCCGCCGGCATACCCGGCCAGTTATGAATGCCGAACACAGCGTCGACTGGAAACCTGGTGAACAGGCCATCGTCGATCATCGCCTGTGCGCCGGCGCCGCCTTCCTCGGCGGGTTGGAAAATGAATACGATCGTGCCGTCGAATTCGCCGTGCTTTGCCAGATACCGCGCCGCGCCGAGCAGCATCGCCGTATGTCCGTCATGACCGCACGCGTGCATTTTGCCGTCGTTCTGCGAGCGGTGATCGAAGCTGTTCAGTTCCTGAATCGGCAGAGCATCCATGTCAGCTCGCAGACCAATTCCGCGCGAACCATTGCCGCGTTTCAATATGCCGACTACGCCTGTTTTGCCCAGCCCGCGGTGAGTTTCGATGCCCCAGGATTCAAGGCTTTTGGCAACCAGATCCGCCGTTGCGGTCTCTTCGTAACGAAGTTCCGGGTGGGCATGAATCGTTCGTCGGAGGGTCTGAATTTCGCCGCGAGCGGCCTGGATTTCGGGAATCAGTTTCATGATGGAGTGATGATGCGCTTGTGCTCTGCTTTGCGTGGGATCGCTCGGGGCGCCTTCGCCCGGGCACGGTGATAACCGATTCTACGCCGAAGCATTTTTGGCGGCACCGCACCGGCCAGGCGGCCGCGGCCGTAAAATTCGAGACTACTTCCACACCGCTCTAGTGAATCAATCGCCAATGAATGCTCCGACCGAATTCGCCCGCGCGGTGTGTCCGCACGACTGCCCTGATACTTGCGCGATGCGCGTGACCGTCGAAGGCGGTCGGGCGATCAAGGTCACCGGCGATCCCGATCATCCGCCGACCCAAGGCGCGCTGTGCACCAAAGTCAGCCGCTATGCCGAGCGCGTGCATCATCCGCGTCGACTGACGACACCGATGAAGCGCGTCGGCCGCAAGGGAGAAGGCCGCTTCGAGCCGATCAGTTGGGACGAGGCGTTCGAGCTGGCTGCGATGCGTCTGTCGGGGATCGCTAGCCGCGCACCCGAAGCTATCCTGCCGTACAGCTACGCGGGTACGATGGGTCTGGTCCAGGGTGACAGCATTGCGCAACGGTTTTTCCACAAGCTCGGCGCGTCGCAGTTGGACCGTACGATTTGCGCGGCCGCCGGCGCGGCGGGGCTGAAATACACTTTTGGGGCGAGCCTCGGCATGCTCACGGAGTTTTTCGCGGAGAGTGATCTCATCCTGATCTGGGGCTCGAATCCGATCGCGTCGAACCTGCATTTCTGGACGCGCGCACAGGAAGCCAAGCGCCGCGGCGCGCGTCTGATCGCGATCGATCCGTACCGCTCGTTGACGGCGGAAAAGTGCCATCAGCACATCGCGATAAAGCCGGGCACCGACGGCGCTTTCGCGCTCGGCATGATGAACGTGCTCATCACGGAGGACCTGCTCGATCATGCCTACATCGCGGATCACACCTTGGGTTTTTCGGAACTGAAGGCCCGCGCGCTCAGCTATCCGCCGTCTCGCGTCGCTGAGATTTGCGGCGTCGACGAGCAGGTGATCGTCGAGCTTGCGCGCCTCTACGGCAGCACGAAGAAGGCCGCGATCCGGATGAACTATGGCTTGCAAAGGGTGCGTGGCGGCGGTAACGCGGTGCGCGCCATCGCTTGCCTGCCGTCGCTAACGGGCGCGTGGCGCGAGCGGGCGGGCGGTGTGTTACTGTCGTCGGCGGGATGGGCGCCGGTCAATTCGCACGCGTTACAGCGCCCGGACCTGATGCCAGGCTGGCCCGCCAAAGTATCGCGCGTCATCAATATGAACGCGATCGGCGACGCATTGCTGCATCCCGGCGACGCCGCGTTCGGCCCCAAGATTGAAGCGATCATCGTCTACAACTCGAACCCGGTGGCGGTGGCGCCGGATTCGGAGCGGGTCGCGGCAGGCTTCGCGCGCGAAGATCTGTTCACGATCGTGCTGGAGCATTTTCAGACCGACACCGCGGACTACGCCGATCTGCTCCTGCCTGCGACGACGCAACTCGAGCATCTCGACGTGCACAAGTCCTACGGGCACACACACGTAATGGTCAATCTGCCGGCGATCGCGCCGGTCGGCGACGCACGCCCGAACACGGAGATTTTCCGCGGCTTCGCGCGTCACATGGGCCTGAACGAGCCGGCGCTGTATGACAGCGACGAAACGGTCGCGCAGGCGGCGTTCCGCTGGGACGATGCGGCGCTCGAAGGCGTCGACTGGGATTCGCTGAAGAAGACGGGCTGGGCGAAGCTGAATCTGCCCGACGCGCCGTTTGCCGAAGGCGGCTTTCGAACGCCGTCTGGTAAATGCGAGTTTTTCAGTGAGCGCCTCGCGCAACAGGGGCTGGATCCGCTGCCCGATTATTTGCCACCCTACGAGTCCGCTGACGGTGCGCCGGAACTTGCCGCGCGTTATCCGCTTGCGATGATCTCGCCGCCCGCGCGCAACTTCCTGAACAGCACCTTCGTGAACATCGAAAGCCTGCGCTCGACGGAAGGCGAGCCGCACCTGGACATTCACCCGGCCGACGCACAGCAGCGAAACATAGTCGACGGCGATCAGGTGCGCATTTTCAATGACCGCGGCTCGATGCAAGCGCGCGCCCGTGTCACCGACAAAGCGCGCGAAGGCCTCGTCGTCGGGCTGTCAATCTGGTGGAAGAAACTCGCGCCCGACGGCCGCAACGCCAACCAGGTCACCAGCCAGGCGCTCACCGATCTCGGCGGGTCGGCCACGTTCTACGATTGCCTCGTCGAGGTCGAACGTGCCTGAAAAGGCTCGAAGAATCACGCCGCTGCCGCCCACAACCGGTTCGAGGCCGGAGTCTAACCCGGCCGTTTTTCGCGAATAGCAAAGGGGGCCGCATGCTACGATGCATTTTTAGCACGACCATTCGAAAATAAAGGAGGAGACACTGCATGGAAAAAATCTGGCTGAAATCTTATCCGCCCGGCATTCCGGCAGAGATCGATCCGACCCGTTATTCGTCCGTCGCCGAACTACTCGAAGAAGCTTTCCGCGAGCATCGCGCCAAACCGGCGTTCGTCTGCATGGGCAAAGAGATCAGTTACGGCGAGCTCGACACGCTCTCGAGCAAGCTGGGTGCGTGGTTTCAGTCGAAGGGTATGGCCCGCGGCGCGCGCATCGCGATCATGATGCCGAACGTGCTGCAATATCCGGTCGCGATTGCCGCGATCTTGCGCGCGGGCTACGTGGTCGTGAACGTGAATCCGCTCTATACCCCGCGCGAACTCGAGCATCAGCTCAAGGACAGCGGCGCGGAAGCGATTATCCTGCTCGAAAACTTCGCCGTCACGCTGGAGGCGATTGTCCGCAATACGTCGGTCAAGCACGTCGTTGTCGCCGCGATGGGCGATCTAATGGGCGTGAAGGGCGCCGTTGTGAACTTCGTCGTGCGGCGCGTGAAGAAGATGGTGCCGGCGTGGAGTCTGCCGGGGCACGTCAAATTCAACGCGGCAATCGCCGAGGGCGGCCGTCAGAGCTTCAAGCCGGTCAAGCAAGGTCCGGACGATGTTGCGTTCCTGCAATACACGGGCGGCACGACCGGTGTGGCCAAGGGCGCAACGCTGCTGCATCGGAACCTGATTGCCAACGTGCTGCAGTCGGAAATCTGGCTCGATCCGGTCCGAGCGAATCGCACTGACATCGATCAATTCATCACCGTCGTCGCGTTGCCGCTCTATCACGTGTTCGCGCTGACGGTTTGCGGTCTGCTGACGATTCGCACCGGCGGTCTTGGCGTGCTGATTCCGAATCCGCGCGACATCCCCGGCATGATCAAGTCGCTGCAAGGCTATCCGATCACGACGATTCCTGCCGTCAATACGCTGTATAACGCGCTTCTGAACAGTCCGGACTTTCACAAGCTCGACTTTTCGAAGCTGATCGCCGCAAATGGCGGCGGTATGGCGGTGCAGGAAGCGGTCGCCAAGCGCTGGTACGAGCATACGCATACGCCGATCATCGAAGGATACGGTTTGTCGGAGACGTCGCCATGCGTGACCTGCAATCCGGTCACCGTCACCGAATACAGCGGCACGATCGGTTTGCCGCTGCCGTCGACCGAAATCTCGATTCGCGACGACGAAGGCAACGAAGTGCCGCTGGGCCAGCCGGGTGAAATCTGCATCCGCGGTCCCCAGGTGATGGCGGGATACTGGAACCGGCCGGACGAAACGGCCAAGGTCATGACGCCGGATGGCTTCTTCAAATCGGGCGACGTCGGCTTGATGAACGAAGGCGGCTTCGTCAAGATCGTCGATCGCAAGAAGGACATGATCCTGGTGTCCGGCTTCAATGTTTATCCGAACGAAATCGAGGATGTGGTGGCGAAGCTGCCAGGCGTGTTCGAAGTCGCTGCGGTCGGTGTGCCGGATCAGCACTCGGGCGAAGCGGTGAAGCTGTTCGTCGTGAAGAAGGACCAGGCGCTTACTGATGCGGACATTTTCGCGTACTGCAAGCAACAACTGACCGGCTACAAGCGGCCGAAGATCATCGAATTCCGCGCGGAACTGCCGAAGAGCAACGTCGGCAAGATTCTGCGCAGGGAGTTGCGCGACGGCCGTGCCTAACAACACCGGCGCGAAGTAAGGCAGCTAAAGCAAAGCAACACAGCGCAACTCAGAAAAAAGGCCCGGCAGACGAAAGTCTGCCGGGCCTTTCTCCTTGAGCCGCCGCCTAGACACAAGCAAGCCAGCCGGCGCGCTTGCCATAAAAAAAGGCGCCCGAAGGCGCCTTTGAGGCAAACTGCTTTATTACGACTTATTAGAACTTGTGGCGGATACCGACGCGAGCCGCGAGCTGGTTCTGGTTCGACGAACCCGACAGGCCGTTGATGCCTGCATGAGCGTCCACCACAGTACCGCTCGTATTCAACGTCGAGCCCAGAGCGTGTTGGTACACACCAATAACGTAGACGTCGGTGCGCTTGGACAGGAAGTAGTCCACGCCGACCGAGCCTTGGTGGTATTGAGCACGCGATGCACCAGCGATGTCCGCACCGCGGGTGTAGTCGTATGCAGCGCCGACCAGCAATGCCGGGGTCAACTGATACTTGAAGTTGACTTCCGCGTTGTTGAACGTAGCCGATTGACCCTTGTACGGCGATGCGAACGAAGCACCCAGGTTTGCGAAGCGGATGTTCGAGTACGTCAAACCGACCGTTGCGGCGCCGAACGTGTACGCACCACCCGCACCGATCACCTGGTACGTGTTAGCCGAAGCGAAGCCAGCGTAGACCGGCGACGACACGGCGAAGTCCGGTCCCGTAGCCTTCACCGTGTTCGACGCGATCGTGCCGCCGTTGTTGAACAGGCCACCCGAAGCTGCCGGGGTGCGTGCGTTCAAGTAACCGGCGCCGAGGACGAGAGGACCGTTGTTGTAGCCAACGCCCAACGACCAGATCTGGTTGCCGCTGAAGTTGCCTGCCTGGCCGCCGAAGCTGTACGTGCCGCCGAACTTGAGGCCGTTGTAGTCAGCACTCGTGTACTTGACCGTGTTGTTGGTGCGGTACGCGTTGTTGAAGTTGTCGATGTCGCCCGGGTGAGCAGCGATGTAGCCGCCCCACTGGTCACCGGCTTCCAGCGGACCGACGTAGTCGACGACGGAGTCGTACTGACGACCCAGCGTGACCGTGCCGAACTGGCTCGACAGACCGACATAAGCTTGACGGCCGAACATCAGGCCGCCTTGACCCAGCTTGCCGTTGTTCACGTCAAAGCCGTTTTCCAACACGAAGATCGCCTTCAGACCGCCGCCCAGATCTTCCGCGCCGCGCAGGCCGAAACGCGAGCCTTGCATGACGCCGCTGGACAGGTTGTACAGGTGCTTGCCACCCGAGTTGGTGTTGATGTTGAAGCCTTCGTCAATGATACCGTACAGGGTCACGCTGCTCTGCGCATGAGCGACGCCTGCAAATGCGCCCAATGCTGCGAGAGCGAGAAGCGACTTTTTCATCGAATGATCTCCAAGAATTACGAATCTTTTGTACAAGGCGAATATTTATGTTGCGTTGAGGCCTTGCTGTGCAACTTCGCGAGAAGTTGCACGTAATGTAACAAAAGGCATACATGGCACAAAGAAAAAGGAGACGGCGACGAGCGCTCCTGTTTCGTTTACGCAACATGGTCTAAAATCCCAAATTGGCCGCTAAATTCGTTCGGGTACGAAGTCTTCGCGAGTCCGGTTTTGTGCCGCGAAGCCTTGTCGAGTGGACCTGTCAGTGCGGTGGGGCGGTTGTTGAATCACGGGAGTGCTGCATGTTTCTGGACGAATTGATTAGCGAATTTGATCGGGGTTTACGCTCAATGACGGGCGTATCGCGGATGAGCCGTCCGTTGCCGGTTCCGCAAGAATCGGCGGCCGAGGCCGTGGAACTCTCGCCGGCGGAACGCGCGCACGCGGCCGGCTTGATGCGGGTGAATCATGTCGGCGAGGTGTGTGCCCAGGCGCTTTATCAGGCTCAGAAACTGGCTACGAAGTCACCGTCTTTGCGCGCGGTCTTCAATCACGCGGCGATCGAAGAAGAGGACCATCTGGCGTGGACCGCAAAGCGCCTTCAGGCGCTCGATTCGCGTCCTAGCCTGTTGAACCCGCTTTGGTACACCGGCGCGTTGGCAATCGGCCTGGCAGCAGGTCGCATGGGTGATCGCGTCAGTCTTGGCTTTATGGCGGAAACCGAGCGCCAGGTGGAACAGCATCTGGATAGCCATCTGGATGAATTGCCCGCAGCCGATCTCGAGTCGCGCGCGATTGTCGAACAGATGCGCGTGGACGAAGCAGAGCACGGTAAATCAGCGATGGACGCAGGCGGCGTCGAGTTGCCGTTGCCGGCGCGCGCGCTGATGCGCGCAGTGTCGAAGGTGATGACCCGCACGGCCTATTACATATAGGTTGGGCGCCTCAACTCGCACCATCATTTCGAAGTGGGGCGGCGCACTACGCGCCGTCTGCCAGAATCGCCGAAAACGGCAGCAAACATCGTCCAATCCCGCCTGACACTCTCTTACATTCCGCGCCTTTCCCCCGCACTTTTCACGTATCACCTTCACAAGTTGCACTAGCTCATTCATTTATAACGGTTTTCCGTTTTATGTCTGATGTGAAGGAGTCGCGCTAAGTCCTTGTTCTAACAAACAAATTTCGCTCGAAAAGCGCGCTTCTCCCTTGACCCCTGTTTAGCGTTCCTCTAAAGTGGGAGACAGTGTGAGAAAGTGTATTTTTGTGTGATCTCACGGGCGGTTTCGGGTAGATTTTCATAGATCGGGCAGCCGGCGCTAAAGCGTCGTATGAGGGGAGAGCGAAGTGTTCCAAGGGGCGTCGGCGCTGACGCTCGATGCGAAAGGGCGGATGTCGATTCCCTCTCGTTATCGGGATGCGCTGCAGACACAGGCAGAAGGCCGGGTGACGATCACCAAGCACCCGGACGGCTGCCTGTTGCTCTTTCCACGTCCTGAATGGGAGATCTTCCGCGAGAAGGTCGGCAATCTGCCCATGAACGCAACCTGGTGGCGCCGCATTTTCCTTGGCAACGCAATGGACGTCGACATGGACGGTGCGGGTCGCGTGCTCGTGTCGCCGGAGTTGCGCATGGCCGGCTCGCTGGAAAAAGAAGTGACCCTGCTCGGCATGGGACGTCACTTCGAGTTGTGGGACGCACAAACTTACGCCGCGAAGGAACAGGCGGCGATCGCCGAGGGCATGCCCGAAGCGTTAAAGAATTTCACGTTCTGATCGCGGCATACATATATGGCACCTGCGATGGGAAACGAATTGCAGCATCGCACGGTGCTGCTGGAAGAAGCGGTCAATGCGCTGGTGACACGCGCGGACGGCGTTTATGTGGACGGCACCTTCGGGCGCGGCGGTCATAGCCGTCTGGTGTTGGAGCGGCTGAGCGAGTCGGGGCGTCTGATCGCGTTCGACAAAGACCCGCTCGCCATCGCCACGGCGCAGCAGATTGCGGATCCGCGCTTTGGCATCGTGCACGAGAGTTTTGCTTCACTGCGAGACGCAATCGCGGAGCGCGGGGTAGGGCGGTTGTCGGGCGTTTTACTGGATCTGGGCGTGTCGTCGCCGCAAGTCGACGATCCGGGGCGGGGTTTCAGCTTCCGCGCCGACGGCCCGCTCGACATGCGGATGGACCCGACGCGCGGCGAGTCTGCCGCTGACTGGCTGGCGCGGGCCACGGTGCAGGAACTGACGGAGGTAATACGAGATTATGGGGAAGAACGGTTTGCTTTTCAGATTGCAAAGGCGCTTGTTGCTCGCCGGGCAGAGTCCGACCGTCTTGGGCCTCTCGTCAGCACGGGCGAGCTTGCCCAAATCGTGGCTAACGTCGTCAAAACCCGTGAGAAGGGCAAGGATCCGGCAACCCGCACCTTTCAAGCTATACGGATTCACATCAATCAAGAGCTTGCGGAGCTGCAAGTCGTTTTAGAAGCAGCGTTGTCGCTGTTGGAGCAAGGGGGGCGGCTGGTGGTCATCAGCTTTCATTCGCTCGAGGACCGGATCGTCAAACGATTCATGCAGGCGCACGCCAGTACGCCTGCGGTCGATCGCCGTCTGCCGATTCGAGCAGTCGATCTGCCGAGCCCTCCGCTCAAAATCATCGGCCGCGTGTTCGCAAGCGACGCTGAAGTCGCCGCGAATCCGCGCGCCCGTTCTGCCGTGATGCGTGTGGCGGAGCGGATCGCGCCATGAATCGCCTCAATATCTTCCTGCTGATCATCGTGATGGGCTGCGCCTTGTCTGTCGTCAACGCCACCAATCAGCAGCGTCAGATCTTTATCCAGTTGCAGCGTGCTCAATCGCAGGAGCGTCAGTTGCAGCAGGACTATTCGCAGCTTCAATATCAGCAGAGCGCGCTGTCGAAGACCTCGCGCATCGAGCAGATCGCCACGGCCTCGCTGAAAATGCAGTCGGTGAGCACCGGCCGCACTCAATACCTGACGCTCGATCCGGGCGCTGCCAAGGCTGCTGACGCACCGATCCCGACTTCCGATCCGGCGTCGGCGCCGCTCACGACCCGTCGCGGAGGCGCGCGATGAAAAAATCGTCGGCTCGCAAGAGCGTGGCCTTCTCGGCGAATCCGATCCTGTCGGTGCGTCTGCCGATGTGGCGCTCGAAACTCGTTGTGTTCCTGCTGTTCATGGCGTTCGTCGCGCTGACGGCGCGCGCCTTCTGGATTCAGGGGCCGGGCAACGCGTTCTATCTGAAACAGGGTGAGATCCGCTATCAGCGCCGGCTCGAGCTGCCGGCCACGCGCGGCAAGATTCTCGACCGCAACGGTCTTGTGCTCGCCACGAGTCTGCCGGTCCGCGCTATCTGGGCGATTCCCGAATCGGTGCCGGACGATCTCGGCGCGGACAAGCTGACCGCGCTCGGCAAGCTGCTCGGCATGACCAATAAGGAACTGCGCGCCAAGCTGTCGGAAGACAAGACCTTCGTGTACGTGAAGCGCCAGGTGCCGGTCGACGTCGCCGCGCAGGTCACCGCGCTCGACATTCCCGGCATTTATGCACGCGACGAGTACAAGCGCTTCTATCCGGAAGGCGAGATCACGGCTCACCTGATCGGCTTTACGAACGTCGAAGACGAGGGCCAGGAAGGCGTCGAACTCGGCGACCAGAAGCTGCTGGCCGGCATGTCGGGCAGCCGCCGGGTGATCAAGGACCGGATGGGCCACACCATCGAAGATGTGGACGAACAGGTCGTGCCGCACAACGGCAAGGACGTCGACCTGTCGATCGACAGCAAGATCCAGTACATCGCCTATACGAACCTGAAAGCGGCCGTCGAGAAATTCAAGGCGAAAGCCGGCGCCGCGATGGTGATCGACGTGCGTACCGGCGAAGTGCTGGCGCTCGTCAATTACCCGACGTACAACCCGAACGACCGTTCGCACCTGACCGGCGATCAGTTGCGCAACCGTATCCTGACCGACACCTTCGAGCCGGGCTCGATCATGAAGCCGTTCACGGTGTCGCTCGCGCTCGATCTGCACCGCGTGTCGCCGACTACACTGGTAGATACGGGGCCGGGCCGCTTTGTGCTCGACGGCGCGCCGATCACCGACGACAGCGCGTTCGGCGTGCTGACGGTGGGCGGTGTGATCCAGAAGTCGAGCAACATCGGGGCGACGAAGATCGCGATGCAGCTCAAGCCCGAAGAGATGTGGAACATGTACACCAGCATCGGTCTCGGCCAGGCGCCGAAGGTCGGCTTTCCAGGCGCGGCGGCGGGCCGTCTGCGTCCGTGGAAGAGCTGGCGCCGGATCGAGCAGGCCACCATGTCGTACGGCTACGGCTTGTCGGTGTCGCTGTTCCAGCTGGGCCGCGCGTATACCGCGATCGCGCATGACGGCGAGATCATGCCGGTGTCGATTTTCCGCACGCCTGGCGATCTGCCGGCGACTGGGCCGCAAATCTTCGCGCCGACCACCGCGCGCGAAGTGCGAGCGATGCTCGAAACCGTGACGGCGCCGGGCGGCACATCGCCGGATGCGGCCGTGCCGGGCTACCGCGTAGGCGGCAAGAGCGGTACCGCGTACAAGCACGGCGCTCACGGCTACGACCATTCGAAGTACCGCGCATCGTTTGTCGGCATGGCGCCGATGCCGAATCCGCGCATCGTCGTGGCCGTTTCGGTCGACGAACCGACTGCGGGCAGCCACTTCGGCGGTCAGGTGTCGGGTCCGGTGTTTTCGGCGATCGTCGGCGATACGCTGCGCTCGCTGAATGTGCCGCCGGACATGCCGGTCAAGCAGATGGTGGTGTCGGACGATTCGGCGCCGGCTGCGCAAACCGCAGCGCCGACAGCCGCAACGGCGAAGAAACTTTCCACCAGCGGCGGCGCGAAGAAAATGACGATCGCCGCCAACGCGAAAAGCCATCCCGGAGTGGAGCGATGAGCGCGCTGCGTCAGACGCATCCGGCGCACCGGCAGATCGTCGACGCCTTGACCTGGCTGCACGCCCGCGTGCGGCCAGACGCGCATCTGCACGCCGACACGCGCTCGCTCGCCGCGGGCGATGCGTATTTCGCCTACGCGGTCGACGGCGCGGACAACCGCCCGTTCATCGGGGGCGCGATCGAGCGCGGCGCGGCGGCGGTGCTGGTTCAGCCGGAAGGTTTCAGCGGTGCGATCGATCCGGTTACGACGCTGGCCGTACCGGCGCTGAACGAACTGGCGGGCCCGATCGCGAGCGCCTGGTACAAGAATCCGAGCGACGCGATGCTGGCCATCGGCGTCACCGGCACCAACGGCAAGACCTCGTGCAGCCAATGGATCTCGGCGGCGCTGACCGCGCTCGGCACGCGCTGCGCGATCATCGGCACGCTCGGCACCGGTTTGCCGGGTCAACTCGTGCACACCGGCTTTACGACGCCCGACGCGCCGCAGCTTCAGCGCAGTCTCGCGCAACTGCGCGCCGCGGGCGCTCAAGCCGTGGCGATGGAGGTGTCGTCGCACGCGCTGCACCAAGGCCGCGTGAACGGCACCGCATTCGATGTCGCCGTGTTCACGAATCTCACGCAAGACCACCTCGACTATCACGGCACGCTCGAAGCCTACGAAACCGCGAAGGCGCGTCTGTTTGTGTGGCCGGAGCTGCGTGCCGCGGTGATCAACCGTGACGACGCGGCCGGCCGCCGCCTGCTCGTCAGCGCGAAAGGCCATGCGCGCACGATCGCCTACGGTCTCGACGAAGCGCTCGAAGACCCGCCGCAAGCCGATGCGTTGCTCACGGCCTCGAACGTGCGCGCCACTGCCACCGGCACTGCGTTCCATCTGACCACGTCGGATTGGGGCAGCGCCGAAGTCGAAGTCCAAACGCTCGGCGCATTCAACGTCAGCAATCTGCTCGGCGTGCTCGGCGCGCTGCTCGCCGCGGACGTCCCGTTCGACTCCGCGCTCGCCGAACTGGCGAAGCTCGAGCCGGTAAACGGCCGCATGCAGCGTCTGGGCGGCCGCTTGCAGAACGACGAACCGCTTGTCGTGATCGATTACGCGCACACGCCGGACGCGCTGGAAAAGACTCTGGAAGCACTGCGCCCGATGGCGGCTGCACGTGGCGGCGAACTGATCTGCATGTTCGGCTGCGGCGGCGACCGCGACGCGACCAAGCGTCCGTTGATGGGCACGATTGCCGAGAGGCTCGCCGACGGCGTCGTCGTGACCAGCGACAACCCGCGCAGCGAAGATCCGCAAGCGATCATCGAACAGATTGCCGCCGGCATGAAAGACGCGTCGAAGGCACGCTGTATCGAGGACCGCGCGAGCGCGATCCTGCAAGCGGTCCGCGGCGCCGCGCGCGAAGACGTCATCCTGCTGGCGGGCAAAGGGCACGAAGCAACACAGGAAATCATGGGTAAGAAACGCGCTTTCTCCGATCAGGACCACGCTCGCCTCGCGCTCGCGTCGCGTGCGACGCACACACGCGGAGGTGGCGAATGACGATGTTCTCGCTGCGCGAAGCCGCCGCGCTGATTCCCGGCGCCACCGTACTTGGAGACGGGAGCGTCGCGTTCGAGCGCGTGTCGACCGATAGCCGCAGTGCCGGTCCGGGCGATCTGTTCGTCGCGTTGAAGGGTGAGCGTTTCGATGCGCACGACTTCCTGCCGGACGTCGCGTCGCGCAACGTCACGGCCGCATTGGTCGCGCGCAGTCCCAGCGACTGGCGTCTCCCCGCCTTGCGCGTGGCCGATACCCGCGTTGCGTTGGGCGCGCTTGCACGCGGCTGGCGCCGCAAGTTCAGCGCGCCGCTCGTCGCGGTGACGGGCAGCAACGGCAAGACGACGGTCAAGGAAATGATCGCGTCGATTTTCGCCGCTGCGGTTGGCGCGGATGCTCGCCTCGCGACCTCGGGCAATTTCAATAACGACGTCGGCCTGCCGCTGACGCTGTTCCGCCTGAACGCCGCGCATCAACTGGCGGTGGTCGAGCTAGGCATGAACCATCCGGGCGAAACCTCCGTGCTCGCGAAGATCGCTGAGCCGACCGTCGCGGTCGTGAACAACGCGCAGCGCGAGCATCAGGAATTCATGGCGACGGTCGAAGCAGTCGCGCTCGAACACGCAAGCGTGATTCACGCGCTGTCCCCGGAAGGCGTCGCCGTGTTCCCGGCTGACGATGCCTACGCGAGCATCTGGCGCGTCGCCGCAACCGGCAACCGGATCGTCGATTTCGCGTTGAACTCAGATGACCGCGCGACCGAAGCCGCGGTAACGGGTACGTTCGTCGGCAATCTTCTGAGCATCGACACGCCGGAAGGCCATATCGACGTCAC
Source organism: Paraburkholderia sp. FW306-2-2C-D06C (assembly GCF_058781505.1). NCBI lineage: Bacteria > Pseudomonadati > Pseudomonadota > Betaproteobacteria > Burkholderiales > Burkholderiaceae > Paraburkholderia > Paraburkholderia sp. FW306-2-2C-D06C. The sequence goes on along the minus strand of NZ_JBYSWU010000039.1, from coordinate 61,153 downwards.
GTTGCAGGTGCTAGGCAACCACAACGCACACAACGCGCTGGCCGCGACCGCATCGGCGCTCGCCGCAGGCGTTTCGCTCGACGCGATCAAGCGCGGTCTCGAATCGTTCGGCGCCGTGAAGGGTCGTTTGCAGGTGAAGCGCGCCGCGCTCGGCACACTCGCCGGTGCAACCGTGATCGACGACACCTATAACGCGAACCCCGACTCGATGCGCGCCGCAATCGACGTGCTCGCGTCGCAAGCCTTGCCGCGCGTGCTGGTGATGGGCGACATGGGCGAAGTCGGCGACAACGGTCCGGCGTTTCATCGCGAGATCGGTGCATACGCGAAAGAACGCGGGATCGACGCGCTGTACGCACTGGGCGACGCCTCGCGCGACGCCTGTGCCGCGTACGGCGCCAACGCGCATCACGTCGCCGATGTCGGCACGCTGATCGCGCAATTGCAGCAGGCCGGTTTCGGTCCTGCTGCAACGCTTCTCGTGAAAGGCTCGCGCTTCATGCAAATGGAGCGCGTGGTGGACGCCGTAACGAGTCCACAACCCAACGCAGCGGGCAATGCGCCCGCCGCACATTGAAATAGAAGGACCGAAGCATGCTACTGGCGCTGGCGCAATGGCTGCAGAATGACGCAAGCTTCTTGCGCGTGTTCAGTTATCTGACTTTCCGCGCGGTGATGGCAACCATCACCGCGCTGCTGATCGGGCTCGTCTGTGGCCCGTGGGTGATTCGCAAGCTGACCGCGATGAAGGTCGGTCAGGCCGTGCGCAAGGACGGCCCGCAAACGCACCTCGTCAAATCCGGTACGCCGACCATGGGCGGCGTGCTGATTCTGCTCGGTATCGCCGTGGCGACGCTGTTGTGGGCCGATCTGACCAACCGCTTCATCTGGATCGTGATGCTCGTCACGTTCGGTTTCGGCGTGATCGGCTGGGTCGACGATTACCGCAAGGTGGTCTACAAGGATCCGCGCGGCATGTCGTCGCGTGAAAAGTATTTCTGGCAGTCGGTGATCGGTTTGTTCGCTGCCGTTTATCTGGCTTTCAGCGTGTCCGAAGCCAGCAATGTGCGCGTGTTCGACCTGTTCATGGCGTGGGTGCGCAGCGGCTTGTCGATGGGCTTGCCGGCGCGTGCCGACCTGATGCTGCCGTTCGTCAAATCGATCAGCTATCCGCTCGGCGTATGGGGCTTCATCGTGCTGACCTATCTGGTGATCGTCGGCGCGAGCAATGCGGTGAATCTCACCGACGGTCTCGACGGCCTCGTGATCATGCCGGTCGTACTGGTCGGCGCGTCGCTCGGCGTATTCGCGTATGTGATGGGCAGCTCGGTCTACTCGAAATACCTGCTGTTTCCGCATATCGCCGGCGCCGGCGAACTGCTGATTTTCTGCTCGGCGATGGGCGGAGCGGGGCTCGCATTTCTATGGTTCAACACGCACCCGGCGCAGATGTTCATGGGCGACGTCGGCGCGCTGGCGCTCGGCGGCGCGCTTGGCACGGTCGCGGTGATCGTGCGTCAGGAAATCGTGCTGTTCATCATGGGTGGCATTTTCGTTGCGGAGACGCTCTCCGTGATGTTGCAGGTTGCGTGGTTCAAGTTCACCAAGCGCCGTTTCGGTGAAGGGCGGCGGCTCTTCAAGATGGCGCCGCTGCATCACCATTTTGAATTGTCGGGTTGGAAGGAAACGCAGGTGGTCGTGCGTTTCTGGATCATCACGCTGATGCTGTGTCTGTTCGGTTTGTCCACGCTCAAATTGCGTTAAGCGGTATTTAGGGGAAGCAGGCGATGTTTGGCGAGAAGTTTCGGGATCGGCAAAAGCCGATGGTGCTCGTGCTGGGACTGGGTGAATCCGGTCTCGCGATGGCGCGCTGGTGCGCGCGGCACGGCTGTCGGCTGCGTGTGGCCGATACGCGCGAGGTGCCGCCGAACCTGTCCGCGCTCGAAGCGCACGGCGTCGACGCCGATTTCGTCGGCGGCCCGTTTTCGCCGGTGCTGCTCGAAGGCGTTGAACTGCTTGCGATCAGCCCGGGTTTGTCGCCGCTCGCCGCCGATCTGCTGCCGCTGATCTCGGCGGCGCGTGAGCGGGACATTCCTGTGTGGGGCGAACTCGAGTTCTTCTCGCAAGCGCTGAAGACGCTCGGCGAGAGCGGTTACGCGCCGAAGGTGATCGCGATCACCGGCACCAATGGCAAGACCACCACGACGAGCCTGACTGGCCTGCTGTGCGAACGCGCCGGCAAGAAGGTCGCCGTGGCGGGCAACATCAGCCCGGCCGCGCTGGACAAGCTGACCGAAGCGATCGACAACACCGCGTTGCCCGACGTGTGGGTGCTCGAGTTGTCCAGCTTCCAGCTGGAAACCGCGCACACGTTTAGACCCGACGCTGCGGTCATTCTGAACATCACCCAGGATCACCTGGACTGGCACGGCGGCCTCGATGCATATGCCGCTGCGAAGGGCCGCATCTTTGGTACACAAACCGTGCGTGTGCTGAATCGCGACGACGCGCGCGTGATGGCGCTCGCGCCTTCTGTGGACGGCGACGCTGAAGTGATCACCTTCGGCGTCACGGAGCCGAAGAACGACGGCGACTACGGTCTGCTGCGCGACAACGGCATCGTGTGGCTGGTCGAAGCGCACGATCGCGACGCGAGCGACGAGCCGCAGCCGAAGCGCCGTCGCAAGAACGAAACGGTCGCGCCGCCGAGCATCGCGCTCAAGCGTCTGATGCCTGCCGACGCCTTGCGTATTCGCGGTCTGCACAATGCCGCGAACGCGCTCGCCGCGTATGCGTTGGCGCGTGCGATCGGTCTACCGGGCGCGCCGCTGCTGCACGGCCTGCGTGAATACCGCGGCGAGCCGCATCGGGTGGAATTGATCGCATCGATCGAAGGCATCGATTACGTCGACGACAGCAAGGGGACGAATGTCGGCGCGACAGTTGCCGCGCTCGATGGCCTCGCGCAACGCGCGGTGCTGATTGCCGGCGGAGACGGCAAGGGCCAGGATTTCGAGCCGCTCGCCGAGCCGGTGATGCGCTGGTGCCGCGCCGTGATGCTGATCGGCCGCGACGCGCCGCAGATTCGCACCGCGCTCGAACATACCGGCATCGCGCTGAGCGATCACGCCACGCTCGAAGAAGCCACGCGCGCCGCAACGGCATTGGCGCAACCGGGCGACGCCGTGCTGCTGTCGCCGGCTTGCGCGAGTTTCGACATGTTCAAGGGTTACGCGCATCGTGCGGCGGTGTTCCGCAGCACGGTGGAAGACATCGCTGCCGAACGGGGGACGATGATATGAGCTGGTCGGAACGCTTCGGGTCGCGCCTCGCCGGGTCACGTGCCGGTCAAGGCGATGCAGGCAGCTCAGGCCACATGGGCCGCGCGTCCGGCCGTACCGGCAGCAGCGGTCTCGCGAGCGCCGTCAACGGCGTGCGTCCGCTGCGCTCGCGGATGCTCGACTACGATCACTCGTTGCTGTGGGTGGTCGTCGCGTTGCTCGGCCTCGGTGTCGTGATGGTGTATTCGGCGTCGATCGCGATGCCCGATTCGCCGAAGTACGCGTCGTATCGCGATTACGCGTTCCTCGTGCGGCAGATCATTTTCGTGGTGATGGGCTCGGTGATCGGCGTCGTATCGTTCCGCATCCCGATCTCGACGTGGGACAAGTACGCGCCGAAGCTCTTCCTGATTTCGCTGGTCGCGCTGGTGATCGTGCTGATTCCGCACATCGGCAAGGGCGTGAACGGCGCGCGCCGCTGGATTCCGCTAGGCATCACGAACATGCAGCCGTCGGAAATCATGAAGCTCGCTGTGACGATCTACGCGGCGAACTACACGGTGCGCAAACAGGAGTACATGCACAGCTTCGCCAAGGGCTTTTTGCCGATGGCGGTGGCGGTGGGGCTCGTCGGCGCGTTGCTGCTGCTCGAGCCGGACATGGGCGCGTTCATGGTGATCGCCGCGATCGCGATGGGCCTGCTGTTTCTGGGCGGCGTGAACGGCAAGCTGTTCGGCGGCCTCGTAGCGACGGCGGTGGGCACGTTCAGCTTGCTGGTGTGGGCATCGCCGTGGCGTCGAGAGCGGATCTTCGCCTACCTCGATCCGTGGGACGACCGTTACGCGCAAGGCAAGGCTTATCAATTGACGCACTCGCTGATCGCGTTCGGCCGCGGCGAGTGGTTCGGCGTGGGTCTCGGCGGCAGCGTCGAGAAGCTCAACTACCTGCCGGAGGCGCACACCGACTTCATCCTCGCGGTGATCGGCGAAGAGTTGGGTTTCGTCGGCGTGCTGGTGGTGATCCTGATGTTCTATTGGATCGTGCGCCGCTCGTTCGAGATCGGTCGTCAGGCGCTCGCGCTCGACCGCACGTTTGCGGGGCTGGCGGCGAAGGGCGTCGGCATCTGGTTCGGCGCGCAGACCTTCATCAACATGGGTGTGAACCTCGGCTTGCTGCCGACCAAGGGTCTCACGTTGCCGCTCGTCAGCTACGGCGGCTCGGGCATCGTGCTGAACTGCGTCGCGGTGGCGGTGCTGATGCGGGTGGATTATGAAAATCGTGTGTTGATGCGTGGGGGGAAGGTATGACCCCCATGCAGCAACACACGATTTCGGCGAAGGCTAACTTCGAGCGCAACGCGCGCGAAGTTAAGCGCAGCGGCCGGAGCCAAAACGCGTTGTCATTCGTGTTGATGCGTGGGGGGAAGGTATGACCCCCATGCAGCAACACACGATTTCGGCGAAGGCTAACTTCGAGCGCAACGCGCGCGAAGTTAAGCGCAGCGGCCGGAGCCAAAACGCGTTGTCATTCGTGTTGATGCGTGGGGGGAAGGTATGACCGCTCTGCCGCAACGCACACTGATGGTAATGGCCGGCGGCACCGGGGGACACGTGTTCCCGGGGCTCGCGGTCGCGCACCTGATGCAGGCGTGGGGCTGGAAGGTGGTCTGGCTCGGCAATCCCGCAGGCATGGAAGCGACGCTGGTGCCGAAACATGGCATCCCGATGGAATACGTGCGCTTCGGCGGCCTGCGCGGCAAGGGCATAAAGACCAGGCTGATGCTCCCGCTGAATCTGCTGCGCGCCTGCATGCAAAGTCTGAGCGTGCTGCGTCGCGTGAAGCCGGACGTCGTGCTCGGCATGGGCGGTTACATCACGTTTCCGGCGGGTCTGATGACCGCGTTGAGCGGCCGTCCACTCGTGCTGCATGAACAGAATTCGATTGCGGGTCTCGCGAACAAGGTGCTCGCGAAACTCGCCAAACGCGTGCTGGTTGCGTTCCCGAACACGCTGCCGCACGGCGAGTGGACCGGAAACCCGATTCGTGCGGAACTTGCGCACGCAATTGCACCCAAAGCACGCTACGCGCAGCGCAGCGGTCCGCTGAATGTGCTGGTGGTAGGCGGCAGTCTGGGCGCCGCGGCATTGAACGAAGTGGTGCCGCGAGCGGTTGCGCGGCTCACGCCGAACGAGCGTCCGCGCATCGTGCATCAGGCGGGCGCGAAGCATATCGACGCGCTGCGTGACAACTATGCGGCAGCCGGTTTGCAAACCGACGTGCAGCTCATGCCGTTCATCGACGACATGGCGAGCGCTTACGCGAACGCTGATCTGGTGATCTGCCGTTCGGGCGCGATGACGGTGTCGGAGATTTCAGCGGTGGGCGTGGCGGCATTCTTCGTGCCATTCCCGTTTGCAGTAGACAATCACCAAACAACTAATGCAGCGTTCCTCGCCGACCACGGCGCGGCGCTGCTCATGCAGCAACGCGATCTGTCGGCGGAAAAGCTCGCCGACTGGTTGCGCAGCCAGACGCGAGAGACCCTCGCGGAGATGGCGGAGCGTTCGCGCTCGCTCGCGAAACCCGACGCCACCGAACAGGTTGCGCAGATTTGCGCGACCGTGGCGGGTTGGACCCCGAGCCCGAGCCTGGAAGGAAAGCAATGAAACACATCGTCAAACACATTCACTTTGTCGGCATCGGCGGTGTCGGCATGAGCGGCATCGCAGAGGTGCTGGTCAATCTCGGCTATCAGGTGAGCGGCTCGGATCTCACGAGCAACCCGGTTACCGATCGTCTCGCCGCGCTCGGCGCGCGGATTGCGATTGGCCACGCGGCCGAGAACATCGAAGGCGCGAACGCGGTGGTCGTCTCGACCGCGGTGCGCAGCGACAACCCGGAAGTTCTGGCCGCGCGCCATCGCCGGATTCCGATCGTGCCGCGTGCCGTGATGCTCGCGGAACTGATGCGCCTGAAGCAAGGCATCGCGATTGCCGGCACGCACGGCAAGACCACGACCACCTCGCTGGTGGCGAGCGTGCTGGCGGCCGGCGGCCTCGATCCGACTTTCGTGATCGGCGGCCGCCTGATCAGCGCGGGCGCGAATGCGCGGCTCGGTACGGGTGACTTCATCGTCGCCGAAGCGGACGAGTCGGATGCATCGTTCCTGAACTTGTTTCCGGTGATCGAAGTCATCACGAACATCGACGCCGATCACATGGACACCTACGGCCATGACTTCGCGCGGCTCAAGCAGGCGTTCATCGAATTCACGCATCGCCTGCCGTTCTACGGAATCGCGGTGCTGTGCGTCGACGATCCGAACGTGAAGGAAATCCTGCCGTTCGTGTCGAAGCCGATCATCCGCTACGGCTTCGCGCCGGATGCGCAAGTGCGCGCGGTCAACGTCGAAGCGCGCGACGCCAGGATGCATTTCACGGCAATGCGCGAAGACGCTCCGCCGATCGACATCGTGCTGAACCTGCCGGGCGAGCACAACGTGCAGAACGCTTTGGCCGCCATTGCCATTGCGACTGAACTTGAAGTGAAAGATGCCGATATCCAGCGAGCGCTGGCGGATTTCAACGGCGTGGGCCGGCGCTTCCAGCGCTACGGCGAAGTGCCGGTCGTGTCGGAAGGCAAGGCCGCCGGCGCGTACACGCTGGTCGACGACTACGGCCACCACCCGGTCGAAATGGCGGCCACGGTGGCGGCGGCGCGCGGCGCGTTTCCGGGGCGGCGTCTGGTACTGGCGTTCCAGCCGCACCGCTTTACGCGCACGCGCGATTGCTTCGAAGATTTTGTGAAGGTGCTGTCGACGGTCGATGCACTCGTGCTGACTGAAGTCTATTCGGCCGGCGAAGCGCCGATCGTCGCCGCGGACGGCCGCGCGTTGGCGCGGGCATTGCGAGTGGCGGGCAAGGTCGAGCCGGTGTTTGTCGATACGGTGGATGAAGTGCCGGACGCGCTTTCAGCAGTGGTGCGCGACGGCGATGTGGTGATCACGATGGGCGCGGGTTCGATCGGCGGTGTGCCGGGCCGCCTCGCGCAAGAAACGAAGGTGTGAGATGAGCGGTATCGACCCCAAACAATTCGGCAAAGTGGCAGTGCTGCTCGGTGGCGATTCCGCCGAGCGCGAGGTGTCGCTCAATTCCGGCCGCCTCGTGCTGCAAGGTTTGCGCGACGCCGGTATCGACGCGCATCCGTTCGACCCGGCCGAGCGTCCGCTCGCCGCGTTGAAGGATGAAGGCTTCGTGCGGGCGTTCAATGCGCTGCATGGCGGCTATGGCGAGAACGGCCAGATCCAGGGCGCGCTCGATTTTTACGGCATCCGCTACACGGGTAGCGGCGTGCTCGGTTCGGCGCTCGGTCTGGACAAATTCCGCACCAAGCTCGTGTGGCAGCAACTCGGCATTCCGACGCCGCCGTTCGAAGCCGTGCTGCGTGGCGACGACTACGAAGCGCGCGCGAAAGACATCGTCGCGAAGCTCGGCTTGCCGCTCTTCGTGAAGCCGGCGAGTGAAGGTTCGAGCGTCGCGGTCATCAAGGTGAAGAGCGCCGATGCACTGCCCGCAGCGCTGATCGAAGCGGTCAAGTACGACAGGATCGTCGTGGTCGAGAAGAGCATCGAAGGCGGCGGCGAGTACACCGCGTGCATCGCCGGCGATCTCGATCTGCCGGTGATCCGTATCGTGCCGGCCGGCGAGTTCTACGACTACCACGCGAAGTACCTCGCCAACGACACGCAGTACCTGATTCCGTGCGGTCTCGCGTCGGACGAGGAGCAGCGTTTGAAGGCACTGGCGCGCCGCGCTTTCGACGTGCTCGGCTGCACCGATTGGGGCCGCGCCGATTTCATGCTGGACGCGGAGGGCAATCCGTATTTCCTCGAAGTGAACACGGCGCCCGGCATGACCGATCACTCGCTGCCGCCGAAGGCGGCGCGTGCGGTGGGCATCAGCTATCAGGAACTGGTTGTCGGCGTGTTGGCGCTGACGCTTAAGGACTAACCGGGGCGACCCGAAAGCAACACCATGTGGAACAACGTTCGCCAGCTCAATCTCGCCGCCAACGCATTGCACGCGTTGCTGGTGCTCGTGCTGCTGGCGGCAGGCGGTTACTGGCTGATCCAGCGTCCGAATTTCGCGCTGCGCGAAATCCAGATCGACGGCGACACCGAGCACATCAATTCGCCGACGGTGCGCGCCGGCGTAGTCGGACGCTTGAAGGGCAACTTTTTCACGGTGGATCTCGACGTCGCGCGTCAGGCGTTCGAACAGATGCCGTGGGTGCGTCACGCGAGCGTGCGGCGCGTCTGGCCGAATGCGCTGGCTGTCACGCTCGAGGAGTACAAACCGCTGGGGACGTGGGGCAGCGATCAGCTGGTGAGCGTCGACGGCGAGCTGTTCACCGCGAACCAGGGCGAACTCGACGAAGCGCTGCCCGCATTCGACGGCCCGGACGGCACGGCAAAGGAAGTCGTCGCGCGGTATCGCGACTTCAAGAAGTGGTTTGCGCCTTTGGGCGCGACGCCAGATGAAGTGACGCTGTCGCCGCGCTACGCGTGGACGGTGAAACTGTCGAACGGCACGCAGGTGGAACTGGGGCGCGAACGCAATCAGGACACGCTGCTCGATCGCAGCCGGCGCCTGACTGCGGCGTGGAACGCGGTGACGCAACGTTGGGGAAAGGATATCGAGTATGCGGACTTGCGCTATCCGAACGGTTTCGCGATTCGTGCCGCTGGCATGCGCTTTATCAGCGAACCCGACAAGGGCAAGAAGTAAACGGACATCACACGCAATGAGCACGCTATGAGTAAAGACTATAAAGATCTGCTGGTCGCCCTCGACATTGGGACGGCGAAGGTGGTGGCCATCGTCGCCGAACTGAAAGGCGAAGGTCACTACGAGGTGATCGGACTCGGCCAGAGCGAATCGAAGGGGCTCAAGAAAGGCGTCGTGGTGAACATCGAGGCCACCGTGCAGTCTATTCAGCGCGCACTCGAAGAGGCCGAGCTGATGGCCGACTGCAAGATCACCAACGTATTTACCGGGATCGCCGGCAGCCATATCCGCAGCTTCAATTCGAGCGGCATGGTGGCGATCAAGGAGAAGGAAGTCACGCAGACCGACGTGGCGCGCGTGATCGAGACGGCCAAGGCGATCAACATCCCGACCGATCAGCAGGTGCTGCACATCCTGACGCAGGAATTCATCATCGACGGCCAGGAAGACGTGCGCGAGCCGATCGGCATGAGCGGTATTCGTCTCGAAGTGAAGGTGCACATCGTGACCGGCGCGGTGAGCGCGGCGCAGAACATCGTGAAGTGCGTGCGCCGCTGCGGGCTCGAAGTGAACGATCTGATCTTGCAGCCGCTGGCGTCGTCGCTGGCGGTGCTGACGGAAGACGAAAAAGAGCTCGGCGTGGTGCTGGTCGATATCGGCGGCGGCACGACGGACATCGCGATTTTCAGCGAAGGCGCGATTCGCCACACGGCGGTGATTCCGATCGCCGGCGACCAGATCACGAGCGACATCGCGATGGCCTTGCGCACGCCGACGCCGGACGCGGAAGACATCAAGGTCGATTACGGCATCGCCAAGCAGGCGCTGGCTGATCCGGACGAGATGATCGAAGTGCCGGGTCTGGGTGAGCGCGGTCCGCGCACGCTGTCGCGCCAGGCGCTCGCAGCGGTGATCGAGCCGCGCGTCGAAGAACTGTTTTTGCTCGTGCAGCAGGTGGTGCGCGAGTCGGGTTACGAGGAACTGCTGAGCTCCGGCGTGGTGCTGACCGGCGGCGCGTCGATGATGCTCGGCATGGTCGAGCTCGGCGAGGACATTTTCCTGAAGCCGGTGCGCATCGGCGTGCCGGAATACGCGGGCGGTCTTGCGGACGTGGTGCGTAACCCGCGTTATTCGACGGCGATGGGTCTGCTCTTCGAAGGACGCTCGCAACGGATGCGCGGCCGCAAGGTCGCGGTGCAGTCGGGGTCGATGGGACAAGTCTTCTCGCGAATGAAGGACTGGTTCCTCGGCAACTTCTAAAGATTACGACTCAGTTTACGAAATACGCGCTGGTGCCGGCGGCTGGCGCGCGACAGGGGGTTGCCCGATCTCCTGCCGAATAACGGCCGAGTGGCTGCAATTTTTTATCTTGACGGAGGCAACATGGAATTCCAGATGCTGGAAACCGAAACGAACGGCACCATCATCAAGGTGGTCGGAGTAGGTGGCGCTGGCGGCAATGCCGTTCAGCACATGATCAACAAGGGCGTACAAGGCGTCGACTTCATCGTGATGAATACGGACGCCCAGGCATTGTCGCGTTCGCGTGCAACTGCGGTGATCCAGCTCGGCAATACGGGTCTTGGCGCTGGCGCCAAGCCGGAAATGGGCCGCGCGGCAGCAGAAGAAGCACGTGAGCGCATCGCCGACGCACTGCGTGGCGCGCACATGGTGTTCATCACCGCGGGCATGGGTGGCGGCACGGGTACGGGAGCCGCGCCGGTGGTCGCGCAGATCGCCAAGGAAATGGGTATCTTGACTGTTGGTGTGGTCAGCAAGCCGTTCGAATTCGAAGGCGGCAAGCGCATGCGTGTGGCAGAAGCGGGTTCGCAGCAACTGGAGGATCACGTCGACTCGCTGATCGTCGTTCTGAACGACAAGCTGTTCGAGGTGATGGGCGATGACGCCGAGATGGACAAGTGCTTCCAGTGCGCCGACGACGTTCTGAACAACGCAGTAGCGGGTATCGCTGAAATCATCAACGTCGACGGTCTGGTGAACGTCGACTTCGAAGACGTGAAGACGGTGATGGGCGAGCAGGGCAAGGCGATGATGGGCACGGCGACGGTTGCCGGCGTCGATCGCGCGCGTCTGGCCGCCGAGCAGGCTGTCGCCAGCCCGCTGCTGGAAGGTGTGGATCTGTCGGGCGCGCGTGGCGTGCTGGTCAACATCACGTCGAGCCGTTCGCTGCGTCTGTCGGAAACGCGCGAAGTGATGAACACCATCAAGAGCTACGCTGCAGAAGACGCAACCGTGATCTTCGGCGCGGTGTACGACGATGCAATGGGCGACGCGCTGCGCGTGACGGTCGTGGCAACGGGTCTGGGCCGTGCGGCGAAGAAGCAGCAATCGGCACCGATGACGCTGCTGCGCACCGGCACGGACAACCAGCCGATCAGCACGATGCAACACGCTGCCTACGCACCGTCGCACGCCAGCACCGCCGATTACGGCGCGCTGGATACGCCGGCAGTGTGGCGCACGTCGCGCGATACGGCGGCTTCGCACGTGCAGGCGCTGCAGGAAAAGGGCGTCGATACGTACGACATTCCGGCGTTCCTGCGCAAGCAGGCGGACTGAGCGCGCGAGCAGGCTTTCGCTGCGGCGCGGTCTTCCAGCGCCGGCAGACGAATGCACGAGCGTGGCGGGTGAACGGCAAACAGGCCGCGTATCGTCAGATTCGCGGCAAGGACAAGTGCCCTCTTCGGATTCGCGAAGCGGATTGGGCGGCTGTCGCCGGACGGTGGAGCCTTCAATCGGGCATCTGCTGCATTTCACTGCGACACGACAACGTGCGAGCGTGCTTCGCATCGATGCAAAGGACTGAGCATGATCCAAGTGGGTGAAAAGCTGCCCGACGCGACGCTCTTCGAGTTTGTCGAAGACGCGCGGGCGGGTTGCACGATCGGACCTAACAGCTTCGACGTGCGCGAGCAGACGGCGGGCAAGCGTGTGGTGATCTTCGGATTGCCGGGCGCGTTCACGCCGACCTGTTCGGCCAAACATGTACCGGGTTACGTCGAGCAGGCCGAGCAGTTGCGCGCTCTTGGCATCGACGAAATCTGGTGCGTGTCCGTCAACGACGCGTTCGTAATGGGCGCGTGGGGACGCGATCTGCACGCCTCGGGCAAGGTGCGCATGATGGCGGACGGCAGTGCGGCTTTTACACGAGCGCTCGGTCTCGAGCAGGATTTGTCGGCGCGCGGCATGGGAATCCGTTCCCAGCGCTACGCGATGGTGGTCGACGACGGCGTGGTCAAGACGTTGAACGTCGAGGCTGCCGGCAAATTCGAAGTCAGCGATGCAGGGAGTATCCTCGCTGCGTTGAGCTAGTTGCTGTGCGTCGATGCCTTCGCTTTGGACCTGCGCTGTAAGTGCGTTGTAGCAGGGCAACGGAGAATAAGACGCTTTTGTGACAGGCCGTTACGCGGGCCGATGACCGGGAACGCCTCCGTTCCGGCCATCGGCCCGTCACGCTTCCCCTGACGGGCGCCCGTCGAGTAATGCAACGAAACAGATTGATACGTTCCGCGTTAAGACGCTCCTTAGGGTATTGGAGTATAATTCGCGCTATGGAATAAAAAGTCCCGATTGGGATTTTCAATCGAATAGAAGATCACCATGTTGAAGCAGCGCACTATCAAATCGATCGTCAAGACAGTCGGCATCGGCCTGCACTCCGGCCGTAAAGTCGACCTGACGCTTCGCCCGGCGGCGCCGGACACCGGCATCGTGTTTTCGCGCGTGGATTTGCCCACGCCGGTGGACATTCCCGCGTCGGCGATGGCGATCGGCGACACCCGCCTCGCTTCCGTTTTGCAGAAAGACGGCGCGCGTGTGTCGACGGTCGAGCATTTGATGTCCGCATGCGCGGGTCTCGGCATCGACAACCTGTATGTCGATGTCACAGCCGAAGAAATCCCGATCATGGACGGCAGTGCAGGGTCCTTCGTGTTTCTGATTCAATCGGCCGGCATCGAAGAACAGAACGCGGCGAAGAAATTCATCAAGGTCACCAAGCCGGTCGAAATTCGGGACGGCGACAAGTTCGCGCGCCTCGACCCGTATTTCGGTTTCAAGCTCAAATTCACGATCGATTTCCGTCACCCGGCTGTCGATAAGACCGGCCAGGCGCTGGAAGTGGATTTCGCGAATACGTCGTACGTGCGTGAAATTGCCCGGGCGCGCACGTTTGGCTTTGCGCATGAAGTGGAAACGATGCGTGAGCTCGGTTTGGCACGCGGCGGCAGCATGGATAACGCGATCGTGCTGGACGAATACCGCATTCTGAACAACGACGGCCTGCGTTACGACGACGAATTCGTGAAGCACAAGATGCTCGACGCAATCGGCGATCTGTACGTGGTCGGCCATCCGCTGCTGGCTTCGTATACGGCGTACAAGTCGGGCCACGGCCTGAACAATGCGCTGCTGCGCGAACTGCTGGCGCATGAAGACGCGTACGAAATTGTCACCTTCGACGACACCCAGAAGGCTCCGCGCGGCTTTGCGTACGAGACGCAGACAGCGTTTGCCTAACGTCTTGGGTCTTCGGCGCAGATTTTCCGAAGCGAACGGATGAAAAATAAGCGGCCCTTCTGGGCCGCTTATTTTTTGTTCAGCGATTTCTCCGATGCCGCGCGGCCATTTTCGCCAACGCCTCCTGCAATGGCGACGGTGCGAGCGATTCGGAGAGCGCGTGCAAGGCGTCCGCGCCAGCAGGCGTCATGCGTGCCTGCTTGACCGGCGGCGGTTCCTTGGCGGGTTGCGGCCGCACGCGAATCCGCAACGCATTGACCGGCCAGCCGCGCTGCTGCAGATCGGACAACAGCCGTGGCTCGAGATGCCGCAGGCGTGCCGCCAGCGCGTTGTGTCCGGCAAACAGGGCCAGTACGCCTTCCTTAATGAAGCCCGGCTCGACGCTGGTTGCCAGATAGTCGGGCAGCAATTCGCGCAGATCCCGTTCGAGCGCAGCAATCTGCTCGACGCCCGCGCGCAGGGCCGCGAATGCGTCGGTGCGATTGAGCACTTCGGCAACGGGCTGCGGGCGGCGCGCCTTGAACTGCTTGGGCGGCGGCCTTGAAAAGGACGGAAAACGGCTCATGTTCGATAGTGACGGCGTGTTCGCGCCCAATGCGCGTTCACGCCGCGATTGTACCGCGCAGGATGCACGCGGACCCGCCCCGATGCGTGCCGTCAGAGGGCGCTGCGGCGGGCTTCGGATGCCATGCTGCCGTCGCACGGCTGACACAGGCGCGGGCGGGGGCGCGTGCTAAAATGCCCGATTCGAATTCACTCTTGGACTAAGCCGCCGAGGCATTTCCGACCCCGGAGCGCACGTGCACGAACTGCACGCCGCGAACCAGCCGAAGCCGCGACGCAGACACCGATCCGATGACCACCGGTTTTCTACAGAAGATTTTTGGCAGCCGCAACCAGCGGCTAGTCAAGCAATATCAAAAGACCGTCGCGGCGATCAATGCGCTCGAGCCGCAGATCGAGCAATTGACGGACGATCAACTGCGCGCCAAAACGGGTGAATTCCGTCAGCGCATCGCGAGCGGCGAGTCGCTCGACAAGCTCCTGCCGGAAGCCTTTGCGGTCTGCCGCGAGGCCAGCAAGCGGACGCTGAAAATGCGCCACTTCGACGTGCAGCTGATTGGCGGCATGGTCCTGCACTACGGCAAGATCGGCGAAATGCGTACCGGCGAAGGCAAGACGCTGGTCGCTACGCTGCCGGTCTACCTGAATGCGCTGTCTGGGCGCGGCGTGCACGTCGTCACGGTCAACGATTACCTCGCACAGCGCGACGCCGAATGGATGGCGGGTCTGTACAACTTCCTCGGTCTGTCGGTCGGCATCAATCTGTCGCAGATGGACCATGCCGCGAAGCAGCAAGCGTACGCCGCGGATATCACCTACGGCACCAACAACGAATTCGGCTTCGATTACCTGCGCGACAACATGGTCTACGAGACCGACGCGCGCGTGCAGCGGGCCCTGAATTTCGCGGTGGTCGACGAAGTCGACTCGATCCTGATCGACGAAGCCCGTACGCCACTGATCATCTCCGGCCAGGCCGAAGACCACACCGAACTCTACGTGCGCATGAACGCGCTGCCGCCGCTGCTCGAACGCCAGATCGGCGAAGAGAAGGCGGACGGCACCGGCGTCGAAAAGCCAGGCGACTACACGCTGGACGAGAAGGGCCGCCAGGTGTTCCTGACGGAATCGGGCCACGAAAAGGCCGAGCGCCTGCTCGCCGAGTGGGGCCTGATCGGCGATGGCGAGAGCCTGTATGCGCCGCAGAACATCACGCTGATGCACCACGTATACGCCGCGTTGCGCGCGCATACGCTGTTCTTCAAAGACCAGCACTACGTGGTGCAGAACGGTGAAGTGATCATCGTCGACGAATTCACCGGCCGTCTGATGTCGGGCCGCCGCTGGTCCGACGGTCTGCACCAGGCTGTCGAGGCGAAGGAACACGTCAAGATTCAGAGCGAGAACCAGACGCTCGCGTCGATCACGTTCCAGAACTATTTCCGCATGTACGCGAAGCTGGCCGGCATGACCGGCACGGCCGATACCGAAGCGTATGAATTCAACGAGATCTACGGTCTCGAGACGGTCGTGATCCCGACCAACCGTCCGCCGAAGCGGATCGACAAGCAGGATCAGATCTACAAAACCGCGAAGGAACGCTACGACGCGGTGATTCGCGATATCCGCGATTGTTACGAGATCGGCCAGCCGGTGCTGGTCGGCACCACGTCGATCGAAAACTCTGAGCTGCTGTCGCATCTGCTGAAGCAGACCGGTTTGCCGCACGAAGTGCTGAACGCCAAGCAGCACGCGCGTGAAGCGGAGATCGTCGCCGAAGCGGGCCGTCCGAAGCGCATCACGATCGCCACCAACATGGCCGGTCGCGGTACCGACATCGTGCTGGGCGGCAATGCGGAAAAGCAGGCGTCCTTCATCGAACGGGACGAAGCGATCCCTGCGGACGAGAAACAGCGCCGCATCCAGAAGCTGCACGACGAATGGCAAGCGCTGCACGATCAGGTGAAGGCCGCAGGCGGTCTGCACATCATCGGCACTGAGCGTCACGAATCGCGCCGGATCGACAACCAGTTGCGCGGCCGTGCGGGCCGTCAGGGCGACCCGGGCTCGTCGCGCTTCTATCTGTCTCTGGAAGATCCGCTGCTGCGCATTTTTGCGGGCGACCGCGTGCGCGCGATCATGGACCGCCTGAAGATGCCGGAAGGCGAAGCGATCGAAGCAGGCATCGTTTCGCGCTCGATTGAATCGGCGCAGCGCAAGGTCGAAGCGCGCAACTTCGATATTCGCAAGCAATTGCTCGAATACGACGATGTGTCGAACGATCAGCGCAAGGTGATCTATCAGCAGCGCAATGAATTGCTCGAAGCGAACGACATCACGGAAACCATCGGCGCAATGCGTCATGGCGTGATCAGCGATATCGTTCACCAGTTCGTGCCGGCCGGCAGCATTGAAGAGCAGTGGGACGTGCCCGAGCTGGAGGAAGTGCTGCGTAACGAATGGCAGCTCGACCTCGCGATTCAGGAAATGATCAACGAGTCGAACTCGATCAGCGCGGACGAGATTCGCGAAGCGGTGCAGGCCGCCGCGGACGAAGCGTACGAATCGAAGGTCGAGCTGGTCGGCCGTGAATCGTTCAGCGCGTTCGAGCGATCGATCATGCTGCAAACGCTGGACCGCAGCTGGCGCGAACATCTGGCGGCGCTCGATCACCTGCGTCAGGGTATCCATCTGCGCGGCTATGCGCAGAAGAATCCGAAGCAGGAGTACAAGCGTGAGGCGTTCGAATTGTTCGCGGCGATGCTCGACTCTGTGAAGCTCGAAGTCACCCGCGTGGTGATGAACGTGCAGATCCAGTCGCCGGAACAGCTGGAGCAGGCTGCCGAGCAGTACGAAGAGCAGGGCAGCCACCTCGAAAACGTCGAGTTTCGTCACGCAGAATTTGCCGAAGCGGCGGCAGCAACGCCTGCCGCGGCGGAAGCGGCCACCGCCGCAATGATCGGCGATGCGATGAGCCACGGCTCGTTGCACGCCGCAGCATCGGACGTCAGCACGGAGAATGTGCCGAAGGTCGGCCGCAACGACCCGTGCCCGTGCGGCAGCGGCAAGAAGTACAAGCAGTGCCACGGCAAGATCGCGTAAAGGCGAAGGCGGCGCGCTTCATGCGCGCCGCGTCGTTTTTTGCGGTGCTTTGCTGGTGATTCCGCGGTGACCCGGCAACACCCCCGGGCCATCAGTTTCCGATCCCTCGATGCCGGCGCCTGCCGGCATTTTCTTCGACAGGTCGCGACCATGGCTGTCAATTTCCCCTCGATCGATCCCGCTGAACTCCATCCCGTCGCCGGCGTTACGCTGGGCTGGGCGGAGGCGAATATCCGCAAGCCGAACCGCAAGGACGTGCTGGTCATTTCCGTCGCTGAAGGCGCGACGGTGGGCGGCGCGTTCACTCAGAACCGCTTTTGCGCCGCGCCCGTGACGGTGTGCCGCGAGAATCTGGAGCGCGTGCGCGCAGGCGGGAAGCCGATTCGCGCGCTGGTGATCAACACCGGCAACGCGAACGCGGGTACGGGCGAACCGGGGCTCACGCATGCGCGCGAAACCTGCACTGAACTCGCACGTCTGGCCGATATCGCGCCGGAGCAGGTGCTGCCGTTTTCGACGGGCGTGATTCTGGAACCGCTGCCGGTCGATCGTCTTAAGGCAGGCCTGCCGGCCGCGCTGGCGAACCGCAAGGAAGCCAACTGGTACGAGGCCGCGCAGGCGATCATGACCACGGACACGCTGCCCAAAGCCACCTCGCTCCAGGTGACGATCGACGGCCATACGGTCACGCTCACGGGCATCAGCAAGGGCGCGGGCATGATCAAGCCGAACATGGCGACCATGCTCGGCTTCCTCGCGTTCGACGCCGCTGTCGCGCAACCGGTGCTCGACGCGCTGGTCAAGCACGTCGCGGACCGCTCGTTCAACTGCATCACGATCGACGGCGACACGTCGACCAATGATTCTTTCATCCTGATCGCGTCGGGCAAATCGAGCCTGCCAGCGGTCACGTCCACCGATTCGCCCGCTTATGCAGCGCTGCGCGACGCGGTGACCGAAGTCGCCCAGACCCTCGCGCAACTGATCGTGCGCGACGGCGAAGGCGCGACGAAATTCATGACGGTGCACGTGGAAAGTGGTTCGAGCGTCGCCGAATGCCGCCAGATCGCGTACGCGATCGGCCATTCGCCGCTCGTGAAAACGGCCTTCTATGCATCCGACCCGAATCTCGGCCGCATTCTCGCGGCCATCGGCTATGCCGGCGTGGACGATCTCGACGTCGGCAAGATCGATCTGTATCTGGACGACGTGCTGGTCGCGACGGCCGGCGGCCGCAATCCGGCCTACCGTGAAGAAGATGGCCAGCGCGTCATGAAAAAGAGCGAGATCGGTATTCGTGTCGTGCTCGGTCGCGGCAATGCGCAAGCCACGATCTGGACTTGCGATCTGTCGCACGACTACGTGAGCATCAACGCCGACTATCGTTCATAACCAGGTTCATTACGCGGCTTCCAACCGCTTATTTCACCGCCATGGACAAACTCGAACAGTTTCTGACCCGGGCCGAAGCCGTGCTCGGCCGTCTCGAAGCGATGCTTCCGCCTGCCGCACCGGATATCGACTGGTCGGCCGCGCTCGCCTTTCGCTGGCGCAAGCGCCAGGGGCGCGGCTATCTGCAGCCGGTGCCCGCCATCTCGGCGATCACGCTCGACGACCTGCAAAACATCGATCGCCAGAAAGGGCTGATCGAGCAGAACACGCGTCAATTCGTGCACAAGCAGCCGGCCAACAACGTGTTGCTGACGGGCGCACGCGGCACCGGCAAGTCGTCGCTGATCAAGGCTTGCCTGAATGCGTACGCGAAAGACGGCCTGCGTCTGATCGAGGTGGATAAAGACGATCTTCACGATCTCGGCGATATCGTCGATCTGATCGCGCAGCGGCCGGAGCGCTTCGTGGTGTTCTGCGATGACCTGTCTTTCGAAGACGGCGAATCGGGCTACAAGGCGCTGAAGGTCGCGCTCGACGGCTCGATCGCCGCGCAGTCGGACAACGTGCTGATCTATGCGACGTCGAACCGCCGCCATCTGCTGCCGGAGTACATGAGCGACAACGAGACGTACAAGCACATGGCCGACGGCGAGATCCATCCGGGCGAACTGGTCGAAGAAAAGATCTCACTGTCCGAGCGTTTCGGGCTGTGGGTCAGCTTTTATCCGTTCAAGCAGGACGACTACCTGTCGATCATCGGCCACTGGCTGCGCCATTTCGGCTGTGACGACGCGGAAGTCGAAGCGGCGCGCGGCGACGCGCTGGTGTGGGCGCTGGAGCGCGGTTCGCGCTCGGGGCGCGTCGCGTGGCAGTTCGCTCGCGACTGGTCGGGCCGGAAGACCCCGGTATGAGCGACGCGCAGAAGAATGCTAACGGGCGGCCGGTGACGGAAGTCGCCGTCGGCGTGCTGATTCAGCAGGACGGACGCTATTTGCTGGCGCAGCGCCCGGCTGGCAAGCCGTACGAGGGCTACTGGGAGTTTCCGGGCGGCAAGCTGGAAGCGGGCGAGTCGGTCGAGGCAGCGCTCGCTCGCGAGTTGCACGAGGAGCTGGGGATCGACGTCAAGGCGAGCCACCTTTGGCACACGCTCGAGCACGATTACCCGCACGCCTATGTGCGGCTGTTTTTCTGCAAGGTGACGGACTGGACCGGCGAGCCGCACGGGCGTGAGGGCCAGGCGTTCGTCTGGCAGGCGCTGCCCGCAGATGTTGCGCCGCTGTTGCCGGCGACGATTCCGGTGCTGGAATGGCTCGCGGCTGAGAAAAAGTAGAAAGAATGGCGCGCGGTTGCGGGCGCTGCATTAGCGCAGCGTCGGCCCGCGTGACCCAACGTAGCGGTTGCGTTCAGTGCGGGTTGTAGTCCCCGCCAGGCGATTCATCGGACGATGCTTCTTTGTCCGTGCCGCCGATCTTGTACTTCTCGGCGGCCCAGGCACCGAGGTCGATCTGCTTGCAACGATCCGAGCAGAACGGGCGGAAGCGGTTCTCAGGGGTCCAGCGGACATCCTTTCCGCAAGTGGGGCATTTGACGACAGTAGGCATACGGTCAGGCAGTCAATCGCAAACGGAACATGGCTCGAATATAGGGGATTTCGCGCCGCTTTAAAGGCGCGCCCCGCGCTTCGGTTTTACAAGGCGGACGTTACAGGCTGCACAAGGTGAGCTGAAATGGCACGTCGACATCCACTGCGCGCGGGCGCAAATCGCCGTCCTGAACAGTGAAGCGTACCCACAGCATGTACTTGTTGGCGCTCGCCTCGGGGATCACACGCAATTCGGGTGCCACCCGCACCTGCATCAATTGATAAGAACGGCCTGACAGCATTTGCTGATAGCTGCCCTGCATGGCCATCACCTTGGACGCCTGGCCGGATTCGCGCGCGAGGCGCAAGACGATCGTGGCTGCGTCGCGCAGCGGCAGCAGCGGTGTGACCCACTTGGCGATGTCCTGGCGGCGCTGATCGGGATGCGTTTGCTGCCACGCGTAATACGAAGGCAAATCGAACTTGCAGGTGCCGCCCGGGATGATCGCGCGGCTGCGGATGCTGGCAAGCCATTCGTTGTCTGCAAGATGCTGGCCGGTTTTGCCCTGCATCTGCGCAAGCCCCGCCAGGGTTTGTTCGATTTCGCCGAGCACGGCTTCGAGCGCATTCTGTTCGATGCCCGGATTGCCGCGGAACGGCGCCAGCGTTTGCCGTTGCCGTTCGAGTTCCTTCATCAGATCCGACTTCAGATCCGCGCGACCCGCGACTTCAGAGATTTCGAACAACGTGGTCAGTGCGACGTGATGTTCCCTGGCATCTTCCTGAGTCAGAAAGAATGTGAAGCGCTCGAACAGATCTTCGAGGCGCAATAGCGTCCGGATTCGCTCGTTGAAGGGATACTCGTAAAGGATCAAGCGGGCTCGCCTCGGGCGTGGTCGGTGACGGGAATGCAGAACATTCTAATGCCGCGAGACTACCCTAGCAATCACGCACTTTTTCAGCGCGCGTTCGCAACTTTTTTCGCGTGTTTCGGGCAGTTTCTGCGTGCTTCGGCTATCGCCGTGCTGCAAAGTTCAATGGTTCAATGCGGAGTGCGCACCGAAGTACGCATGTTACGTGCCGCTCATGCGCGCCTCGCTGCTCACGCGCCTGCGAGCGCCAAATACATGCGATGCTGCGCGTCGACCTGCGCCACGAGCGCATCGAGCGGCGCGTTGTCGTTGTCGATCACGTCGTCGGCTGCGGCGAGGCGCGCTTCGCGCGTGGCCTGCCGGGCGATGATCGCCAGCACCTGTTCGCGGCTGAACGCGTTGCGGCGCATCACGCGCGAGATTTGCGTTTCGACGCTGCAATCGACGGTCAGCACGCGATTCACACGGCTCTTCCAGCTACCCGACTCGACCAGCAGCGGGACGACCACGATTACATACGGTCCGCGCGCCTCGCGCTGCTCGCGCTCGGTCTCCGCGCGAATCAACGGGTGTGTGATGCCTTCGAGGCGCTTGCGCGCGCCGTCGTCGCTGAACACCAGGGTGCGCATGCGGGCGCGGTCGAGCGAGCCGTCCGCCGCGACGAACGAGTCGCCGAACTCGGCGGCGATCTGCGGCATCGCAATACCTTGCGGCGCGGTGATGCGGTGCGCGATCAGGTCCGTATCGACGAGCGGCACGCCGCGCGCGGCGAACAGATCCGCCACGGTCGATTTGCCGCTGCCGATGCCGCCGGTCAATCCCACAGCAAACATGCTTCAGCCCCCCAGAGCCAGATAAAGCGGTGTGCCGAGAAACAGCGTAACAGCGCCGCCCGCGGCCAGAAACGGTCCGAACGGCAGTGGTTCCTCGAAGCGCATGCGTCCGCGCCACGTTGCCGCGAGACCGACCACCGCGCCGGCGATCGCCGCGATCAGCACGATTTGCGGCAGCGCGGCCCAGCCGAGCCACGCACCGAGCGCGGCCAGCAGTTTGAAATCGCCATAACCCATGCCTTCGACGCCGCGCACCAACCGGAACAGCCAGTGCACGACCCACAGCACCAGGTAGCCGAAGATCGCGCCCAGCACTGCATCGTGCAGGCTCGCGAACATGCCGTTGAAGTTGACGATCAGACCTGCCCACAAAAGCGGCAGCGTCATCGAGTCCGGCAGCAGATGGGTGTCGATGTCGATCGCGCTCATCGCCAGCAACGCGGCGCACAGGCCGAAAGCGGCGAGCGCCATGCCGGTCGGGCCATACAGCGCGAGCGCGCCTGCCGCGCAGGCGGCGCTGGAGATTTCGAGCAACGGGTAGCGCAGGCTCACGCGCCTTTTGCATGCGGAGCAGCGCCCGCGCAGCAGCAGATAGCTCAGCACGGGCAGGTTCTCCCAGGCGCTCAGCACGTGGCCGCAGTGCGGGCAGGCGCTGCGCGGCACCCACAAGTTGTAGCGCGCGGGCAGACCGTCTTCTTCGAGCGGTTTGTCGGTCGCCTCGCTGACTTCCTCGCGCCATGCGCGCTCGAGCATGATCGGCACGCGATGCACGACCACGTTGAGGAAACTGCCGATCACGAGGCCGAACACGATCGCGAATGCAATCTGCAGTCCGGCGGGCAAGCTGCCGAACGCGAGGCAGAGCCCGGCTGCGAAGTGAATGGGTAGCAAGCCCGAAAGCACGCTGGAAGAAGTTTCTGACACGAGTTGGGCGGTAGCCTGCATGGCGAAAGAGTTGGATTCGGCTGCGATGCTACACCACGTTGCCGAGTTGAATAATGGGAAGATACATCGCGATTACAAGGCCGCCGACCAGCGTACCGAGCACGACGATGACGAGCGGCTCGCACAGGCTCGACAGCGTGCCGATCTTTTCGTCTACCTGACGATCGCTCAGGGACGCTATGTCGATCAGCATCGTATCGAGCGCGCCGGATTCTTCGGCGACCGCCACCGGCTGGACGACCTCCGGCGGAAAACAGAGCGCCGCGCGCATCGCCGCGGCGAGCCGTTCGCCGCGCCGCAGCCGCGCGGCAATTTCCGCGGTGGCGCGGTCGAAGAATGCGTTGCCGGTGGCGTGCGTCAATGAATCGAATGCGTCGGCGAGCGGCGTGCCGGCTGACAGCAGCGTGCCGAGCGCGCGGCTCCAGCGGGCCGCGCATAACGTGCCCAGCAACGGACCGGCGACCGGTATTGTCAGCGACAGGCGGGCGAAGGAGATGCGTGCCGCTTCGGAACGCCGTAGCAGAAACGTCATGGCCCAGGCTGCGGCGAAACACATGACGACCACGGGTATGCTCCAGCGCGCTGCAGCGGATGAGAGCGCCAGCACGAACTGCGTCGGTGCGGGCAGCTTCGCGCCGAAGCCGTCGAAGATCTGCTTGAAGGTGGGGACGACCCATATCAGCAACGCTGCGGTAATCGCAATCGCGAGCAGCAGAATCGCCACCGGATAGGTCAGCGCCGCTCGCACCTTGGCACGCTGCGCGGCGGCGCGTTCGCGGTCGTCGGCGAGCCGGGCGAGGACCGTTGCCAATGCGCCGGCCGCTTCGCCGACCTCGACGAGCTGGCAGTACAACGCATTGAATTGCGCCGGATGCCGCTGCAACGCCGCCGAAAAACGCAGGCCGGCGGTGATATCACGCGCCAGCGCACCGACGATCCGCGGCAGGCCGGGCCGGCGCGAACTTTGCGCCTGGGCGAGAAGGTCGAGCGCGGGCGCGAGCGGCAAACCGGCGCGCAGCAGACTGGCAAGCTGGCGGGTGAATATCGTGACGTCGGCGGCGCGCGTTTTTGGGCGCGGCGCCGGCCCGCGGGCTGTCAGTTCGACGATGAACAAGTTGTCTCGCTTGAGCATCGCTCGCGCGGCGCCGGCGTCCGGCGCAATGAGTGCGCCGTTTTTGTGGACGCCGTCGGCGTCGACGCCGCGCCATCGGAAACGCAGATCGGCAGATGCGGGCTGAGGAGGTGTGGCGGCGATCATGCGACCTCGGTAGCGGCAAGCGCTTCGGCGAGACTCGTGGTGCCGTCGCGGACGCGAGCCAACGCCGCGTCGCGCAACGTGGCCACCCGTTCGGTTTGCGCGAGGCGGGCAAGCTCGTGCGTGCTTGCGCTCGTTACGATCAGCTCGCGCATCGCGTCGGAGATGGGCATCACCTGGTGAACCCCGACGCGGCCCCGGTAGCCGATGCCGTGGCAGGCCGCGCATCCGCTCGCGGCATACGGCTGCAAGCCGTCGAGTTGGTGGCCGGCAAAGCCCGCTGCTCGCAGCGCCGCCGCCGATTGCGGCGCCGGTGCGCGGCAGGCCGTACAAAGCCGCCGCACCAGCCGCTGCGCCGTCACCATCCGCAGCGCGGCGGCGAGGTTGTACGGCTCGACGCCGATGTCGATCAGGCGCGCGACGGCAGCAGGGGCGTCGTTCGTATGCAGGGTGGACAGCACCAGGTGGCCGGTTTGCGCGGCTTTTACGGCGACGTCGGCGGTTTCGTCGTCGCGGATTTCGCCGACCATGATCACGTCCGGGTCCTGACGCAGAAACGCGCGCAACGCCACTGCGAAGGTCAGCCCGGCCTTTTCGCGCACGCTGACCTGATTGATTCCCGCCAGTTGAATCTCAGCCGGATCTTCGACCGAACATAGATTGCGCGCCTCGTCATTGAGCAGTTGCAGAAAGCAGTACAGCGACAGCGTCTTGCCGCTGCCAGTCGGGCCGGTGACGAGCACGAGGCCGTGCGGCGCGCGGATTGCGGCGTCCACCGCTTTGCGCTGTTGCGGATCGAGGCCGAGCGAGTCGAGCGAAAGGTCGGCGGGCAGCGCGTCGAGCCTGCGTAACACCAGCTTTTCGCCGAACAGGGTAGGCAGCGAGTTGACGCGATAGTCTTCGGTCCGGCCGGGCGACGTGGCGATACGCAGCCGGCCGTCCTGCGGCACCCGCCGCTCGGCGATGTCCATGCGCGCCAGCACCTTCACGCGCGTGATGAACGCGTCGCGCAAATGTGCCGGGGGCGCGGGGATCTCATGCAGCACGCCGTCGATCCGCAAACGCACGCGCCAGCCGCGCTCCGCCGGTTCGATGTGCAGGTCCGACGCGTTGCGGCGGGTCGCTTCCTGCAACGTGTCGGTCAGCAGCCGAACGGCAGGAGCGTCGCCGGGATCGGGGAGGTTTGTGCCGGCTTGCGCCGCGAACGCGTTGGGTTGCGGTTTGGCGGCGATTTCGCTATCGAAAGCGATGGACCGCAACGCCGGCGCCGCCGGTTGAAAAGAAACTTGCATGAGAGACCGGTGATGAGCCGCCTGTAGAACACGACGACTTCATCATCCGGTAAGGCGGCGCTCGCCACCATTCAGTCGATCGGCTAATGGCGCGCGTTGTGCCCGTGTGCGATGCTGCAGCGTGCAGGACTTAGCTGCGCGCCGCTTTCGTGGCTTTCGCGCCGGCGCGCGTGGGTGGCTTGAACAGCTTGACGGTGCGGATCGCCTGATCGTCGCTGCGCATCACTTCGAGTTTCACGTCGCCGATCTGCACGCACATGTCGCCGTCGGGGATGTCTTCGAGAATTTCGAGGATCAGGCCGTTGAGCGTTTTCGGTCCGTCGGTGGGCAGCGTGAGATGCAGCCAGCGGTTCAGTTCGCGCAGCGGCATGCTGCCCGCGACGATGCATTCGCCGTTCTCGTTCCAGCCGCCGCGCGAATTGGCGCCGCGTGGAATCGACGTGGTGAATTCGCCGATCAGTTCTTCGATGATGTCTTCCGGCGTGACCAGCCCTTGCAGCTCGCCGTACTCGTTGACGACCAGCGCCGTGCGATGGCGGCTTTCCTGGAAGTACTGCAGCTGCTGGAACACCGGTGTGCCGGTCGGCACGAAATACGGCTCGGCCAGCAGTTCGCGCAGCGTCTCGCGCTCCAGTTCCTGGTTGTGCAGCGCCGCCAGCGTCTTGCGCACATGCAGCACGCCGAGTACCCGGTCGATATCGCCCTGATAGACGATCAGCTTGTTGTGATAGCAGGTTTCGAGCTGATGCAGGATCTGCTCGAATGGCGCGTCGAAGTCGAGCGCTTCGATCCGGCGGCGCGGGATCATCACGTCGTCGACGGAAATGTTTTCGAGGTCGAACAGGTTCAGCAGAATGCTGCGGTGCTTGGTGGGCATGAAGCTGCCCGATTCGAGCACGATGGTGCGGAGCTCTTCGGTGGAAAGACGCTGATCGCGCGCGCCCTTGGTATTGATATGCAGCACCCGCAGGATGCTGTTCGCGAACAGATTGACGAACCAGACGAGCGGCTTGGCGACGCGCATCATCGGCGCGATCAGCAGGCTGGCCGGCAGCGCTATCTTTTCCGGGAACGTCGCGCCGACGATTTTCGGCGTGATCTCCGCGAACACGATGATCAGAAACGCAACGATGCCGGTCGCGATCGACAGCACCACGTTGTTACGGCCGAATGTGTGCAGCGCGATCGAGGTGGTGAGCACCGGGATGATCGTGTTGAACAGATTGTTGCCGATCAGGACGACGCTCAACAGCTGGTCGGTGCGTGCGAGCAGACCTTGCGTGGTCTTTGCGCCGAGCACGTTCTGATTGGCAAGATGTTTCAGGCGATGGCGGTTGATCGCCATCATCGCCGTTTCGGAAATCGAAAAGAAACTGGAGCAGACGAGCAGCAGAAAGACGGCGCCAATCTGCGCCCATAAGGGAAGTTGTTCCACGCGTCGTGAAGGATAGGGGACAGGATGGAGAGAATATAGCAGAGGGGGCCATGCGAGCCGCCTGGCCGGATGGCTTAAGGCACATGACACTCCCCGCGCGGATCTCGCATGAGAAGCGAAAAGAGGCGCAAAAAATCGCGACCCAAAACAAAAAACCGCCGAGCAAGCTGGGCGGTTTTTCGAGCCTTGAGCTAACAAGGCAAATCTGGTCGGGGTGAGAGGATTCGAACCTCCGGCCTCTACGTCCCGAACGTAGCGCTCTACCAGGCTAAGCTACACCCCGATTTGTACTGCGAACTCGATTCAGACTATTCCGGCGTTTCAGTCTCGTTCAAGACTGTCTTGCCGTCGAGTAAGAACATAATTCTAGCAGGCTTTCTTTGTAAATGGAATCGGGAAACGAAGAAATTGCGGCGGCGGCTGCCTGGGCTTCCTGTTTCGCGCATTCGAGCGTGTGATCCAGCGCGCCGGAACGCGTGATGGCTTCGAAAATCGTGTCGAAACGGTCGGTTCCGCCCTGTTCGATCGCCTCGCGTGCGAGCGCCGACTGCTCCGGCGTGCCGCGTTCGATCAGATAGATCAGCGGGAGCGTGGGTTTGCCTTCGCGCAGGTCGTCGCCGGCGTTCTTGCCCATCGATTCCGCCGTACCCGTGTAGTCGAGCCAGTCGTCCATGATCTGGAACGCTGTGCCGATGCGCCGGCCGAATTCCGCCGCCGCGGCTTCGGTTTTCGCGTCCGAGCCGGCCAGCACCGCGCCGAGCTGGGCGGCGGCTTCGAACAGTTTGGCGGTTTTGTAGCGGATCACCTGCATGTAGCGCGCTTCGTCCACGTCGGCGTCGTGCATGTTCAGCAGTTGCAGCACTTCGCCTTCGGAGATGATGTTGGTCGCCTCCGACAGGATTTCCATCACACGCATCTTGCCCACGCCGACCATCATCTGGAACGAGCGTGAGTACAGAAAATCGCCAACCAGCACGCTCGCCGCGTTGCCGAACAGCGCGTTGGCGGTCTGCCGGCCGCGCCGCAGATCGGATTCGTCGACTACGTCGTCGTGCAGCAGCGTGGCCGTATGGATGAATTCGACCACCGCGGCCAGTTCATGCCGATGCCCGGTGGTTTCGCCCAGCGCGCCCGCCACCAGCAGCAGCAGCGCGGGCCGCAGCCGCTTGCCGCCGGCGCTGATGATGTACTCGGAAATCTGATTGATCAGCATCACGTCGGACGCCAGACGGTGCCGTATGACGCGATTGACCTGCTGCATGTCTTCGGCGATCGGAGCGAGCAGGCTGGCGGCGTTGGAGGAGGGGGTGGCAGTCGACGACATGATGGCTGAATTGGGTAGTGCCGCGAATTATAAGGCGAATCGCGACAGTTCCGGGTCGCAGGCTGTGGCGCGGCGTAATGCGGGCCACAGCAAGGGCGTGCGCCGGTGCCGTACGGCGGGCGTTGGGCGGCGGGTTCGGCGCCTTTCAACGAGTTTTGACCGCGCAGCTAACTCTATGTATAATCACGGGTTTCCGCGCGCGGTGCGTGGGAAAAATGAACACAGAGTGAGGTTCTCAATGTACGCGGTCATAAAAACCGGTGGCAAGCAGTATAAAGTTGCCGTCGGCGAAAAACTTAAAGTAGAACAGATACCGGCAGACATTGACGCTGAAATCACGCTCGACCAGGTTCTCGCAGTGGGCGAAGGCGAATCGATTAAGTTCGGTACGCCGCTGGTCAGTGGGGCTTCCGTCAAGGCTACCGTCGTGTCGCAAGGTCGTCACGCCAAAGTGACCATCTTCAAGATGCGTCGCCGGAAGCACTACCAGAAGCATGGCGGCCACCGCCAGAACTATACCGAACTGCGCATCGACGCGATCAACGCGTAAGCGCACCGGTTAAGGAGCAAATCAAATGGCACACAAAAAGGCAGGCGGATCGTCCCGGAACGGCCGCGACTCTGAATCGAAGCGTCTCGGCGTGAAGGTTTACGGCGGTCAGGCCATCAACGCTGGCGGCATCATCGTGCGTCAACGTGGCACGCGTATGCACGCTGGCGAAAACGTCGGTATCGGCAAGGATCACACCTTGTTCGCGCTGACGGACGGCCACGTCCAGTTCTCGACGAAAGGCGCAGCGAAGAAGCACATGGTCAACGTCGTCCCGGCAGCAGTCTGAGTTTAATCAGGCACGGGCTTCAGGACCGGAAAAAGGCCCCGCGAAGTTAGCGGGGCTTTTTTTATTGCAGCGCTTTTTGCCGGATGAATTTGCCGGACGAGTCCGCAAGATTGAGCCGGCCATGCCGGTGCGGCTAGCCGAACGGCTGATTGATCAGCGCGCGGCGGGCACGGCAAAATAGCAGTATCCGACAGTATCAAACCTGGCAGCACTATCTAGCAGCACACCACGGGACGGAGTTACGCATGAAGTTCATTGACGAAGCGAGGATTGAAGTCATCGCCGGCGACGGAGGGGATGGCAGCGCGTCGATGCGCCGCGAGAAGTTCGTTCCGTTCGGCGGCCCGGATGGCGGCGACGGCGGCCGGGGCGGCAGCGTGATCGCGGTGGCAGACCGCAACATCAACACGCTGATCGACTACCGCTACGCGAAAAAACATATGGCGCGCAACGGCGAAAACGGCCGCGGCGCGGACTGCTACGGCAAAGGCGGCGACGACATCACGTTGCGCATGCCGGTCGGCACTACCATCACGGACATGGAAACCGGCGAGCTGATCGCCGACCTGACCGAGCACAATCAGAGCGTGCAGATCGCGCAAGGCGGCGCAGGCGGCCTCGGCAATCTGCATTTCAAATCCAGTACGAACCGCGCGCCGCGCCAGAAGACTGACGGCAAGCCCGGCGAGCGCCGCATGGTGCGCCTCGAACTGAAGGTGCTGGCCGACGTCGGTCTGCTCGGCATGCCGAACGCCGGCAAGTCGACCTTCATTTCGTCGGTGTCGAACGCGAAGCCGAAAATCGCCGATTACCCGTTCACCACGCTCGCGCCGAATCTCGGCGTGGTGCGCGTGGGACCGAGCCGCAGCTTCGTGATCGCCGATATTCCTGGGCTGATCGAAGGCGCGGCGGAAGGCGCAGGCCTCGGTCATCAGTTCCTGCGCCATTTGCAGCGCACCGGTCTGCTGCTGCACATCGTCGACCTCGCACCGTTCGACGAAGCGGTCGATCCGGTCGCGGAAGCCAAGGCAATCGTCAACGAGCTGCGCAAGTATGACGAGCTGCTGTATGAGAAGCCGCGCTGGCTGGTGCTGAACAAGCTCGACATGGTGCCTGAAGACGAGCGCGAAGCGCGCGTCGCGGCATTCCTCGAAGGCTTCGGCTGGGACGGTCCAGTGTTCGAGATTTCGGCGTTGACTGGCCAGGGTTGCGAGAATCTTTGCTATGCGGTGTTTGACCACATCGCCGCGCATTCGGACGCGCAGCGCGCGGCCGAAGCCGAAGACCTCGCTGCCGACGTGCGTTTCCGCGACAAGCCGGAAGCGCCGGCCGCTGCGGCATCGGACAGCGTCGACCCGCAGGAATAACAAGCCTGAGCGCCGGCTGCTTAAATGAGGCTGCCGGCAGACATCACGCGTCATCTTGGGAGACCGCGCACAATGCGTTCCGTCATCGCAGATTCACGGCGATTGGTAGTGAAAGTCGGCTCGAGCCTCGTCACCAACGACGGGCGCGGCCTCGATCATGCTGCGATCGGCCGCTGGGCCGCGCAGATTGCGGCGCTGCGCGCGCAGGGCAAGGAAGTCGTGCTGGTCAGCTCGGGCGCCATCGCTGAAGGGATGCAGCGGCTCGGCTGGACCAGGCGGCCACGCGAAATCGATGAATTGCAGGCGGCCGCGGCCGTCGGCCAAATGGGCTTGGCGCAGGTCTACGAGAGCCGCTTTGCTGCGCATTCGATCCAGACCGCACAGATTCTACTGACGCATGCCGATCTGGCCGACCGCGAACGCTATCTGAACGCGCGCTCCACGTTGCTGACTCTGCTGCGCTTGGGCGTCGTGCCGATCATCAACGAGAACGACACGGTCGTGACCGACGAAATCAAGTTCGGCGACAACGACACGCTGGGTGCGCTCGTCGCGAACCTGATCGAAGGGGATGCGCTCGTCATCCTCACCGATCAGCAAGGTCTTTTTACCGCCGACCCGCGCAAGGATCCGAGCGCAACGCTTGTCCAGCAAGCCGATGCCGGCGCGCCGGAACTCGAAGCGATGGCGGGCGGCGCGGGCTCGAGCCTCGGCCGCGGCGGCATGTTGACCAAGATTCTTGCGGCCAAGCGCGCGGCGCACAGCGGCGCCGACACAGTGATCGCGAGCGGTCGCGAAGCGGATGTGTTGTCGCGACTCGCCTCGGGCGAAGCGATCGGCACACAGCTGATCGCGCGCACCGCGCGGATGGCGGCGCGCAAGCAATGGATGGCGGATCACCTGCAGGTGCGCGGCCACGTCGTGATCGACGACGGCGCGGTCGAGAAGCTGACGGAGGGCGGCAAGAGCTTGCTGCCGATCGGCATCGTCGGCGTGCAGGGCGCGTTTGCGCGCGGCGAAGTAATTGCGTGTCTGAGCGTCGCCGGGCGGGAAGTCGCGCGTGGTCTGACGAACTACAGCAGTGCGGAAACCAAGCTGATCCAGCGGCGTCCGAGCGGCGATATCGAATCGGTACTCGGCTACATGCTGGAACCGGAGTTGATTCACCGCGACAACCTCGTGCTGGTCTGATCCGCCGCCACAGCAGGGCCTGCGCGGCATACAAAAAAGCAGTTCCAGCGTGAGCTGGAACTGCTTTTTTACTTCCGCGATGCGTCGCTCAGATGTGAAGAACGCCCAATAAAACGCCTCAGCGGATCATTGAGGTCGCCGTGCGCTTGTAGCGGATATTCTCGACAATCTGCTTCGCGCTGCCCGTGGGTATCTTGTTCGCGCACATATAATCCTGGTACAGCGCCGCCTGATAGGCGTTCAGCGCGCCGTTCTCGATGCGGGTGAAGTCGTTCGCGACCGTTCTGTCCCAGCCGTCGTGATCCGCGTTCAGGCCCGCATATAGACGCCATTCGTAGGTGTCGCAGCGAATCCCCTCGTAATTCACATTGCGCGCGCCGCTGGGGCTCGTCACGACTACGGCATAGCGCACCACGCCGTCGGTGCCGACGCTAAGCGAGTTTTTGTCGATCGAGAACTGCAGCGGCGTGTTGCCGGAAACCTCGAAGGGCAGCAGATTCGAGTCTTGCGGCAGCGGCGGCAAGGTGTCCACCTTGTTTTCAACCCAGGTACCCTTCCGGTCCAGCAGATAGGTGAACGCGCTGTCGTCTTTATTGGTTGGTTTGCCGGCGCTCGAACAGCCAGCCAGCAGGGCGCCGGTGGCGACGCACGCCACGACGAGAGCAAGTGCTTTCAATATGATTTCCTCGAAACACTGGCGCGGCTATCGAGCCGCGCCAGCAGAGGCGGCATGGACAGCCGCACAGATTATCAACTGCGCACGCCTCTTCGAAAGAGCGAGCCGGCGGTTTCGCGCTCTGGTTCGTCTTCTTGTCCCGACGCGGCGCCCACTTCGGTTTCCGACCCGGAACCCGGCCCGCAATCGGACACAATCGACGTCGTGTGAATCGATGTTTCGATGCTAACGGAGGTCACCGTCATCATCGTCGAATCTGGCGGACCTTCCATCGACGACGCTATCCGGGGATAACGCGGCCCATGGTGCCCGCCAGGTTTTTCCGCACGCGGCGCAGCCCGGCGCATGAAACGGGATAGCTCCGTCAGCGCCAACTGATACACATCCCGCTTGAACTCGATCACACAGTCGAGCGGCACCCAGTACTCGTTCCAGCGCCACGCATCGAACTCAGGGTGGTCGGTGGCGCGCAAGCAGATGTCGCAATCGCGTCCAACCATCCGGAGCAAAAACCAGATTTGTTTCTGGCCGCGGTAATGACCGCGTACTTCGCGCTTGATGAACTTGTCAGGCACCTCATAACGCAACCAGTCGCGCGTGCGACCAATCACCTTGACGTGCTCAGGAAGCAGGCCGGTTTCTTCGTGTAACTCCCGATACATCGCTTGCACGGGGGTCTCACCGTACTTGATGCCCCCTTGCGGAAACTGCCAGGAATGTTCACGGAGCCGTTTGCCCCAAAACACCTCGTTGTGCGCGTTCAAGAGGATGATGCCGACGTTCGGGCGAAAGCCTTCACGATCCAGCATACAACCACCTTCGAATCCTTTAAAATTGCTTTGATTATAAACAGATAACGGTCCCGACGCACCGATTCGCACCAGAATGGAACGATTCGCCGCAAAAGGGCCGCGTTTGCGGTAGCCTGTCAGTCTTCCCGCGCCTTACCCTTTGCTGCAAAGGCTTTGCGCGGCAGCGTCGGCGCCGTGGTCTGGCGGGCCTGCGCCGGGTCTGCGTTGATTCCCCACCGTTTTCACCTTTCGGGCGGTCCCTCCGGAGCCGCCGCTTTTGGAAAATCTGAATGAAAGCTTCCCGTTTCTTTATCGGCACCCTGAAAGAAGCTCCCGCCGACGCCGAGATCGTCAGTCACAAGCTCATGGTGCGCGCCGGCATGATCCGCCGCGTCGCCGGCGGCATCTATAACTACCTGCCGATCGGCCTGCGCTCGATCCGCAAGGTGGAAGCCATCGTGCGCGAAGAAATGAACCGGGCAGGCGCGATCGAGTTGTTGATGCCGGCGGTGCAGCCGGCCGAGCTGTGGCAGGAGTCGGGCCGCTGGGAAAAGTACGGCCCCGAGCTGCTGCGCTTCAAGGACCGCAAGCAATCCGATTTCGTGATCGGACCGACCCACGAAGAAGTGGTGACGGACATTGCGCGTAACCAGATCAAGAGCTACCGCCAGTTGCCGGTGAACTTCTATCAGATCCAGACGAAGTTCCGCGACGAAATCCGTCCGCGTTTCGGCGTGATGCGCGGCCGCGAGTTCATCATGAAAGACGCGTATTCGTTCGACAAGGACGCAGAAGGTCTGCGCGAGTCGTATCGCAAGATGTACAACGCCTACGTGCGCATCTTCACGCGCCTCGGTCTGGACTTTCGCGCGGTGGCGGCGGACAACGGTTCGATCGGCGGCAGCGGTTCGCATGAATTCCACGTGATCGCCGAGACCGGCGAAGACGCGATCGCCTACTGCCCGACATCCGACTTCGCGGCGAACGTCGAAGCCGCTGAAGCGCTGCCGCTCTACAAGGAGCGCGCAGCGCCCGCCGAGGAAATGAAGAAGACCGCAACGCCCGGCAAGGCCAAGTGCGAAGCCGTGGCTGAACTGCTGAACATTCCGCTCGAGCGCACCATCAAGTCGATCGTTCTCGCCACGGAAAACGAAGGCGCCGAGCCGACTATCTGGCTGCTGATGCTGCGCGGCGATCACGATCTGAACGAGATCAAGGCGAGCAAGCTGCCGGGTCTGGCCGAATTCCGCATGGCCACTGAAGCCGAGATCGTCGAGACCTTCGGCACGCCGCCGGGTTACCTCGGCCCGATCAACACGAAGAAGCCGGTCAAGGTGGTCGCGGATCGCACGGTCGCGAACATGAGCGACTTCGTGGTCGGCGCGAACGAGGTCGATTACCACACGACCGGCGTGAACTGGGGCCGCGATCTGCCGGAACCGCTCGTCGCCGATATCCGCAACGTGCAGAAAGGCGATCCGTCGCCGGACGGCAAGGGCGTAATCGACATCTGCCGTGGCATCGAAGTCGGCCACGTGTTCCAGCTCGGCACGAAATATTCGGAAGCATTGAACGCCACGTGCCTCGACGAAACCGGCAAGCCGCAGCCGATGGAAATGGGCTGCTACGGCGTCGGCGTCACGCGTATTCTCGGCGCGGCGATCGAACAGAATTTCGACGACAAGGGCATCATCTGGCCGGAATCGATCGCCCCGTTCGAAGTCGTGTTGTGCCCGATGGGATATGACCGCAGCGAAGCCGTGCGCGAGCAGGCCGACAAGCTATACGCGGCCTTGGTCGAAGCGGGCGTCGACGTGATCCTCGATGATCGCGGCGAGCGCCCGGGCGTGATGTTCGCCGACTGGGAGCTGATCGGTGTGCCGCATCGTCTGGTGATCGGCGATCGTGGCCTGAAGGAAGGCAAGCTCGAATACCAGGGGCGCCGCGACGCTGAAGCGACGCTGCTGCCGGTCGAAGACGCCGCCCAAACGGTGATCGGGAAGATCCGCGCTGCGTTGGCGCACTAAGCGGAGCGGACGGTGGAGTACACCTTCCTGTCCGCCACCGTCCTGCTGCTACTGATCACCGACCCGCTCGGCAATATTCCGCTCTTCATCAGTTGTCTGCGCGGCGTGGTGCCCAAGCGGCGCATGGCCGTCATTCTCCGTGAGGTGGCGATCGCCTTCGCGATCCTGCTGGTCTTCATGGTGGTCGGCGACCGGTTCCTGCGCATGATGAGTCTGACGGATCAGTCGTTGCGCATCGGCGGCGGGATCGTGCTGTTTCTGATCGCGCTCCGGATGGTGTTTCCGCATCCGGACGGTCCGTTCGGCGGCGACGCGCGCGGCGGCGAGCCGCTGATCGTCCCGCTCGCCATTCCGGCTCTGGCGGGTCCGTCGGCGCTGGCGACGGTGATGCTGCTGACGTCGCAGGCGCCTGGCAAGATGTTCGAGTGGATCGGTGCATTGACTGTCACGATGATTGTCTGCGCGATCGTGCTGATGCTGGCCGAGCGGATTCAGAGCTGGCTGGGTGAGCGCGCGATGATGGCGTTCGAGCGGCTGATGGGGCTCGTGCTGGTGGCCATCTCAGTCGAGATGATGCTGGGCGGGATTCGAACCTTCGTGCATCAACTATGAAGCGGGTGTCACACGGCAAACGAAAAAAAAGCGGCCTGCAAAGGCCGCTTTTTCGTTTGCCGCGACTTCAGCCGCAGGCATGTACAAACTGGAAACTCACGCCCCTTCGGCCAACGCGCGGATGGTCGGCAGGTTGCGCCAATAGCCTTTGGCATCCATTCCGCAGCCGAACACATAGCGGTCCGGCACTTCGAAGCCGCAGTAATCCGGGCGCAGCGGCTTGGCCTTCGGAATGATCTTCTCGCACAGCACCGCGCTCAGGAAGCGCTTCGCGCCCATAGCGAGGATGCGGTCGCGAATCGCGGCCATCGTCTCGCCTTCGTCGAGAATGTCGTCCAGCACCAGCACCACGCGATCCTTCACCGACTCGGCCGGCGCCACGCGCCACTGCATCTCGTTGCCGCCCTTGGTGGTGTTGCGGTAGCGGGTCAGGTGGATGTAGTCGAACTCGAGCGGGAAATCGAGGTGCGGCAGCAGCATGCCGGTGAACACCGCCGCGCCGCCCATCACCGACAGCACGAGCGGGAAGTCCTCGCTCATTTCGTCGCGGATGGCGGCCGCCATGCCGCGGATCGATGCGTTGACGTCGTCGGCCGAAACGATTTCTTCGGAGTGGCTAAAAATGTGGAGAGCTTCTTCGCGGTTCATGACGTCTGACGGGCGGTAACTGTATACATAGTGTGGGTGAGAACGGCGGTGTGCGGTACAGAATAAACCCGCACAAACCCGGAGTCAGCCGCGCGAGCCGTTCGTGCACGGCATCGCGGGCGCCGCCGTCTTGGTAAAGCTTAGCGCATGCCGGGCAACATGCCCTTCATGCCGCGCATCATCTTCTGCAGATTGCCGCCCTTGAGCTTCTTCATCATCGTGCGCATCTGGTCGTATTGATTCAGCATGCGGTTGACTTCCTGCACCTGCACGCCCGCACCCGCGGCGATACGGCGCTTGCGGGTGGCCTTGATGAGTTCGGGTTTGGCGCGCTCCTGCGGCGTCATCGAATTGATGATGCCTTCCATGCGGCGCATCTGTTTCTCGGCCTGGCCCATGTCGGCGCCCGCGGCGGCCTGCTGGAACTGCGCGGGCAGCTTGTCCATCAGCGTGGACAGGCCACCCATGTTTTTCATCTGCGAGAGTTGCGCGCGGAAGTCGTTGAGGTCGAAGTCGCCGCCTTTCTTGACCTTATCCGCGAGCTTCTGCGCGGCTTGCACGTCCACACCGCGCTGCGCTTCTTCGACAAGGGCGAGAATGTCGCCCATGCCGAGAATCCGGTTCGCCATACGGTCCGGATAGAAGACTTCGAGGCCGTCGAGCTTTTCGGCGACGCCGACGAACTTGATCGGCTTGCCTGTCACATGACGCACGGAGAGCGCTGCGCCGCCGCGCGAATCGCCGTCGAGCTTGGTGAGCACAACGCCGGTGAGCGGCAGCGCGTCGCTGAAGGCCTTGGCGGTGTTCACCGCATCCTGACCCAGCATCGCGTCGACCACGAACAGCGTTTCCGCCGGTTTCAGCGTGCTGTGCAGCGCCGCGATCTCCTGCATCATCGCTTCGTCGATACCGAGACGGCCGGCCGTGTCGACCAGCAGCACGTCATGGTAGTGGCGCTTGGCCCAGTCGACCGCGGCGCGCGCGATATCGACCGGCTTCTGATCCGATTCCGACGGGAAGAAGTCCGCGCCGACCTGCTCGGTCACCGTCTTCAACTGCGCGATAGCGGCAGGGCGGTAGACGTCGCACGAAACGGTCAGCACTTTCTTCTTGTACTTCTCGCGCAGCAACTTGGCGAGTTTGCCGACCGTGGTGGTTTTGCCGGCCCCTTGCAGACCCGCCATCAGGATGACGGCCGGCGGCGTGACGGCGAGATTGAGTTCGGCGGCCTTGCCTTCGTAGTCGCCGCCGATCACCGCGGTCAGCTCGCGCTGCACCACGCCGACCAGCGCCTGACCCGGCGACAGACTGCTGATGACTTCCTCGCCGAGCGCCTTTTCCTTCACCTTGGCGATGAACTCGCGCACGACGGGCAGCGCCACGTCCGCCTCGAGCAGCGCCAAGCGCACTTCGCGCAGCATTTCCTGGGTGTTCGCCTCGGTGAGCCGGGCTTCGCCGCGCAGCGTCTTGACGACGCGCGCCATCCGTTGAGTCAGATTGTCGAGCATGGGGAGCGATGAACAGTGCGGCCCGGGCAGCGCGCGAAGTGGAAGACGTCGCGGAGTAGGGGCCTAGTGTAAACTTCGAATATGGATATTGTACTGTATGCCCTCACCGCACTCCTGTACGGCGGTCTCGCCGTCGCCGGCTGGCGCTCGCACCGGCACGCCGCCGTGCGCCCCATGCTCGGGAGCGTGCCGCCGGTGCCGGCCGGCGCGGGCATGCCGGCTTCGGCGGCCTCATCGGCCGCCTCAGGCATGAGCACGTCGGGCCGCGCGCTGCTGTTCGTTGCGCTGCTCGCGCACGGCGTGCTGCTGCATACCACCATCTTTCCCCAGAACGCGATGGTGTTCGGCTTCGCGTTCGCGCTGTCGGCGATGTTCTGGCTCGGCGCCGGCATCTACTGGATCGAGAGCTTTTTCTTTCCGCTCGACGGGCTGCGCCTGCTGGTGCTGCCGCTCGCCTGCGTGGCGTCTTTATTGCCGCTCGCGTTCAACGGCGTGCGCGTGCTGCCGTACTCGGCCGCGCCGATGTTCAAGCTGCACTTCCTGATCGCCAACATCGCGTACGGTTTGTTCGCGATCGCGGCGCTGCACGCGATTCTGATGCTGATGGTCGAGCGCCGGCTGCACGCAATGCGCGGCGGCCTTGCGCAGCGGCATGCGGCCGCAGCGGGGAACGGCTGGCTGTCCAGTTGGCTCGATACCTTGCCGCCGCTGCTGACGCTGGAGAAGCTGCTGTTCCGTCTGATCGGCGCGGGCTTCGTGCTGCTTACGCTTACCTTGGTCTCGGGCATCCTGTTCAGCGAGCAACTGGTCGACCGTGCATTGCGGCTCGATCACAAGACCGTCTTCGCGATTCTTTCCTGGGTGATGTTCGGCGCGCTGCTGACCGCGCGCAAGGTGTCCGGCTGGCGCGGCCGTGCGGCGTTGCGCTGGGTGCTGGCGTCGTTCGTCGCGCTGTTGCTGGCGTATGTCGGCAGCCGTTTCGTTTTCGAGGTGCTGTTGCACCGTGCCGTAGTGTGAGCGTCCTATGCGACAAATTTTTTTGCTGATCCTGTTGTTCATCGTCGGCCAGTGGCTGGTGAAGGCGCTGCGTCGTCATGAAGCGCAATCGGCGCAGCGCACCGGCGCCGGCGCGAATGGCGCCGCGGGTGCAAAAGGCCCGAATGGCGGCGCGCATGCGTCCGCTGGAGCGCAGCCGCAGCTCGCCGAGCCGATGATCCGTTGCGTCGAGTGCGGCGTGCATGCGCCGAAGAGCGATTCGGTAGTGGTGGACGGGCAGCCGTTCTGCAGCGCCGCGCACGCGCAGCGTCACAGCGCGCGGCCGACGGGCCGCGACGCTCGATGAGCGTCGAGTTCACCGTCGATGCCGACGGTTGGGTCGCCGCTGCACGCAAATTGCCATCGCCGAATTTCGAGGCACGGCCCGCCGGCGCCGTGCCGACGCTAATCGTCGTCCACAACATCAGCCTGCCGCCCAACGAGTTCGGCGGCACGGCGATCGCCGAACTGTTCCAGAATCGTCTCGACTGCGATGCCCACCCGTACTACGACACGCACCTGCGAGGTGTGCGGGTGTCGGCGCATTTCGTGATTCACCGCGACGGCGTGCTCGAACAATATGTGTCGTGCGACGAGCGCGCCTGGCACGCTGGGCCGTCGAATTTTTTCGGCCGCGAGCGCTGCAATGATTTCTCCATCGGCATCGAGCTGGAAGGCAGCGACACGACGGCCTTCGAGGCAGCGCAATACCACACGCTCGGCGCGCTCGTGAGGGCGCTCAAGGCCCGCTATCCGGTCGAAGCGCTCGCCGGTCACTCGGACATCGCCCCCGGTCGCAAGACCGATCCAGGGCCGCATTTCGAGTGGCAGCGTCTGCAGCGCGACACCGCGCTCGCGGATCGGTATTTCCCCTATCTCAAGTTTTCCAAAACGCGGTAACGACCCTTCGCGCGAGTTCGCGTGATGCGAGGAGAGCGAGGCACAGCCTTGCTCTCCGGGGAGCCGGTTTCGCGCCGTGCGATCCAAAAGTCAACCCCGAAGGCGCAAATAAATCGATTTGATCTGTCTTGAAACTCCACTATACTTGGTGCCAGAAATCCAGTTTTGCACTATATCTTGTGTTGCCGTGCGGCGCCCCGCTCCCAGAGCATGGCGCCGCAAGCATTCCAGGCAGCGAAAAACAATTCCTGCGGCACGGCCGGTAGCGGGAACCGGCAGCGTCCAGAAGCATTCAGGAAAAGGGCACAGCAAGTGATCGCGACACACACGATGAAGACCGTTTTCAAATCAAATTCAGCTTCATCGCTGTCGCATCCCGCCACCTGGCTCAGCCGGCCTTTTTCCTGCACCCCATCGCTTGCGCACGCGGCGGCGCAGCGTTCGTTTTAATCCGCGGCTTTCACCGCAACATTTCCAGGATCAGGAGCTTGCACATGCAAACCACCGACAACGTGACGACCCGGTACGAGGGCTCACCGACTGGCCAGGCCTTCGGCCAGGCACAAGGCGCACAAGCGCTCGCGCCGCAAGCGACGTATGCCGACTACAAGGTGATCCGCCGCAACGGCAGCGTGGTGTCGTTCGAACCGTCGAAAATCGCCATCGCCGTGACGAAGGCATTTCTGGCCGTCAACGGTGGTCAAGGCGCGGCGTCGGCACGGGTGCGCGAGCTGGTCGAGCAACTCACGCTGAACGTGGTGCGCGCATTGCTGCGCAGCCGCCCGAACGGCGGCACGTTCCATATCGAAGACATCCAGGATCAGGTCGAACTCGCGCTGATGCGCGGCGGCGAGCACAACGTCGCGCGTGCGTACGTGCTGTACCGCGAGAAGCGCAGTCAGGCGCGCGGTCATGACGAGCAGGCAGCTGGCGGCGCGCCGGGCCTGAACGTGACGGATAACGGCGTCACCCGTCCGCTGGATATGGCAGCGCTGCGCGGCATCATCGAATCCGCTTGCGCGAACCTGGGCGACGCCGTGAGCGCCGAGCCGATCGTCGCGGAAACGGTGAAGAACCTGTACGACGGCGTGCCGATGACCCAGGTCTACGACTCGGCGATCCTGGCCGCCCGCACGATGATCGAAAAAGACCCGGCCTACAGCCAGGTCACCGCACGCATCCTGCTGCACACGATCCGCCGCGAGATCCTCGAAGAGGAAGTCACGCAAGCGGAAATGGGCGAGCGCTATGCCGAGTACTTCCCGCAGTTCATCAAGCGCGGCGTGCAAGCCGAACTGCTCGACGACAAGCTGCTGCAGTTCGACCTGAAGCGCCTCAGCGCCGCGCTCGACAACAACCGCGATCTGCAATTCGGCTACCTCGGCCTGCAAACGCTGTATGACCGTTACTTCCTGCATCACGACGGCGTGCGTATCGAAATGCCCCAGGCATTCTTTATGCGTGTTGCGATGGGTCTGTCGCTGAACGAGATCGACCGCGAAGCGCGCGCGATCGAGTTTTACAACGTGCTGTCGAGCTTCGACTTCATGTCGTCCACGCCCACTTTGTTCAACTCGGGCACCCGCCGCTCGCAACTGTCGTCGTGCTACCTGACGACGGTCGACGACGACCTCGACGGCATCTACGAAGCACTGAAGGAAAACGCGCTGCTGTCGAAGTTCGCCGGCGGTCTGGGCAACGACTGGACGCGCGTGCGTGCTCTCGGCTCGCACATCAAGGGCACCAACGGCAAGTCGCAAGGCGTGGTGCCGTTCCTGAAGGTCGTCAACGACACGGCGGTGGCCGTGAACCAGGGCGGCAAGCGCAAAGGCGCGGTGTGCGCATACCTGGAAACGTGGCACCTGGACATCGAGGAATTCCTCGAGCTGCGTAAGAACACCGGCGACGACCGTCGCCGCACCCACGACATGAACACGGCGAACTGGATTCCCGACCTGTTCATGAAGCGCGTGCACGAAGGCGGCGACTGGACGCTGTTCTCGCCGTCCACCTGCCCGGACCTGCACGACAAGTTCGGCGCCGAGTTCGAAGCGGCTTACACGGCTTACGAAGACAAGGTCGCGCGCGGCGAGATCAAGCTGTTCAAGAAGATTCCGGCGGCGCAGCTGTGGCGCAAGATGCTGGGCATGCTGTTCGAAACCGGCCACCCGTGGATCACGTTCAAGGATCCGTGCAATGTGCGCTCGCCGCAACAGCACGTCGGCGTCGTCCACTCGTCGAACCTGTGCACGGAAATCACGCTGAACACCAGCGACGCCGAAATCGCCGTCTGCAACCTGGGCTCGGTGAATCTTGTTGCACATTTGAAAGAACAGGCCGACGGCACCCTGGTGCTCGACCACGACAAGCTGAAGCGCACTGTCAGCGTGGCGATGCGCATGCTCGACAACGTCATCGACATCAACTACTACGCGGTCGCCAAGGCACGTAACTCGAACCTGAAGCATCGTCCGGTCGGCATGGGCATCATGGGCTTCCAGGACTGCCTGCACCTGCTGCGCACGCCGTACGCGTCGGAAGAGGCGGTCAAGTTCGCCGACACGTCGATGGAAGCGGTCTGCTACTACGCGTACTACGCGTCGACCGAACTGGCGCAGGAGCGCGGTCGCTACTCCAGCTACCGCGGCTCGCTGTGGGATCGCGGCATCCTCCCGCAAGACTCGGTGAAGCTGCTGGCCGAAGCGCGCGGCGGCTATGTGGAAGTCGACTCGAGCGAGTCGATGGACTGGACCGAACTGCGTTCGCGCATCGCCACCTACGGCATGCGCAACTCGAACTGCGTCGCGATTGCGCCGACGGCGACGATCTCGAACATCATCGGCGTGTCGGCTTGCATCGAACCGACTTTCCAGAACCTGTACGTGAAGTCGAATCTGTCAGGCGAATTCACGGTGGTCAACGACTACCTGGTGCGCGACCTGAAGGCGCGCGGCCTGTGGGACGAAGTGATGGTCGCCGACCTGAAGTACTTCGACGGCACGCTCTCGCGCATCGACCGCATCCCGGCCGACCTGCGCGCGATCTACGCTACGGCGTTCGAAGTCGACCCGAAGTGGCTGGTCGAAGCGGCGTCGCGCCGTCAGAAGTGGATCGACCAGGCGCAGTCGCTGAACATCTACATGGGCGGCGCGTCGGGTAAGAAGCTCGACGAGATCTACAAGCTCGCATGGGTGCGCGGCTTGAAGACGACTTACTACCTCCGCACGATGGCGGCGACCCACGTCGAGAAGTCGACGGTGGCGCACGGCGCGCTGAACGCGGTGTCGTCGGGTGGCGGCGAAGGCTCGGGCGGTGCGGGTGGTGTCGGCGGTGGCGCGGCTGGTGGTTTCGGCGTGAGCGGCGGTGCTGCGGGTGGCGCAGCAGGCGGCGTCCAGGCAGCGGCGGCAGTCGCGGTTGAAGCAGCGCCGGAAGCGGATGGTCCGGTGTGCATGATGCGTCCGGGCGACCCTGGCTTTGAAGAGTGCGAGGCTTGCCAGTAAGCAGGAAGCAAGCAGCAGAATCGCTGCTTGCTGACGGGTCGTAGGTAATGACCCGCATGCGGCGAGCAGCGAGCTTCGCGTGAGTGAAGCAGTAGCGAAGCGGATGAGCGGCGCGGCGATGAAGATGGGAGTCGCGCCGCTCATCGAAACCGCGGCAGCAGATTGAAGTAGCTGAAGGAAGCAGAAGGAAGTAGCAAAGCGGTAGATCAGCAGTCAGCAGTCGGCAGCACAGACGAAGCGCTCGACGCCGGGCGCTCAGCAAACGGTTCGATCGACGGATCGATCGCGACACAGCCGGCCATATGCATCGCTCGACATTGCGTTGAACTTCACCTCGCTAGCGCTGACGAAGCGGCCAACGCCAGGCAATGGCGACGCAAGCGCGAGGCAGCAGGAAGCAACCACAAGACGCTGCAAGCACGCTCCGCAATACAGATAGATAGAGCAGCGAAACGTCGCTTCGACACGTTGCTCTTCGAGCTCGCGAAGCACCTCGACGACACGCGTTCAACACACCTCACATGAGGCGACACCCACAGTCTGTTGAACAAAGTGTTGTATGAACGTAGCAACGCGAATCGAAAACAGGATTTTTCATCAGCGAACTCTTTTATCGCTCGTGAAAAGATGGTACAAACCGTTCTAAATTGATGGTGACATTTATGCTCAACTGGGATGACGAGATCACTGCCGTAACTCCCTCGAGCGCTACGCAACAGAATGTGTTGCGCAACGCTGCGGGATCGGCTGTTGGTTCGCAAGTCGGAACGCGTTCCGCTCCTCATGCTCCCTCGGCTCAAGACATCTTCGCGAACGACATCGCTGTCGCTCCCGTCGCTCACGCTGCAGGAACGGCTGCCGTTTCGGAAGCGCGGGTCAATGTCGCCGACAAGCGCATCATCAACGGCCAGACCGACGTCAATCAGTTGGTGCCGTTCAA
This sequence comes from Paraburkholderia sp. FW306-2-2C-D06C, assembly GCF_058781505.1. Classification (NCBI taxonomy): domain Bacteria; kingdom Pseudomonadati; phylum Pseudomonadota; class Betaproteobacteria; order Burkholderiales; family Burkholderiaceae; genus Paraburkholderia; species Paraburkholderia sp. FW306-2-2C-D06C. The sequence continues at coordinate 16,917 of NZ_JBYSWU010000039.1, read as the reverse complement.
GTACAAGTGGGCCTGGGAAAAGTATCTGGCTGGTTGCGCCAACCACTGGATGCCGCAGGAAGTGAACATGTCGCGCGACATCGCCCTCTGGAAAGACCCGAACGGTCTGACCGAAGACGAGCGCCGCATCGTCAAGCGTAACCTGGGCTTCTTCGTGACGGCTGACTCGCTGGCCGCCAACAACATCGTGCTGGGCACCTACCGCCACATCACGGCGCCCGAATGCCGCCAGTTCCTGCTGCGCCAGGCGTTCGAAGAGGCGATCCACACGCACGCTTACCAGTACATCGTCGAATCGCTGGGCCTCGACGAAGGCGAAATCTTCAACGCGTATCACGAGGTCTCCTCGATCCGCGCGAAAGACGAATTCCTGATTCCGTTCATCCACACGCTGACCGACCCGGCCTTCAAGACCGGCACGCTCGAGGCAGACCAGACCCTGCTGCGCTCGCTGATCGTGTTCGCCTGTGTGATGGAAGGGCTGTTCTTCTACGTCGGCTTTACACAAATCCTGGCGCTCGGCCGTCAGAACAAGATGACCGGCGCGGCGGAACAGTACCAATACATCCTGCGCGACGAGTCGATGCACTGCAACTTCGGCATCGACCTGATCAACCAGATCAAACTCGAAAACCCGCAACTCTGGACGGCTGAGTTCCGCGCGGAAATCCGCGAGATCTTCCAGCAAGCGGTCGAGCTTGAATATCGTTACGCAGAAGATACGATGCCGCGCGGGGTGCTCGGCCTCAACGCGTCGATGTTCAAGAGCTATCTGCGCTTCATCTGCAACCGCCGTTGCCAGCAGATCGGTCTCGATCCGCTGTACCCGAACGAGGAAAACCCGTTCCCGTGGATGAGCGAGATGATCGACCTGAAGAAGGAACGCAACTTCTTCGAGACGCGAGTGATCGAATATCAAACTGGCGGCGCGCTGACCTGGGAGTGATCCGGGTTCGTGTCGCAGATGCATTCATCGATGGGGATGCCGTCGGCCGTGGCCGCGGCAATTTTGGCTAGGAGCAGAACCGCCTGATGCAAAGCTTGCCCGGTGCGCCGCGTGCCTTCGTGGCCCACAAACATGACAGGCACTTTGCGAACCCTTCAGTGGGATGGGCAAACTTCCCCCCGGAAAAAGCCGCTGGCGCGACCGCCGGCGGCTCGATCAAGCAATTGCCGGCGCTGAGTTTCAGCGCCGACCAGATCTGGCGCGCGGTGCCCAAGGGCACGGCGCGCCTTACCGCATTCATTAGCGTAAGCGCGCAGCACCTGCGTACGCCGATGAATAGCCCGCTTCGTAGCGCGCGCCCTGAGAAGCGTCCGCGGGAAGCGGGTTTTGACGAAGGGTGTAGTTTGAACTGACTCTCATCTGAAAACCTGAAGGAGAAAATGATGGCAACTGCAAAGAAAGCCGCCGCGAAGAAACCCGCAGCCAAGAAGGTTGCAGCAAAGACGGCTGCGCCGGCTAAGAAGGCCGCTCCGGCGAAGAAAGTCGCTGCAAAGAAAGTGGCAGTGAAGAAGGTCGCAGCGAAGAAGGTTGCAGCGAAGAAGGCAGCACCGGCCAAGAAGGTTGCAGCGAAGAAGGCAGCACCGGCAAAGAAGGTTGCAGCGAAGAAAGCTGCACCGGCCAAGAAGGTTGCAGCCAAGAAAGTCGCAGTGAAGAAGGTTGCAGCGAAGAAGGCAGCACCGGCGAAGAAAGCCGCTGTGAAGAAGGTTGCAGCAAAGAAGGCAGCGCCGGCCAAGAAGGTCGCAGCAAAGAAGGCAGCACCGGCTAAGAAGGCTGCGCCTGCCAAGAAGGCTGCTGCCAAGAAAGCTGCACCTGCGAAAAAGGCTGCTGCTAAAAAGGCTGCGCCTGCCAAGAAGGCTGCCGCGAAGAAGGCCGCTGCGCCTGCGAAGAAGGCTGCGCCTGCGAAGAAGGCCGTCGCCAAGAAGGCTGCCCCTGCACCCGCTGCGACTTCTGTCTCGAGCGCACCGGCGGCGACGGTGAAGACCGCGCTGAACCCGGCAGCGGCATGGCCGTTCCCGACGGGCAGCCGTCCGTAAGCGGTGGAAGTACTTCGACACGTCGCACGATGTGTCCGATGATCGAGTAGCGCTTAAGTAGCAGTGTGACGAGCGCTACTCGGTCAGCGTCCCGTCGCCGGGTTTCCGGCGGCGGGATTTTTTTCGTCTCGTAGAAGCGTGTGCTTCACGGCTTCAAAACGTATGGACGAAAAAAAACGCATGCACAGGGGCGCGCATGCGTGTGAGGTCGCCGCGGCGGCGCGTGAAGCGTTGCCGCGCGAGAGGGGAAAACTTAGTGGGTGACGCGCGTCACGCCGCCGCTGGACAGCAGCCGCACGCGGTCGCCGGCGCGGAAGATTTCACCGGTGGCGCTTTGCGTGATCGCACGCATATCGCCGTTGTCGAGTCGCACCGTGACCTCGAGACCGTCGCGCACCGCGACGCCGTTCTCGATCGAATTACCAGCCACTGCGCCGGCCAGACCGCCGATGATGCCCGTCACGATCGAGCCGCGGCCGCCGCCGATCGAGCTGCCGGCCACCGCGCCCAGCGCGCCGCCGCCGATGGCGCCCAGGCCGCTCGGCTGGCCGTTGTTCGAGCTGATCTTCACTGCGCGAACGCTGTCGACCGTGCCCATGCGGACCGTTTCTTCGCGCTGTGCCTGCGACGCCGTGTAGACGTCAGCAGAACTACTGTTGTATGCACACCCCGACATAGCCAGCGAACCGGCGATCAAGGCGGCCACTACCAGGCGACTCATTGCTTTCATTCCCTAACTCCAATAGCTCTCGGTATTACGGCAGGTCGTAACCAAACGCCTGCTTGAACCGTTCGTTGATCTCCGCCCGGGTGGGCGCGTAGTTTTGCGGGCCCTGGTGTTCGATCTTCAGTGCGCCCATCAGGCTCGCGAGACGGCCGGTGGTGGCCCAGCCGAGCTTGTTTTCGATGCCGTACAGCAAACCGCCGCGAAACGCGTCGCCGCAGCCTGTTGGGTCGAGCACTTGCTGTGCCTTGACCGCCGGAATCTCTTCGACGCCGCCGGTGTGATGGATCTGTGCACCGTGTTCGCCTAGCGTGACGATTAGCGCATCGACCTTGCTGGCGATTTCTTCGATCGACCAACCCGTTTTATTGCTCACCAGTTTAGCTTCGTAATCGTTGACAGCTACATAAGTAGCAAGTTCAATCATGCGCCGCAGCGACGCGCCGTCGAAGAGCGGCAAACCTTGGCCCGGATCGAAGATGAACGGCACGCCCGCCGCTGCCAGATGCTCCGAATGCTGGACCATGCCGTCGTAGCCATCCGGCGCGACAATACCGAGCGTAATGTCCCGGGCCTCATCGGCGCGGTTCAGATGCGATTGCAGCATCGCGCCGGGGTGGAACGCCGTGATCTGATTGTTTTCCAGATCGGTGGTGATCATCGCCTGGGCCGAGTAGGTGTCCGGCACCACGAGCACGTTTTCCGTCGACAGGCCGAGTTGCTCGAAGCGGTCCATATACAGCTGCGAATCGGTCGCGCCGAGCGTGCCCATGATGCGCGCGTCGCCGCCCAGCAGATGCAGCGCGTAGGCGATGTTGCCCGCGCAGCCGCCGAACTCGCGGCGCATCGTCGGCACGAGGAAGCTCACGTTCAGGATGTGGACCTGCTCCGGCAGGATGTGCTCCCGGAAGCGGCCTTCGAAGGTCATGATGTTGTCGTAGGCGAGCGAGCCGCAAATCAGCGTAGCCAAGGCGAGCGTTCCTGTAAAAATCGGTAAAGAGAAAGGGCGCGACGATGTGACAGCGCCGCGCATGAAGCGCGGCGCCGGGGGCTCGTGCGCGAAGGTTTTACTTCAGCGCGGCGAGCGCTGCGTCGTAGTTCGGCTCGTTCTTGATTTCGCCGACCAGCTCGGCGTGCACGACCTTGTCGTTCTCGTCGACCACCACCACGGCGCGTGCCGTCAGGCCCGTCAGCGGGCCGCCCGTCACGTCGACGCCGTAGGCTTGCGCAAAGTCATGGCCGCGGAACGTGGACGCCGTCACGACGTTCTCGATGCCTTCGGTCGTGCAGAAGCGCGAAGCGGCGAACGGCAGGTCGCCCGACACGACGATCACGGCCGTGTTGGTCAGCTTGGCGGCGGCTTCGTTGAACTTGCGGGTCGACGTCGCGCAGGTCGGCGTGTCGAGGCTGGGGACGATGTTCAGCACCTTGCGCTTGCCGGCGAAATCGGCGAGCGAGACCGGCTTCAGATCCTTGCCGACCAGCGAAAAGGCGGGCGCTTTGTCGCCCGCCGACGGGAACGTGCCGGCTACTTCGATCGGGTTACCACCCAGCGTGACTTGACTCATGTTGCTGTGCTCCGAAAATTCGTCAGAAATGACGGTGAACGCGCCCGGCCAGTGCCGGGCGCACGAGTAAGCGCTACGGATAAAAAATCTGAACGCGGAAATTGGAGGCGACTGCATTGCCTGTGTCGAGGTGCACGATCATGGTTTGAGTCGTGTGCGGCGGCAGACCGGCCGCGATCGGCGTACCGGGTGCGACGTAATCTTGCGGCCACAGTATGCGGCGCACGGCGACATTGTTCTGGTCGTCGAGCAAAGTGAGTTCGATGGCGGGGTAGGCCAGCGCAATATTGAACCGGTTGCGCAGCGGCATCTTCAGTTCGAGCTTGTGCGGACCGTCGATCTGCCGCAGATCGGACGGCTCGACCTGCAAGCCGTCGATGTCGTGCGGCGGCGCGACCTGGCAGCCGAGCTGCGCACAGGCCTTCACATAGAGCGCTTGCGAGCGCGGGAAGTTGACCATCACCGTCTCGCGCTGCCACCAGGCGAGTTGCGCGAGCAGCGCGACGGCCAGCAACCCCGCCACCACGGATCCGAGAATGATCCAGCCGAGCCGGCGCGGTTCGGCCGGGCGCGTTTCGCGTACCACGGGGAACGGATCGATGCCGTCATGCACCGGGTGGACCGTGAAGGGCTCGCCACTGGACGCAGCCGCGGCGCCGCCCGCCGTGTTCGATCCGCTCGCGCCGGAGCCGGCTGCACCTGAGCCGGCCGCGCCGGAGCCGGCCGCACCTAAGCCGGCCGCGCCGGAGCCGGCCGCACCTGAGCCGGCCGCACCTGAGCTGGCCGCACCTAAGCCGGCCGCGCCGAAATACGGCTCGCTGTCGGGGATGCCGTGCAACGTGGCGGATTCGTTGAGAACCGGTTCGTCGACGAGATGTTCGGAAGAGCGTTCGGTCTTGTGCCAGACCCGCGGCGCATCCTCTGCCGGCGGCTCGATCTCGGCAGCGGCGGGTTCGGGCGGTGGGCTGGCGAACACCGGTTCATGGTCGGGCGGGATCGGCGCCGTGAAGGCGCTGGAAGGCAATTCTGGCTCCGTAGCGTGGCGCGGCGTGACCGCGACGCCCGCGCCGGTCGACACCGGATTGAGCGGCACATTGCTCGCGTTGTGACGCAGACGGTTGTCGATGACGGCATCGGGCGCCGGCGCCCACGGGTCCCATGCTTCGGCGCTGAAATCGGGACCGCCGGAGCGTACGCCCGACAGCGCCTCGATCGCCGCTGCCGCAGCGACCGGCTTGGCGGTGGAGAAATCACCGCCTTCGGTCAGTTCGAACAGGCTGCTCGACGCGTCGAACACTTCATTGCAATGCCCGCAGCGCACGAGGCCGCGGCGCAGAGCGAGCTGCGCCGGCTGCAGGCGAAAGACGGTTTCGCAGAAAGGGCAACGCGTTGCCAGGAGCATATTGAGCCGGTAAGCCGAAAGGCTGTTGGTTGGACAATACGCCTTATTCTAATGGCTTTCGCGGCGCGTTCCCGTCAGGCATACCCAACCTTCGTGTTCGCGCCATACGCCGATGTCGATCCAGTGCGCATAGACCTGCGCCACTTCGTCCGCTTGCCGCGCGAGAATGCCCGACAGCGCGATCCGCCCGCCCGGCTTGACCTTCGACGATAGCATCGAGGCCATCAGCTTGAGCGGATTCGACAGAATATTGGCGACCACGATGTCGAACTCGCCGGTGGGGCATTCGTCAGGCAAACCGTACGTGATCTCCGCACGATTGCGCTCGCTGTTGTGGCGCGCCGATTCGACCGCTTGCGGATCGATGTCGATACCGTACACCGGGTTGGCGCCGCACTTCTTCGCGAGAATCGCGAGGATGCCGGAGCCGCAGCCATAGTCGAGCACCGATTGCTCCGGCTTGACCGATTGCTCGAGCCATTCCATACACAGGCGGGTAGTCGGATGGCTGCCGGTGCCGAATGCGAGGCCCGGATCGAGTTCCAGCACGAGTGCTTCGGGGTCCGGTGCGTCGTGCCACGACGGCACGACCCAGATGCGCTCGCCGATCGGAATCGGATCGAATTGCGATTGCGTGAGCCGCACCCAATCCTGTTCCTCGACTTCACGTACGGTGAAAGAGGGCGCGGTTTCCAGCCCCACCTCATTGGCCGCTGCGGTGAGCAGCACCGCCGGCTCGTGTTCGGGAGCCAGCAGCGCGATCACGCGCGAATGCTGCCACGCCTTGCGATCCGGCGTGAGACCGGGCTCGCCGAACAGCGGCTGCTCGTCAGGCGTGTCGGCGTCAGCATCTTCGACCGATACGGACAGCGCACCCAACTCGAGCAGCGCGTCGGAGAATTCCTCCGCGTGCTCGCGTGCCAGTTCGGCGATCAGTTCCCGGTAGCTCATGACTTACGCTTCTTCCGGCGCGGCCTGCTGCTTCGCGGCCAACCGGTTTTCGAGGTAGTGAATGCTGGTGCCGCCCTCGACGAACTTCGCGTCCAGCATCAATTCGCGGTGCAGCGGAATGTTGGTGTGGATGCCTTCGACCACCATCTCCGACAACGCAATGCGCATCCGCTTGATCGCCTGTTCGCGCGTGGCGCCGTAAGCGATCAGCTTGCCGATCATCGAATCATAGTTCGGCGGTACGAAATAGCCATTGTAGGCGTGCGAATCGACGCGGATGCCGGGGCCGCCCGGCATGTGCCATGACGTCAGGCGTCCCGGCGACGGAATGAACTTGAACGGATCTTCCGCGTTGATCCGGCATTCGATCGCGTGACCCTTGAAGACGATGTCGCGCTGACGATAAGCGAGCTTCTCGCCGGCCGCGATGCGGATCTGCTCCTGCACGATGTCGATGCCGGTGATCAGTTCGGTCACCGGGTGCTCGACCTGTACGCGCGTATTCATTTCGATGAAATAGAACTCGCCGTTTTCGTACAGGAACTCGAACGTACCCGCGCCAAGATAGCCCATCTTCTTGCAAGCGTCAGCGCAACGATCGCCGATGCGGTCGATCAGGCGGCGCGCGATACCCGGCGCCGGCGCTTCTTCGATCACTTTCTGGTGGCGGCGCTGCATCGAGCAATCGCGCTCGCCCAGCCAGACCGCGTTCTTGAACGAATCGGACAGCACCTGGATTTCGATGTGCCGCGGGTTCTCCAGGAATTTCTCCATGTAGACCTGCGGGTTGCCGAAGGCTCGGCCGGCTTCTTCGCGCGTCATGTTGACCGCGTTGACCAGCGCCGCTTCCGTGTGCACCACCCGCATGCCGCGGCCACCGCCGCCGCCGGCGGCCTTGATAATCACCGGATAGCCGACTGCGCGGGCAATTTTCACGATCTCTTTCGGATCTTCCGGCAACGCGCCTTCAGAACCCGGCACGCAGGGCACGCCGGTCTTGATCATGGTCTGCTTGGCCGTGACCTTGTCGCCCATCATCCGGATGGTTTCCGGGCGCGGGCCGATGAAGGTGAAGCCGGACTGCTCGACGCGCTCGGCAAAGTCGGCGTTCTCCGACAGGAAGCCATAGCCGGGGTGAATCGCTTCGGCGTCGGTGACTTCGGCCGCGCTGATCAGCGCCGGCATGTTCAGATAGCTCAGATTCGAAGGCGCCGGGCCGATGCAGACCGCCTCGTCGGCGAGCTTCACATACTTGGCTTCCTTGTCGGCTTCCGAATAGACGACGACCGTCTTGACGCCGAGTTCACGGCAGGCGCGCTGGATACGAAGCGCGATCTCGCCGCGATTGGCAATGAGGATTTTTTCAAACATAGCGGGTTTTCGACTCATCGATGGGCGCCCGGTCGATGACGACGCGGGCTGCCTCAGAGGATCGGTCGCGCGCCTCGGGAGGGCAGGCGCGCGGGCGGCGAACGCAAAGCGTGCCGCGTCAGCCGACCACGAACAGCGGTTGGCCGTACTCGACCGCCTGGCCGTTTTCGACGAGGATTTCCTTGACCACGCCGGACTTGTCCGACTCGATTTCGTTGAGCAGCTTCATCGCTTCGATGATGCAGATGGTCTGGCCTTCCTTGACCGTGTCGCCCACCTGGACGAACGGATCGGCGCCCGGGGACGGCGCGCGGTAGAAGGTGCCGACCATTGGCGAGGTCACCACGTGGCCTTGCGGCTCGGCTGCGACCGGCGCAGCCGGTGCGCCTGCTGCCGCGGCGGCAGGCGCTTCGCCGCTCAGTGCCGGCATCGGCTGTGCGTATTGCGGCGCGTACGAAGCGGACGGTTGCACGTAAACCGGCGGCGCATTCTTGACGATGCGGACCTTGCCTTCGCCCTCGGTCACTTCGAGTTCGGAAATACCGGACTCCGAGACGAGGTCGATCAGAGTTTTCAGTTTACGTAGATCCATCAGGCAGCCCCTTTCAATGCATGAAGTGCCGGCGCGTGCGCAGCCGGCTCAAATTAGTCGTGTTTGGAATCAGCCGCGCGACGAACCGACGGACAGCCGGTCGAGCGCGAATTCGAGCGCGTACAGATAGCCCTTCCAGCCGAGGCCGCAAATCACGCCCTCAGCCTGGTCGGAGAAATACGAGTGGTGCCGGAACGGTTCGCGGCGATGCACGTTCGACAGATGAATCTCGACGAACGGAATGCCGACCCCCGCCAGTGCGTCCCGAATGGCCACGCTGGTATGCGTGTACGCGGCGGGATTGATCAGAATGAAATCGGTTTTTTCAGTCCGGGCGGATTGGATGCGGTCGACCAGGGCGCCTTCGTGATTGCTCTGGAACGACGCGAGTTCGACGCCGGCGTCCGCTGCGCGGTCCGCCAGCGCCTGATCGATCTGCGGCAACGTCACGCGGCCGTAGACCTCAGGTTCCCGGGTGCCGAGAAGGTTGAGGTTGGGGCCGTGCAGAACCAGCAGTCGCGTCATGGTCGCTTCTTTTTCCGTGGAATTGGGCGCACTTTAGCGCTGATTAGAGAAACTTGTCTAGTTTCCCGCGCGTTCGGATCAATTTCAGCGACTTTTCGCCGCTGCTCCGGGCGCCCATCTTCTCTCAAATTTATGCGATTTGCGCACAATATCATGCGTTCCGCTGGTATCTGAGCGTCAAAAGAATGTGAAATTTACAGCGCGTCGAGCGTCTGTTTCAGCTCTTTCTGGTCAATTTGGCCTAATTTTGTCGAGCGAATGTTGCCTTTTGCGTCGATCACGACGGTGAAAGGCAGGCCGCCCGCGGTATTGCCGAACGCGCGGGCAAGGTCGGCGCCGCCGAAGCCGGTCACATAGATCGGGTACGCCACCTTCACCTTTTGCAGGAACGCCTGGATGTTCTTATCCGAATCGACGCCAAGTCCGACGAACTGGATTCCTTTTTTTGCGTATTCGCGCTGAAGTCGCGACAGAGCCGGCATTTCTTCGACACACGGACCGCACCAGGACGCCCAGAAGTTGACGACGATTGGGTGGCCTTTAAGCAAACTTAGCGATTGTGGTTTGCCGTCGACGTTCGTGACGGGCGCGCTCCACAATTGATTGACGGCGCTTTCAGCGGATGCCGGCTGCGCGGCGTGCGCGAGTTCCGAATTGCCGCCGTTCAGCCAACGATTAGCCAGCATCCCGCCGCCCGCCGCGACGATCGCGACCAGCGCCCCTGCCAGAATCCGTCTCATGTTCATCGTGGGTCTGTCTAATTAGTTGAAGGAGCGACGTCGCTGTCGTCGAGCAGCGCCTGAACTGCCGGCAGATTCGCGCGGGCGGTGCGGCCGCGCGCGTCGGCACGTACCGCGCCGCGCAAGTCGTCCGTCTCGTACAGCGCGACGTGGATGCCGACCGGTTCCGCATCGCGCCCTTCGTTCGCCGGGCGCCACAGGAAACTCAGCGTCTCGACATAACCGCGTCCGGAGAAATGCCGCGTTTCCGAGACGTCGTACTGGATGTTGGCGTTCAGAAAGTAGATCGCGACTTCTTTCGGGTTGTCGCAGAACGCCTGAAGATGAATATCCGAATGTTCGCCGGCCGTGCCGCCGAGCACCGCGCCCGTCAGATACGGATTGAACGGCGTGAGGCGCTGCATCCAGTCGATCGCGACGCGCCTGAGCCGGCGCAACAGGGCCGGCTGGCTGTCGCCCTGGAACAGCGATTGATATTCGCGGATTTCTTCTTCGATCTGGTCGTTATCCGGCAGCCATTCGCCGGCAACACGGCTCTCGCCGACCACTTGCCGCGCCGCTTTACGCTTGGCCGTTGCGTAGTCCAGACCGTCTTCGGCGATCAGCCGCGCAGCCGCAATGGCGATTTCCTCGCGCACGCGCTGCGGATCGAAATGTGATTTGCGAACCATCTCTCAATCATACTAGAGATTGATGACACGCCTTTCCGGGTGGCTCCCAGCGTCCGTTCCGCGCAGGCCAAGGCGGGCGGCCCGGCTTAGGGCGATGTGAAGGCGTCGGTTACAATAGCGTCCTTTGCAGACGGTCTTTCCGGCCGCTCCTGCGCTCTCCCATCCCACGCAAAAAAACGCCCGCGCGGCACGACAGGCTTATGCACATCCACATCCTCGGCATCTGCGGCACGTTCATGGGCGGTCTCGCGGTACTCGCGCGCGGTGCGGGCCACACCGTGACGGGCTGCGACGCCGGCGTCTATCCGCCCATGAGCACGCAGCTCGAGGCGCAAGGCATTCGTCTGATCGAAGGGTACGACGCCGAGCAGCTGAACGGCTTGAACGCGGATCTGTTCGTGATCGGCAATGTGGTTTCGCGCGGCAATCCGCTGATGGAAGCGATTCTCGACCGCGGCCTGCCGTATGTGTCCGGCCCGCAATGGCTCGGCGAGCATGTGCTGAACGGCAAATGGGTGCTGGCGGTGGCGGGCACGCACGGCAAGACCACCACCAGTTCGATGCTGGCCTGGCTGCTCGAAGACGCGGGCCTGAATCCGGGTTTCCTGATCGGCGGCGTGCCGCTGAATTTCGGCGTGTCGGCGCGGCTGACCGATTCCAGCTTCTTCGTGATCGAGGCCGATGAGTACGACACGGCCTTCTTCGACAAGCGCTCGAAGTTCGTTCACTACCGTCCCAAGACTGCGGTCCTGAACAATCTCGAATACGATCACGCCGACATTTTCCCGGATCTCGCCGCGATCGAAACGCAATTCCACCACCTGATCCGCACAGTGCCGCGCATTGGCCGCATCGTGACGAACGGCCGTGAAGACGCACTGGAACGCGTGCTGACGCGCGGTTGCTGGAGCGAAGTGGAGCGGTTCGGCGTGCAAGGCGGCTGGGAAACCTTGCCGGCGGAAGACGGCGTGCCGGTCGACGAACGTTTCGCGGTGTATCACAACAGTGAGCGCGTCGGCGTGGTCGAGTGGCAGGTGCAGGGGGAGCACAACCGGATGAACGCGATCGCCGCGATCGCCGCCGCGCGTCACGTGGGCGTGCCGCCGGCGCAGGCCGCGAAGTCGCTGGCAAGTTTTCGCAACGTCAAGCGCCGCATGGAAGTGCGCGGCAGCGTCGACGGCGTGACCGTCTACGACGACTTCGCCCATCATCCGACCGCGATCGACACCACGGTGGCCGGATTGCGCGCACGTGTCGGCCGCGACAACACGCGCATTCTCGCCGTGCTCGAGCCGCGCTCGAACACGATGAAGCTCGGCGTGATGAAAGCGCAACTGCCGGCGAGTCTCGCCGAAGCCGATCTCGTGTTCGGCTACGGCGCGCCGAGCGGGCGCGACGCGCTCGGCTGGAATCTCGGCGAAGCGCTCGCGCCGCTCGGCGGCAAGGCCCAGGCGTTCGACAATCTCGATGCACTGGTCAAAGCGGTGGTCCACGCCGCGCGCCCCGGCGACCAGATTCTGGTGATGAGCAACGGCGGCTTTGGCGGCGTGCATCAGAAGCTGCTCGACGCACTCTCCACGCGAGGCGCTTCGTGATCCTTTATCTGCACGGTTTCCGCTCGTCGCCGAATTCGTTCAAGGCGCGCGTGCTGGCGGCGCGTCTCGCCGAACTCGGCCGCGGCGACGAATGGTGCTGTCCGATGCTGCCGGTTTCGCCGTTCGAGACGGTGGCGCTCGCCGAATCGCTGGCGGCCGCGGCGGGCGCCGAGCGCGTGACGCTGATCGGCAGTTCACTCGGCGGCTATTTCGCCACGTGGCTGGCCGAGAAGCATGGCTGGCCGGCGGTGCTGCTGAACCCGGCGGTCGTGCCGCAGCGCGACCTGAGCGCGTATCTCGGCGAGCAGCCGTTGTGGCACGGCGGCGGCAGCATCGTCGTCGAGCCGCGCCATCTGGACGAGTTGCGCGCGCTCGGTGTCGCGTCGATTACACGGCCCGAACGCTATTATTTGATGGCGGCCACCGGCGACGAAGTGCTCGATTACCGCGAAATGCTCGCGCACTATCCCGGCGCCCGCACGACGCTGATCGAAGGCAGCGACCACGCGATCAGCGAGTTCGCGCAATACGCCGACGAGGTGCTGGCCTTTTGCGATGCGCAAGACGTCGAGCCGCCGGCGCCGTGCGAGGCGGCCTGACGGCCAAAGCCAAGACTTGTCTTTCACGAGATTCATGCCGCCGGCGCGCGAGTATCGCGTCGCGGACCCACTACCACGAACACGTTGCCGTGCCGCGCACGCAGTGACCGACAGCCGAACAGAGTCGGACGCGCCGGCAGATGCAAGTCAGAACGAGAGTATTGAGTGAACGTTTTCTTTGAGGAATCGGGCAGTTTCAAGGCGGGCAGCGTGCTGTCGCGCCAAGGCGATGCGTTTCAGGTCGAGTTGCCGGGTGGCCGGCGCGCCAAGGTGCGCGCGAAAGACGTGCTGATCGAATTCGAGAAGCCGACCGCGGCCGAGTTGATGCAGCAGGCCGATACCGCCGCCCAGGACATCGATCTGGACTTCCTGTGGGAATGCGCGCCTGACGACGAATTTCCGTTTGCCACCCTGGGCGCCGAGTACTTCGGCGAGCAGTTCGGCCCGATCGAGCGCGCGGCGCTGGTGCTGCGCATGCACGGCGCGCCGGTGTACTTCCGCCGCAAGGGCCGCGGCATGTATCAACGCGCGCCGCAGGAGCAACTGAAAATGGCGCTTGCCGGACTCGAGCGCAAGCGTCAGCAGGCGCTGGTGCAGGCCGGCTATGAAGATGAGCTGAAGGTGGGCCGTCTGCCGGAGGCGTTCACGGGCAGCAAGGCGCTGGCTTTGCTCACCAAACCCGACAAGAACACGATCGAATACAAGGCGCTCGAAGGCGCGGCGGCGGCGCGAGGCATTTCGCAGGCGCGCCTGATGCTCGAATGCGGCGGCATTCCGTCAGCGCGCGCGCTGCACGAAGCGAAATTCCTGTCAGAGTTTTTCCCGCACGGCACCGGTTTTCCGCTGGTCACTGTCGGCAGCTTGCCGGAAGATCTGCCGGAAGCCGAAGTCGAAGCGTTCTCGATCGACGACGTCACCACCACTGAAATCGACGATGCGTTCTCCGTCGAGCATCTGGCCGACGGCCGCGTGCGGATCGGCGTGCACATCGCCGCGCCGGCGCTCGGCATCGGGCGCGGCGACGATATCGATGCGATCGCGCGCACGCGTTTGTCGACCGTTTATATGCCGGGCGACAAGATCACGATGCTGCCGGATAGCGTTGTCGAAGCGTTCACGCTGGCCGAAGGCGGCTTGCGGCCGGCGCTCTCGCTGTACGTGATCGTCAATCGCGAGACGCAGGAGATCGTGGCGAGCGAAACGCGCGCCGAGCGCGTGTTCGTGAAGAACAATCTGCGCCACAACACGCTCGACGAAGTGGTCACCGAAGAGGCGCTAGTCGCCGGCAGCGGCGACTATCCGCACAAGGACGACATCGCGGTGCTGTGGCCGTTCGCGCAGGCGCTGTTCGAAAAGCGTCAGACCGCGCGCGCCGGTTACGGTCTGCGCCGCGAAGTGCAGCGCAACAGCGATTTCAATTTCTATGTGGACGGCGAGCACATCACGATCACGCCGCGCCGGCGCGGTTCGCCGCTCGATACGATCGTGGCGGAGCTGGCGATTCTGGCCAACTCGTCGTGGGGCGCGTTCCTGCACGACCACGGCGTGCCGGGCATCTACCGTACGCAGCGCGCGTTCGGCGCGCCGAGCGGCCCGAAGCGCACCCGCATGCAGACCACGGCCGCGCCGCACGAAGGCCTGGGCGTCACGCAATATGCGTGGAGCACGTCGCCGCTGCGCCGCTACGTCGACCTGGTGAACCAGTGGCAGCTGATCGCGTGTGTGCAGCATGGCGTGACCGCGAAACTGGCCGCCCCGTTCAAGCCGAAAGACGCCGATCTGTTCGCCGTCGTGCAAGGTTTCGACGATACCTACAGCGCGTATGCCGATCACCAGCGCCGCATGGAGTACTTCTGGTGCCTGCGCTGGCTGAAGCAGGAGAACAGGAAGCAGGTGGTGGCGTCGGTGGTGAAGGGCGATCTCGTGCGCCTCGAAGAGATTCCGTTGCTGCTGCACGTGCCGGGTCTCGGCGTGCATGCACGCGGTACGCGCTTGCAGATGGAAGTGATGTCGATCGATGAATTGACCGTCGAAGCCTCTGTGCGCTTGCTGCACGTTCTCGACGCGCCGACCGTGACGAGCGGCGCGGAGGCTGAGGAAGCCGACGAGGGCGAAGAGGAAATCATCGACGCCGCCGACGAAAGCGCCGAGGGCGAAGCCGAGGCGCAGGCGGAAGCGGACCTCGACGGCGCTGCGGCGGCGCAGGGCGACGCCGAAAACGACGCGGGCGCGAGCGCTGCGGCGGCCGATCAACATGTCGCGGAGCCGGGACGATGAGCGCTAACGACGTCGTGCGTGACCGCTATGCGGTGATCGGCAATCCGGTCGGCCATAGCAAGTCGCCGTTCATTCACGGGCGTTTCGCCGCGCAGACCGGCGAGCCCATCGAATACGGCCATCTGCTCGCACCGGTGGATGCTTTCGTGCCGTACGTGCGCGCTTTTATAGAAGCCGGCGGACGCGGCCTGAACGTGACCGTGCCGTTCAAACTCGACGCGCACGCGTTTGCTGACACCTTGTCGCCGCGCGCGGCAGCCGCGGGCGCGGTGAACACGCTGCGCATCGATTCGGCCGGCATTTACGGCGATAACACGGATGGCTTCGGTCTCGTGCGCGACATCGAGGTGAATCTCGGCGTGCCGCTGAAGGGCGCGCGCATCCTGCTGCTGGGCGCGGGCGGCGCGGCGCGCGGCGTGGTGCTGCCGATGCTCGAGCGCGCGCCGCATACGCTGACGATCGTCAACCGCACGGCCGCGAAGGCCGAAGCGCTGGTCGACCAGTTCGCGCAAGCCGCGCGCGACGCAGCGTGCCGCCTGACGGGCGGCAGCACGCGAGCGATCGAAGCGGGCGAGTACGACGTCATCGTCAACGCGACCGCCGGCAGTCTCGATGCGTCGCTGCCGGAGTGCGACGACCGTGCGTTCGGCGCGGGCACGCTGGCTTACGACATGATGTACGGCGCTCAGCCGACGGTGTTCATGGAGCACGCGCGCAAACTGGGAGCACGCGGCGCTGATGGTCTCGGCATGCTGGTCGAACAGGCCGCCGAATCGTTTTTTGTGTGGCGCGGCGTGCGGCCTGACGGCGCGCCTGTGCTGGCCGAGTTGCGTGCATTGCTGACGGCGCCGCCGCGCGCCTAGGCGAGCGCTCGACACTTCGGAACTCACCGATTCGAGGACTGTGACCACGATGACAGTAACGCGGCGCGCGAGCCGGCCAGGTCCGGCGCGATGGTTTTTTTATCTGGGCGCGGTGGTGGCGATTGCGTGGTTCGCGACGCAGCTCTTTTACTTCGCGCAGATCGCGGCGTGGAATTACGTCAATCCTCAATCGACTGCGTTCATGCGTTCGGATGCGTGGAAGTTGTCCGAGGATCGGCCTGATTTGTCGGTGCAGCATACGTGGGTGCCGTATGAGCAGATTTCGCGCAATCTGAAGCGGGCGATTATCGCTTCCGAAGACGCCAATTTCGTTAATAACAACGGGTACGAGACTGACGCCATTTTGCAGGCGTGGGAGCGGAATAAGGCCAAGGGTCGGATTGTGCGAGGCGGCTCGACGATCACTCAGCAACTGGCGCGGAATCTGTTTTTGTCGCGGGAGAAGAGTTATATCCGCAAGGGGCAGGAACTGATCATTACCTGGATGATCGAGTCCTTGATGGACAAGGAACGGATTTTTGAGATTTATCTCAACTCCGTTGAGTGGGGGAATGGAGTGTATGGCGCCGAGGCGGCGGCGCGTTATTACTATAAGACTTCGGCTGATAAGTTGACTGCTGCGCAGTCGGCCCGGCTGGCCGTGATGTTGCCGCGGCCTAAGTATTTTGACGAGCACAGGGGCTCGGGGTATCTGGCCCAGCGATCACGTGTGATTGCGCGGCGTATGGGGGCCGCTGAGTTGCCGGAATAAAGTTTGCTTTTTGCTTTTTGCTTTTTGCTTTTTGCTGCGGTGATTTGTGGTTTGCATGCGGTGGTGGTCTTTACTTGATTATTTGCCTTCGCGGCGCTTATGTTCGTGCTGCCTGCGGCGGTGTCTTTCCCTGTTCTGACTTCTTTGGCCTTTCCTTGATTTGGTATTGGTCTATTAGCTTTCCCCCTGTGCGGGGGAGCACCTACTTTTCTTTGCCGGCCGCAAAG
>NZ_JBYSWU010000038.1:0-77851 GCF_058781505.1 Paraburkholderia sp. FW306-2-2C-D06C | reverse complement strand
CCGCAAGACCCCAAGCACGCCCCGCACAATTCCCCGCTCGAAGAAACGAGCCCGTACGCTGCGCATAGGCCTGCACTACGCGGACGCCTTTGCGAAGCTGGTCAAGCTCGCGGTCACCATTCAATACATGCAGGCGTCGAACCTTGACAGCACGCCCGTCGTAGCACAACTGCGGACGATTGCCGAGGATGCCCGGTCAGACCTTCAACTGGAACTGGATCAGTTCCGGGAACTGTGCGACGGGGTACTTCCATAGATGGAGGCATTTTCCAGCGGAAGACGAGACAGAGCCTTGCGCCTACGCGCCATCCAGCACAAATATGCATTAGAAATAAAGTGAGAGAGGAATGTTTGAAAATTGTCAATTCAAGGCTATCTCGAAAACACTTGGTTGACCTGATGAAAGTTAAATGGTCAGCTAACGGTTTGTGCGACCAGATCAGGAACAGGGGGAGTGGTTTGTGAGTTCAACAGTTGAGAATTGGGACGAGCTTAAACGTAATCCGAAGAAGCCCGCGGGGGCTGGTGACCACGAGAAATATTTCCTTCAGGTGCTCGGGCCTGAAAGGATCGAGGGTATTTCGGTGGTGTCATACCGTGCCGTCGAAAGGATGGGGCAGCCCTACCGCATCGATATCGTCGCGACTTTCCCGGACAAGCTAAAGCGTGATGTGATCCTGGGACATGAGGCGCAGTTCAGGCTCGTGCCCGACGATGGCGGCGAGCCGGTCGTGTACTGGGGACGCATTACACGCTTCTCGCATACGAAGACGACAAATGACTTTAGCAGTTACGAGATAGTTCTCGAAGCGCACATCGCCTGCCTGAATCCCCGCACGACGCAGACCTACCAGAACCAGAGTGCGCCCGAGATCATCGATTCGGTCCTGCGCCGCAACGAACTGAAGGGGCATCAGTTCATCTTCAAGTTGCGTCGCCAGTATCCAAGGCACCAGTTCAGGTTCCAGTACCAGCAGGGAGACTGGGATTTTGTCAACATGCTCATGCAGCAGGAAGGCATGTACAGCTACATCATCCAGGGCGATCACGGCGATGTCGTAATTTTTGGCGACGATATCGACCACTATGTGTACCAGCCCAAGGTCACGGCCCTGCACCGGGCCATCTCGGGCCTGATGACGGGCGAAGAATCCGTGTCGGCGTTGCGCACGGACACCGAAATGGTGCCCCAGTCCTTTGTCGTGGCCGACTATAACCCCGACCAGGCATGGGAGCGGTTCAGGGCCGAGGGGAACGTCGCCCAAAGCGATACAACGACTTACGGCCAGCCCTATATCTACGGCACGGGTCATCTTGATCAGGACGGCGCACGGTGGGAAGCACAGTTACGCCACGAGGCTGCGCTCGCGTGGCAGGTCGTCTATACAGGCGAGAGCAACCTGCGCGAACTGCGTCCCGGTCGCATCCTGACTACAGACGACAATCTGCCGGATGCGCCGCACGGTCAGGTCATCATCGAAGTCACGCACTCGGGCGCGCGTGACCAGCCCTATCGCAACACCTACAAGGCCATTCCTTCGGACCGGCGTTTCCGGTTAAGAATCGAGGATCATCGGTGGCCGAAAATCACGGGAACGCTGAGTGCCCGTGTCACGTCACCGGGCAAGTACAAATATGCCTATCTGACACAGCAGGGCTATTACGTCGTCCGCTTCGATTGTGACTATGGCGAGTGGCCTGCCGGTGGCGAGAGCGTGCCGCTGCGGCTTGCGAAACCATTCGCGGGCGGCTTGCAGACAGGCTTCCACTTCCCTGCAGTGGAGCAGACGGAAGCCATCATAGAATTTAGAGACGGTTGTCCGAACAAGCCGTATATCAGCGCTTTCCATCACACGAGCCAGCAGGTCGACCTGATTACCTGTCAGGATCGCCTGATGTCGCGCAACCGCATTTATACGCAGAGCGGCAACGAGGTTGATCTTGAAGACTGGGAAGGTGAGGAACACGTCAGGTTCTCCACCGAGCATTCAGGCAAGAGCCAGCTGACCCTGGGTCACATCGTCAACGGTAAACGTGAGCATCGCGGCAACGGCTTTGAACTGCGCACCGATAAGCAGGGCGCGCTGCGTGCCGGTGGCGGGCTGATGCTGTCCAGCGATGTACAGCAACAGGCTGGCGACAAACAGACCGACATGGCGGAAGCCATGCAGCAGTTCCAGACACTACAGGTTCAGGCTCAGGGGCTGGCCGATCTCGCGAACACGGCGAAGGCCGAGATCGCCGACCTGAAGGCCGAAAACGAATGGCTGAAGAACAGCGTGAACGAGCTGAAGGAGGCCGTCATGCTGCTGTCCTCGCCCCGGGGCATCGCTGTTTCGACGCCTGATCGTGTATCGGTTGGCGCGGGTAAGGACGTGAATGTGACGACTGGCTCAGGCTTCAACGTGAGCGCCCTGAAGAGCATCGTCATGGCGGCCGAAAGCGCGCTGTCGCTGTTCGCCCATACCCTCGGCATCAAGCTGTTTGCAGCGCGCGGGAAGGTCCAGATTCAGGCGCAGAGCGACGAGCTTGATATGTCGGCCCTGAAGGATATCAAGATAACCAGCTCGAACGGCAAGCTCATCCTCTCGGCAAAGGATGAGGTCTGGATTGGCGCGGGCGGTTCATACGTCCGTATCACCCCCTCCAACATCACGAACGCCACACCGGGTGACTACATCGAAAAGGCGGTGTCGTTCCAGAAGGACGCCCCGGATTCGGCAATGGTCAAGCAAGGGCTCCCGTGGACGACCGATCTGCCGGATACGGGCGCTCACGGTTCACGGTTCTCCGGCTGACAACGTTGCGTCGAACCTGACTTACTGACCCTTACCACTACCACACCTTACAAGCATGCCCGCACAAGCTCACCCGCATCCCGCACCAGCATCGGCCCCTGCGCCCGCATCAGCGGCCCCCGCGCCGCCCCCAGCGACCACACCGCTGACGTGGCGCTATCCGTTTGCGGACAGGGACAACAAGGAAGTGACCAGCCCGCAGACCTTCTATCAGGCACTGGCCGGAATGGATGACGGCTTTTTCCCGCTGGGGGTCAATGGCTTTCCGCACGGCGGTATCCACCTGAACAACGGCGTCGGCATGTTCGGGACAAAGGACGGCGTGCGCTGCATTGCTGACGGATACATTGTTGCCTACAGGATCGATGACGCCTATCCGCACCTGCAATTCAAGGACGGCAAGTGGGCCATGTACTCGACCGGCTTCGTGCTGGCACGCCATACGCTGACGCTGCCGCCCGCGCCCAACAGCACGGGCGTACAGCCAGCTGACGAGTCACACGATATCTACAGTCTCTACATGCACACGGCGGACTGGGCGACCTATCTGGCCGATGAGAAACTGAAGCGTCCGTGGTGGTGGCTGGATGTTGACGCGTTCCGCGTTCAGAACAGGGATCATCAGATGGCCCCGCCCGAGGGAGGCACGACCGGGGTGGCGGGCGCATTCGTCTGGACGGAGCCGAAGGCGGGCAAGAAGGCCGGCAGCTTCACGGCGGGCGAACAGGTCGGCTTCCTGCCCGAAGGCAGCGAGGTCATCGTCGGCGAGACGCGCGGCCAGTGGGTACACATCAAGACCATCACGGCGGGTCATATGGTCAGCCCGGTCAATGGCGGCTATTTGGGGTGGGAGGACCAGAATGTGCCGTGGAAAACTGAAGCCGATAACGCGAAGGTCACGCCTGAAAACGACTGGGGCTGGCTGTACAAGCCGAACCTGCAAGGGATCAAGGAACCGGACCCGGTAGGACAGGTGGTGATTCCTCCGAAGCCGGTATTCGTCAAGGCCGGGACGCCGCTCGGCCAGATCGGCGAGTATCACGATTACGAGCGCGCGACGCCGCTGCCGCCTGTGCCGAAGCGCCAGCTGTTGCATCTCGAAGTCTTTGCCGACGATGGTTTCAGCGCGTTTCTGGATAAAAGCCGCGCGCGGGCGGCACAGCTACCCGTCGAGCAGCGGACCCTTCTGGTGATAAATGCGGGCGCGAAACTGGTGAAAGACATCCCTCCGGCGGATCGCAAGTTGTGTGACTGGCATCCCCTGTACCGGGCTGATGTGACACCGGACAGTCCGGCAAGCGGTCCCTGGGTCAAGGTGCAACCGCGATATCAGGATTCGACCACGACCCTGCTCATGCCCGAGGGGCCGCCTGTATGGATCGAGCGCGAGAAACTTGCAACCGCAACGGCCACAACGCCCGCCTGGAGCCGGTTCCCGCTTAGCCTGCAAAAGGTGGCCGATCCGGCGAACGCATTTACGCTGGTGTATCCACGCAGTCAACTCGACGGATTGAGTGCGCGGGACAAGGCTGTTGACGACGGCAAGACGCAATGGTGGTATGTGAAATTCGGCAATGCAGACGGCCACCCGGCTACGGGCTGGGTCTGCGAAAAGGACCATCCCGGTACACAGTGGCAGAGCCCGTGGGCGTGGCCCGGCTTTGAGAAGGTGGACGCCACCGGTATCAATCTCGCGGATGCCTTCAAGCGCAACCTGGTCGTCACCAGTGCGGCGGACTGGAAGGAACAGAAGGAATTCGAGCCATCGGTCAGCGCGGTCAACGGCAGTCCGTTGCTGCTGAAACTGGAACAGACGATCGCAAGGCTGGCTCCCCCTCCGACCTATGGAGCCAGTCGCAAGCCCAAGCCGGAGAATCCTGCGGGCAAGGTTACGGCCAGGGCCATGCAGGCGGCAATGCGCACGCCGTGGCTCGCGCAGGCCCTATCACACGTGATCCTTCGCTACGAAAGCGAATGGGGCGGTGACATGTCGCGATGGGACGCAATCACGCCGCTGATGCGCAACGCGCGGGAGAACTGGCAGGTCGAATTGCAGCGCATCCACAAGCTGCAATGGTGGAACGATGTGAAGGGCAAGGTCGCGGGCTTTCCTGCCAGCGCGACGGTGCATCATATTCACCCGATTGGCCTCATTGCGAATTTCAGCGGATGTCCCTCGACATGCAAAACGGAAGTCTTCGAGTTTGAGACTACGGAAGGTACATTCAGAATCTCGAAAAAATCTTTTCAATTTATTCTTTCGAATGAAGGCTATAAAGATCATCCGTATGTTCCGGGTGGCGATCAATCTAGCGGCGTGACGGTTGGCTATGGCTATGATTTGGGGCAACAGAGTCCTGCTCAAATTGCAACCGATCTGAACTGCATTTTTTCGACTGCTCAAATCACCCGACTCCAGGGAGCATCGGGAAAGCACGGAGATCAAGCGAGACATCTACAGCCCTCGCTGGCAGACATACCTGTCACCTTAGATATGGCGTTGCGTTTGGCGATGGTGATGAAACGACGGTATGCGCAGCAGACGGTTGACGCATTTCCCGGTGTTGTAGGTCTTCATCCCCATTGCTCGGGTGCGCTTCTGGATCTTGTGATTAATCGCGGTCCAGGCATGCAGGACAAGCCTGGGCAAAAAACGAGAGTACATATGCGTGCGATTCGGGCGGATATTAGTGCAAATAATGCATCTGACGTTCCACTCCAATTACGGGCTATGAAGACACTATGGGACCCAGTTACGCAAAAAGGACTTCTGATCCGGCGCGATGAAGAAGCGAATTTGTTTGAAGAGGGCATGAACTGCAATTGCTGGAGATAAATAAATGAAGCGAATTAGTGTGATATTTACTGGACTATTTATACTGTCTAATTCCGCTTATTCCAAGTCGGTATGTGACAGTCAGATAACGCGCGAGATTGAGACTTGTGCCGAATCAAATTTCAAGGAAACTGATGCTGAATTAAATCGTGTTTATCAGGCGCTGGGGAAAAAATGGGTGGAAGCAGATCGCAAGAAGTTACAGCAGGCGCAACGCTATTGGATTCAGTACAAGACTAGGTACTGTCAAGTAGCATTTGATGAAACCAGCCCAGGTCAGGAAGCGGGTATCGATAAATTGGCTTGTTTAGAATCGGTAACGTCCACGAGGACACGCGAACTCCTTTTCCTTGATAACTCGTATAGCATGAATGATTTTAAGCAGGCTTTAAATTTCATGGCGAATGAATATGAAAATGGCAATGCGGGTCAGGTGCTCAATAAATTATCTCGAGATACGCCAGATGGAAATAATCAGGACTGGTTTCGATACGTCGAAGCTAATTGCCAAATGACTCACGCCAAGCTTCTAGAGGAGCACGACGTTTGTGTGGCGAGGATGAATTTTTACAAAAACTGGTAGCCTCACGATGCCGAATGAACAGCGCTGCTACAACGAGACGCGAAAATAACGGAGGATAACCTTGTTGACTCCCGGTATCCGGCATGACCACAGCGGACTTTCGTTCTTCAGGGCGTTGCCGGTCTACATTCTCTTTTTTGAAGACGATGACGGCGACCCCTGCCTTGTCACCGAAAGAACTGAGCAAGGCCAGGCAGTCGTGTGCCAACTCGCAACCGCAACGGCCACAACGCCCGCCTGGAGCCGGTTCCCGCTGAGCGTGCAAAAGGTGGCCGATCCGGCGAACGCATTTACGCTGGTGTATCCACGCAGTCAACTCGACGGATTGAGTGCGCGGGACAAGGCTGTTGACGACGGCAAGACGCAATGGTGGTATGTGAAATTCGGCAATGCAGACGGCCACCCGGCTACGGGCTGGGTCTGCGAGAAGAACCATCCCGGTACACAGTGGCAGAGTCCGTGGGCGTGGCCCGGCTTTGAGAAGGTGGACGCCACCGGTATCAATCTCGCGGATGCCTTCAAGCGCAATCTGGTCGTCACCGGTGCGGCGGACTGGAAGGAACCGAAGGAATTCGAGCCATCGGTCAGCGCAGTCAATGGCAGTCCGTTGCTGCTGAAACTGGAACAGACGATCGCAAGGCTGGCTCCCCCTCCGAGCTACGGTGCCAGTCGCAAGCCCAAACCGGGGAATCCTGCGGGCGCCAGGGCCATGCAGGCCGCCATGCGCACGCCTTGGCTCGCGCAGGCCCTATCACACGTGATCCTTCGCTACGAAAGCGAATGGGGCGGTGACATGTCGCGATGGGACGCAATCACGCCGCTGATGCGCAACGCGCGGGAGAACTGGCAGGTGGAATTGCAGCGCATCCACAAGCTGCAATGGTGGAACGATGTGAAGGGCAAGGTCGCGGGCTTTTCTGCCAGCGCGACGGTGCATCATATTCATCCCATTGCTTTGGTTGGCAATTTCCTTTCTGCTGGGTTGATATGCCCACATTGCGGCACTGATTTGACGATTACGTCCGAAATTCTGAGAAAAATATTCTCAAATATAAGCCAGAAAGATTCAATCGGATTTTCTGCGGAGCTAAATATTGCATTCAAAAAATATAAGATAAATACATGCAACCGTATTTCTCATTTCTTTGGTCAATGTGAGGTTGAGTGCGGTGGGTTTACAGCATTCAGGGAGAATTTGCGCTATAGCGACGGGAATAGGTTGTGGGGAATATATACAACCGCACTGAAGAACGGTTTGCACCGACTCCATCCAGACTGGAACGTCGCGCAAATGGAGAACTATACAAAGACTCATCTTGTTAATAACGACAGTGAGTTGGGTATGGTTTTGTTCGGAGATAACGAGTATCCAAACAGGGACTACAGAGGTCGCGGTCTTTTACATTTGACATGGCTGGCAAGCTACAACCAGTACAAAAATGCCAGCGGCATTGACATAGCAAGTGACCCAACGAAGGTCGAGAGCGATAGGCATGCCGCCACCGATTCTTCAGCGTGGTTTTGGAGCAGTCGCACGATCAACTCCCCAGCGGATGCAAACAACCCAAAGATCGTTACAAAAATAATAAACCCTGCCCTAAAGGACATTGACCGTCGAAAAGCCGCCGCTCGTCGGGCCTTTGAGATAATTAATAAAGGGCAACAGCCATGCAAGCATGATTGGGATGCAACGTTAACTGGAGCAAATGGATGGTAAAGAAGCTGGTATTTATTTTATCTTTGCTAGCGGCAAGCATGTTATCGCCGTCATTTGCAGATTCTTACGGTCGATCGCCACCTAGAATTTCGGCCGATCAGATAAAGCACGGCTGTGCCTTGGAATTTGGTCAAAGATATTATCCGAATGAGACTCATGCGCTTGGTGCGCAACCGTATGATATTGTTACGAATTGGGTTTGCGAAGGCGCTAAGGCCGTTGAGATCGACCGATATGAGGTGGAAGGCGGAAGTCCGCAAATAGCAACAGTTCTTTTTGGCAAGAGCAAAAGCTTCGCCGTGCTAGTAAAATGGTCGATTAACTCTCAAGCATCCGATTTTCAAGGGGATTTCTACAAAGTCTATGTCTATAAATACAATCTTGTTAGTGATACTGCGCCGTTTACACGGCAGGACAAGATAATGAACAAGTTTGGTCAAGGATGGGATGGGGTAAGGGATGGAGTCGCTGTCACATATCCATTCAAGGATGCAGCCTCTATTCGTAGGAGACTCCATCAGTTAAAGGATTGGTAGGAACCAATCGTTGCCAATCACCGAGGAGTGGCTGCTCGTATGCGTGGAGACCCACAAAAGGAGGTCGGTTTTGACATCTTCCGTAATCCAGCGTGACGGCAATGCACAGCCGTTTTTTAGTGTCGTACCCGCCTATGTCCTGCTCTTCAGAGACGAAGACGGTGACTGGTGCGTCGATACCGTAAGAACTGAACTAGGCCGCGCAGTCACATGTTTTCTGTCACCGTTCGATGCCGTAATCGAAGCGGCTCACCTTACGAGACGCGGGGAGCCCCATCAGGTCATGGCCGCGTCCGAGATCGAAGAGAGCCTGTTTCGCGACCATGACGGGCACGGGCTTATTGCCGACATGCACCTCGGATGGCCTGCGCTTGATGGCCGGATTATCGCGAGGCCGGGAGGCGCATTCGGCAGATGTTGCAGACTCATGCACCATTGGGCGCTTGATCCATCCGGGTTCGAAGTCGATGAAATCATGCTCGCGGAATACTCCCGGTTTCGCGAACTCGCGGGCCTTTATGCGTGGCAGGAAACGGCACGGAACATCCCGGACTGGACCGGCCTGCGCCGACAGGTGATCGCTGACCTGGCAATTGACTCAATGGAGCTAACGCGCGGAGACCCGGAAGATTGCAGGCAGCTTGCCTTGTTCGATCCAGAGTTCCAGCAGTGGCATTTTGTGCCCTACGCCGAGACGACGTAACCCCGGCATGGAGGCGGTTTCTCAAAGCATCACTATCTGTTTCAAGGGAATTAACGATGAGTCAACGTTTTGATATCCGTGAAGGCGACACGACCACGGCAGGCGGGACGGTATAGGTCAAGTCGCGGGCCGATACGATGAACGGCCGCGCCGTGGCGTATGAAGGCGATCCCGTCTGGTGTCCGAAATGCAATACCGGAGGCTGGATTCTCTGCGTGGGGGAGCGTCTGCCGGACAGGGGGCCGGGCGGACGCAAGCAGGCGCTGGGCTACGACTGGTGCATGTGCAAGTGCGAACCGAAGCCGTTACTGATCGCATCACAGGACCGCTCAGGAATGCGCGCGTAAGGTGCCGTGCGCGTTCAACGTCAGGCTGCTAAACCGGTGCAACTCCGTCGCTGTTCTGACTGCATTTCAACCATAAACATAGGGCGAAAAGTCCTGGGCGCTACCGGACCAGTGAAGGATCGAAAGCGGATGCGGGCATGGCGACCGTGCCGCTATGCCCGCCCGTATCGGTGACGCTGTTCGAACTGCCTTCGATATAGATCAGCGTGCAGGCGCAAACCGCGAGCACAGTCAGGCAGAGGATGAGGCACGCGGCGGCGAGCAGGCGGCGCATGATGCTGCTCCTGGCTACGGGTCAATCGTTCTGCGCTTCCCGGTACGCGTGATTCGCGGTCATCTGAATCAGCCGCAGGCGCCGGTTCAGTTCACGCACGGCCTGCTGCCGCTGTGCGCCGTCCTCGATCGCTTCCGCTTCCTTGCGTTCCCTGAACAGCGCTTTCACTTCGCTATTGGCGGCCTGATAGATCGCCAGTCCCTGTTCGACGTTCGGGTGCGCCGCGTCGAAGCGGTCGAGCGTGCCGCTCTCTTCTGCATACTTGCGCTCCGCGACGAGCCTTTGCAGGTCCGCGTAGTGCTGCCGGAAGTCCGTGGTGTCCTAGTTGATGACCTTCGAGGCGAAGGTCTGCACGCAGGGCAGATCGCCGAGCGTCCATTCTCGCCGGCCGTGCTGCTTGACGCCGTCTACATTGAATCCGGCACAAGCCAGGAATTTTTTCATGGAACGTTTTTCGTCGCTTTTCAGGCTTCGTGAGCAGGTGCGGGAAAGAGGAAACTATGGATATACGCTTGAGTGATGGTTCATCGTGGTCGCTGGCCGCTATCAACGCCTTGCTTGTTCACCGGTGCGAAGGCGGGTTTCATGATCTGCAGCTTTTATCGAACGGGCAATCGACGGTCCTGGGTGGGACACAGCGTTCGTCCGGTCTTCCGGTGGTCGTGAAGCTTACGATTGCTCCGGGCACGGCAAAGTCGGAGGCCTACTTCCTGGATTCCTGGCGAGCCAGCGGCGTTCCAGTGCCCAATGTCTTGCTGGTTGATGACACGATCCACGACCATGGGCCCGACATTCTGGTCATGGAGAGAGTGAATGGCGCACCGCTCGCCGGTTTCGGCCATGTGTCAACTGACATGGTGAAGCGAATCGCCAGGCTTCAAAGCCTGATGCATCGTGCTGCCGGACAAGGATACGGTCGTCCTGACAGGGAACAACCGTGGCAAGGTGTGGCCGGCACCTTCTCCGGCGAAATGGAGATCGAGTGGGAACGGCGTCTTGCTCAGATAGCGCAGCACGAGATGTTCCGGGGGCAACTGCGTTCACAATTTCTCGCCGCAACCTGCTGCATCGAATCGGATTGTGAACACGAAAAAAGCGGTGGTACCTTGACCCATTCGGATCTCTCGATGGACAACATCTTGCTGAATGCGGATGGAGAAATCGTGATCACCGATCCGAATTGCCGCCTCACGCATCCAGCCATGTGCGCGGCGTACACCTTTCTGCGACTCAGCCTCGGTGGTCAGGCCGACATCGCGCAAATTTACAGGGCCTCGTATTTGTCCGATAGCGGAATCCGTGAACAGGTATTCAGTGCAGCGCTTCAGTTGCGGACGATGCTTTCGATTTCCACTTGGCTAAAGAAGGGTAAATTCAACGAAGCGGCCAACGCCGCACGCATTGCCGGGCTTTCCTGATGCAATCCAACACCGTGAAATTCCTCGTCGCCATCAAGGGCTCCGATGGTTCAGGGAAATCTACCCTGATTCAGGCGCTCAAGGCACGCGCGAAGCAGCGCAATGTAAGCTTTCTGAAGCGATCGTTCCACAACCAGCCAATGGTCAAGGCCATCATCCGGAATTTCGAAGCCCATCACAGCATCAAGTCCGACAGCAGACACCGCCACGCCATCCGTACCGGACACCATTTCAAAATCCGTACCGGTACTGTACCGGCTTGCGTCGCTAGAATGCCTGAAAGTCCTATCGACACCGGAGCCACCCATGTCTTTCCTCAGTCTCAGCGCGCTGCCCGCCGGCATTCTGTTCGCGCTCGTCACCACCATCACGCCCGGTCCGAACAACACCATGCTGCTGGCCTCGGGCGTCAACTTCGGCTTTCGCCGCACGCTGCCGCATCTGTCTGGCATCAGTGCTGGCGTCGTGCTGTTGATGCTGTCGGTCGGCATCGGCCTTGGCGAGGCCTTCGTGCACTTTCCCGTGCTGTACACCGTGCTCGAAGTCGCGAGCGTCGCTTATCTGCTGTATCTCGCGTGGAAAATCGGCACGTCGGGCGAACTGAAGGTGAAGAAAGGCGAACGCCGGCCCATGAAGTTTCATGAGGCCATAGCTTTCCAGTGGGTGAATCCGAAGGCATGGATGATGGTGCTGACCGCCGCCACCACCATTCACCTCAGCGAGAGCTACAGCCTCAACGCGCTGGCGATGGCGATCATTTTCTACGTGGTCGGCTTCCCGTGCATCTGCCTGTGGGCGGGCTTCGGCACTGCCATGCGGCGCGTGCTGTCGGACCCGAAGCAGCTGCGCATCTTCAACGTGGTGATGGCGCTGCTGCTGGTGCTGACGCTGTATCCGATCGCGCTGAAGCTGCTCGGCTAGGCGCGGCGGCCGTCAGCGAGCGGCCCATGCGGAGCCCTGCCCCGAGTCCCGGCCGACCCGTTCGATGAAGCGCCACAACGCGTCGTCGGTCGAGTACGGCGCGTTGAAACGGAACCAGGCGCTCGGCGCATCGTCGGGGCGGAAATAGGAGCCGGGCGCGAGCCAGATGCCGTGCGTGAGCGCGGCCGTCGCCACTTCGCCGGCCCGCTCCGGCTCGATCGGCAGGCGCGCCCACAGGAACAGGCCGGCGCGTGGCCGGTGAAACAGTTCGAGGCCGAGCGAATCGAGCCGCTCTTCGACAGTCGCATGCGCCGCCTTGAGCCGCTCGTTCACGGCTTCGACGTGACGCGCGTAGCGCCCCTCGAGCAGCACCTTGTCGACGATCCGCTCGATCGCTTCCGACGACGTCAACCCCACCGCCATCTTCGTGCGCGCCAGTTCGCGCAGCACCGCACGCTCGGCGACCACGTAGCCGCAGCGCAGCCCCGGCGTCACCGTCTTCGAAAAACCGCCCACATACAGCACGCGCTGCAAG
Organism: Paraburkholderia sp. FW306-2-2C-D06C; assembly: GCF_058781505.1. Taxonomy (NCBI): domain Bacteria; kingdom Pseudomonadati; phylum Pseudomonadota; class Betaproteobacteria; order Burkholderiales; family Burkholderiaceae; genus Paraburkholderia; species Paraburkholderia sp. FW306-2-2C-D06C. The sequence continues at coordinate 65,183 of NZ_JBYSWU010000038.1, read as the reverse complement.
CCTTCCATCGCGGCGAAAAGCGGCGCGCCGGGCGGCGCCAGTTCACGGCTGACGTCGTCTTCGATCACCCACATGCGCTGGCGCTCCGCGATCTGCAACAGACGGAACGCGGCCGACATGCCGAAGGTCGCGCCGGTCGGATTCTGCAGCGTGGTGTTGACGAAGATCGCTTTCGGCTTGTGCTGCGCGACCAGCGTTTCGAGCACATCCGTATCGACGCCGGCCGGCGTGCGCGGCACGCCGTGCACGACCAGTCCGGCCAGCTTGAGAATCTGCAGCAGATTGCAGTAGCCGGGGTCTTCGACGATCACGGCGTCGCCCGCCCGCAGCAGCGTGCGCACGATCAGATCCAGCCCTTGTGTCGCGCCCTGCGTGAGCAACACGTTCGAGACGTCAACCGGCAAGCCGCGCCGGTCGAGTTGCTCGGCGATCCGCTCGCGCAGCGGCGCGAAACCGTACGGATGCCCATAATCGCCAAGCCGCGCCGCCGGCACCCGGCTCATCGCGCGCAGCGCGTGCTGCAAACCGGTCTCGTTGATCCACTCGTTCGGCAGCCAGCCGCCGCCCGCCTTGATCGGCACCGAATGATCGGCGAACACGTCGGAGAGCAGCCACGTGGCGGTCAGGCTCGGCGGTTGCCAGTCGGTCGGGGCGACCCGCGCGGACGGCGCGCGCGCCGCGACGCGATAACCCGAGCCGCGCCGGGCGACCACGAGGCCCATCGAAACCAGACGGTTGTAGGCCTCCGTGACCGTGAAGGTGCTCAATGCGTGGCTTTGCGCCAGTTGACGCACCGATGGCAACAGCGCGCCGGCGCGCAGCGATTGCGCCTCGATGGCGCATGCAAAGCCCTGCACGACCTGCTCGACGAGCGTCGGGGCGGCGCGGCGGTCGCGTTCAAGTTCCAGTTCGATCATGTAAGGACGGAGATTTGTGCTACCGGCGAGGTGCTACCGGCGAGGTGCTACCGGCGAGGTGCTACCGGCAAGGTGCGGCCGGTTAGGCGCTACCGGCGAGGCGCTACCGGAAGGGTGCTACGGGCGAGGCGCTACCGGCAAGGTGCAGCCGGTTAGGTCCGACCGGCCCGCATAGGCGACCGGCCTCGCACGGGCGGCCGGAGCACCCAACCAATCGGCACAGTTATCGCAATTTCACCAACACAGTTAGCACCACACTGCAGCAACTGTTTATGCCGCCATTAAACCGCGGACGCTACAGTTTCGCTACCACTTCGAGGAGAAAACCATGACTTCGCGCCCCGTCATCGACGACCTGTCGTCTTTCTGGATGCCCTTCACCGCCAACCGCCAGTTCAAGGCTGCGCCGCGCCTGCTGGAATCGGCCAAGGGCATGTATTACCGCACCACGGACGGGCGCGAAGTGCTCGACGGCTGCGCGGGTCTGTGGTGTGTGAACGCCGGCCACGGCCGCGATGAAATCGTCGCCGCGATCACCCAGCAACTGTCCACGCTCGACTTCGCGCCGACCTTCCAGATGGGCCACCCGCTCGCGTTCGAAGCGGCGTCGAAAGTGGCCGAATTGATGCCGAACGGGCTCGACCGGATCTTCTTCACGAATTCCGGTTCCGAATCGGTCGACACCGCGCTGAAAATCGCGCTGGCGTACCACCGTGCACGTGGCGAGGGCCAGCGCACGCGTCTGATCGGCCGCGAGCGCGGCTATCACGGCGTGGGCTTCGGCGGCATTTCGGTCGGCGGGATCGCGCCGAACCGCAAGACGTTCTCCGGCGCGCTGCTGCCGGCGGTCGATCATCTGCCGCACACGCATAACCTCGAACACAACGCGTTTTCGAAGGGTCAGCCGGCGTGGGGCGCGCATCTGGCCGAAGAACTCGAGCGCATCGTCGCACTGCACGACGCGTCGACGATTGCCGCGGTGATCGTCGAACCGGTGGCGGGCTCCACGGGCGTGCTGATTCCGCCGCAAGGCTATTTGCAGAAGCTGCGCGAGATTTGCACGAAGCACGGCATCCTGCTGATTTTCGACGAAGTGATTACCGGTTTCGGCCGCGTCGGCAAAGCGACGGCGAGCGAATATTTCGGTGTGACGCCGGACCTGCTGACGATGGCGAAGGCGATCAACAACGCCGCGATCCCGATGGGCGCGGTGGCGGCGAGCCGCACGATCCACGACACGATCGTCAACAGCGGCGCGCAAGGCGCGATCGAACTGTTCCACGGTTATACGTATTCGGCGCACCCGGCCGCGGCTGCCGCGGCGGTTGCGACGCTCGATCTGTATCGCCGCGAAGGCCTGTTCGAGCGCGCGGCATCGCTCGCACCGAGCTTCGAAGCGGCGGCTCACACGCTGCGCGATGCGAAGCATGTGAAGGACATCCGCAATCTCGGCATGATCGCGGGCGTCGAACTGGAACCGCGCGACGGCGCACCGGGTGCGCGGGCGTACGAAGCGTTCGTGAAGTGCTTCGAAGCGGGCGTGCTGGTGCGCTTTACCGGCGACATCCTCGCGTTTTCGCCGCCGCTCATCATTAACGAAGAACAGATCGCGCACCTCTTCAAGACCGTGCGCGACGTGCTGGCAACGGTGCAGTAAGAAGCCGGAAAGACCGTGGTGCGTGTGCCGGGGCGCTTCCGGGTGGCGATCGATTCGCTGGAAGCGCTGTCTGGAGGGGTTTTTCGCGCGGTCTGCGCGTGTCGGAGAAGCGGCCTGCGGCGTGGCGAAACTTCAGGAAAATGCCGGACAAGACTCGCGCCGGCTAGCTGGACAGCGTATGGTGATAGCGAGGGTTGGCGTCGTGGTCCGACCCGCCGGGAGACGCCCATGAAGATACCTACCGTTCGCGCAGGCGTGCATATCGAAGGCGTGCATTGGATCGCCGAGTACGCCGAAGATGTTCATGAGATTCGCATTTTTCGCGAAGGCCAGGAAGTGGATGTGCATGATGCGCCTTCCAGCCTGTTCGGCGACGAGGAGAATGCCGGGTCCAGGAGCACCGCTGACCATCGGGCGCTGGAAGCCGCCGTGCTGGCTTATTTGAAGCGGTTTGTCATTGAGCATGATGCAGAAGAGTAGTTTTTGCGCGTAGCAGCCGGTTGTTGCCTGGTTGTCGCCTACAGCATCGGCTTGTTCCTGATCTGCTTGCCTTCGCGGCACTTTGGCTGGGCCTTTACGGCGTACAACCCACCACGCGCTACGCGCAAAAAACGCCCTTATTCAGCCGCCCTCAACTTCTTAACCTCGGCATCCGAAGGCTGCACGCTGGCGCCATCAATATACCGATAAGAAGTCATGACCCCCTTCCCATCCTTCACGCCAGTGACGCCGACATAAGCCCCCATGGTCGACTGATTATCCAGCGCCCGATAGGTAATCGGGCCGAAAGGCGTGTCGACCCCGAGCCCCTTGAACGCAGCGGCAAGTTTGTCAGGATCGGTAGAACCCGCCTTCCTGATCCCGGCAGCAATCGACATCAGCGCAGAATAGCCGACGACAGACCCCAGTCGCGGATAGTCGTGATACTTCGCCTGATACGCATCGACAAACTTCTTGTTGGCCGGCGTATCGATCGAATACCAGGGGTAGCCCGTCACGATCCAGCCGGCAGGCGCTTCCGCCCCCAATGGGTCGAGATAGTCCGGCTCGCCAGTCAGCAACGACACCACGCTCCGATCCTTGAACAACCCGCGCGTATTGCCTTCGCGGACAAACTTCCCAAGATCGGCGCCGAACAGCACGTTAAAAATCGCGTCGGGTTTCGCGTCGGCAAGCGCCTGCGTCACCGCACCCGCGTCGACATTGCCAAGCGGCGTCGCCTGCTCCGCGACGAATTGCACGTCGGGCTGCGCCGCCGTCAGCAGCTTCTTGAACGTCGCCACCGCCGATTGTCCATACTCGTAGTTCGGATACACCAGCGCCCAACGCTTCTTCTTCAGCTTCGCGGCTTCCGGCACCAGCATCGCAACCTGCATATACGTCGAAGGACGCAGACGGTACGTGTATTTGTTGCCGTCGGCCCACACGATCTTGTCGGTGAGCGGCTCAGCGGCCAGGAAGAAAATCTTCTTCTGCTTCGCGAAGTCGGTCAGCGCGAGGCCGGTGTTCGACAGGAAACCGCCAAACAACAGTTGCACCTGCTCGCGCGCAATCAGCTCCTGTGCGACGCGGATCGCGTCGCCCGGATTGCCGTTGTCGTCGCGCGACACCACTTCGAGTTGCTTGCCGAGCACGCCGCCCGCCGCATTCACCTGTTCGAGCGCGAGATTCCAGCCATTCTTGTAAGGCCCGAGAAAGGCGGGCTGCGCCTTGTAGCTGTTGATTTCGCCAAGCTTGATGGTCTGTGCGCCCGCGCCGAAAGCAGCAAGCGACAACGTCATCGAAACCGTGAGGCGAGTGATCCATCCTGCGCGCGTGGTCATGCGTTTCTCCGTTATCAAAAGAATTGCGGGAATGCCGGTAGTTTTTATCAAGCGGTCAAGCGTCGGGCGAATCAATCGACTCGCGGCGTCGCGCGAATTCGGGCGACGCTCGCTCTGACGTCCTGCCATGCGGGCTTGCCGCCGGCAAACTGCTGACGCAGATACGACACGAGCTCGGCCACCTGGGCGTCGTTGAAACTGTCGCGGTAAGCCGGCATCGTACCGAGTTCGGGCCGGGCAGGCGAGCCGATGCCCTCGAGAATCACGCGAATCAGATTATCGGGCGTGGCGCTGTGCAGATTCGTGTTGAGCGCCAGCGACGGATGCGCGCCGAACAGTTGCGGCCCGCTGCCGGTGTGATGACAGGCGGCGCACGCGCCGTCGAAAAGCCGCGCGCCGAGGCCGGAAGCCATTCCCGCGCCGGTTCTCGCGCCGGTTCTCGCGCCTGGTCCCGCGATCGCGCTGGCCTGCTCGTACTGACGCGCCACGGCCTGCGGATCGGCATTGGGCTCGAGCGGATTGAGCGACGCCAGATAAGCGGCCATCGCGCGAATATCGCTGTCGGGCAACGCCGCCAGATCGCCGACGACGGGCGCCATCGGGCCAGCCGCGACGCCATGCAGCGGCGCGTGACCGAAGCGCAAATAGCCGAACAGTTCGTCCTCGGTCCAGGGCACGGGCGCATTCGAAAGCGTCGTCAGTGCGGGCGCTTCCCAGCCTTCCGCCATGCCGCCGCCAAAGAAGGCCGCACCGGTTTTTTCGGCGCCGAACGCGTTGCGCGGCGTATGGCACGCGCTGCAATGGCCGAGGCCGTTCACCAGATAGGCGCCGCGATTCCATTGCGCGCTTTGCGTTGCGTCGGCGGTGAAGGTATTGCGGCCGAGGAAGAGCCCGTTCCATGCGCTCATCAGCGGACGCACGCTAAACGGAAACGCCAGCTTCGTTTCCGGCGGACGCGAGCGCACCGGCGTTTGCGACATCAGGTACGTGTAGAGCGCTTTCAGATCGTCGTCGGACGTGTTCCTGAACGACGTGTACGGGAACGCGGGATACAGATGATGGCCGTCGCGGCTGATGCCCTCGCGCATCGCCCGCACGAACGCCTCCAGCGACCACGTGCCGATGCCGGTCTGTCCGTCGGGCGTGATGTTGGTGCTGTAGACGGTGCCGAACGGCGTCTCGAGCGGCTTGCCGCCGGCGTTCGGCACGCCGTTGTGCGCGGTATGGCAAACCGCGCAATTACCCAGCGCAGCGAGCAGTTTGCCGCGCGCCACCCGTTCCGGCGCGAAAGCGCTCGGCAGCGGCGGCGTGATCGGCGCGATGGCCTGCGGCGCCAACGCCAATGCGCCGAGCCAGCCGGCCGCACCGGTCGCCAGCGCGCCGAGAAAGCCCAGCCGCCAGCGTTTCTTCTTGCGCGCCGCCGCTTCCTCCGCCTGCGCATCGGCGAGCGCGGCGCGAATCGTTTCGGGCGTGAACGGCGGGCGGCGAAAGCGTACGCCGGTCGCGTCGTACAACGCGTTGGCGATCGCCGCGGCGCCAGGCAGCGACGCCGATTCGCCGGTGCCCATCGGCGGCTCGCCGTGGCGCGGCATCATCACCACGTCGATCACCGGCACTTCACGGAACGTCAGAATCGGATACGCGCCCCACTCCTGGCTCGTCACCGCGTTTTCGCCGAAGGTCACACGCTCCTTCAACGCGCGGCTGGTCGCCTGGATCACGTTGCCGTGGATCTGATGACGCACGCCGTCCGGATTGACCATCGTGCCGGTGTCCTGGCCGACCACCACGCGCGTTACCGCGAGTTCACCGCTCCTGCGATTGACTTCGACGTCGGCGACCCACGCGGACCACGCCGCGCCGAAACCGGGAAATTTGCTGTGCACGTAGCGGGCATAAGCGAAACCTCTGCCGCGCGCGACGTCGCCTTCGTCCGCATCTTTCAGCGCGACGTTGCGCGGCTCCCAGGCCGCCTTCTCCGCCACCGCTTTGACCAGATCGATCGCACGCGGGTCGGTCAGATGCTTCAGGCGAAACTCGACCGGATCGACGCCCGCCTCGGCCGCGAGTTCGTCGATGAACGATTCGTGCGCGAACGTGTTCGGCAACGCGGACACGCCGCGCAACCACGACGCCCGCACGATCGGCGGCGTGTCGTCGCAGACAATGCGCATCGTGCGGTAGTCGTACGGCGGCACCGCCGTGCGGTCGCCCATTTCGAACACTTGCGGCTGCGCGGAGATCGTGCCGGTCAGCAGCAACGCTAACGTCGGCGCGTCGTTCGATGGATAACGCGTCGCGAAGTCGTATCCCGCGAGCTCGCCTTCGGCGTCCAAAGCGCCGCGCACGTCCATCAATTGCGCGGCGCCCTTCGGTTCCCACGCATGCTCGTCTTCGCGCGACAGTTGCACGCGCACCGGAGCGCCGGCCGCGCGCGACAGCAGCGCGGCGTCGGCAGCGACATCGTCCGCGCAATTGCGGCCGTAGCAGCCCGCCGCGTCCATACGCACGATTTCGATGCGGGCTTCGTCGAGCGTCATCAGCAGCGCGAGATCGGCGCGCAGCGAATGCGGATTCTGCGTGCCGGACCATACCTTCAGCGTACCGTCGCGATAGTCGGCCACCGCGCACGACGGCCCAATCGACGCATGCATCTGGAACGGCCATACGTACGTGCGCTCGAGCGTACGGGCGCCGGCATCGCCGAGCGCCGCATCGACGTCGCCGTCGATCGCCAGATCGCGCCGCGTCGACGGATTCGCGCGCAAGGCGGCCTCCACCTCGTGGCTGGTTTCGAGCGGCGGCAAACCTTCCACCGCTTTCCATTGCACGTTCAGCCGCCTGACCGCCTGCTGCGCCACCTCTTCGCGCTCAGCCACGATGCCGACGAAGTCGCGAAGCACCACCACCTTGACGATGCCCGGCAAATCGCTGACCGAGTCTTCATCGAGATGCAGCAAGCTGCTGCCCACGAACTCGCCCTGCGCGACGCCCGCATACGGCGGCCGCACCACCCGGCCGTGCAGCATGCCCGGCACGCGCACGTCGTGGACAAAGCTCAATTCGCCCGTGGCCTTGGCGGGAATATCGACGCGCGGCGTGCTCCTGCCGACGATCCTGTACGTGTCCGGCGATTTCAGAGGCGCATCGGTCGCGAGCGTCAGTTCGATGCGTCGTCCCGCGATCAACTCGCCGTAGCCGATGCCTGTTTCGACATCGCCAGAACCGGCGCCATCGCGGCGGAAAATCACGCCGTCTCGCACGTCCAACGCATCCGCGTTCACATTCAGGCGCCGCGCTGCCTCGGCCACCAGAAACTGCCGCGCCTGCGCCGCCGCCTGCCGCAACGGCACCGCCGAAATCTGGATCGTGGCGCTCGCAATCGTCGGCCCCTGATTCGGCGCCTCGCTGGTATGTCCGAGCACGAGCGACACGCGCGTCAACGGCACGTCGAGTTCTTCCGCGACGATCTGCGCGAGCGCCGTGCCGATACCCGTGCCGAGATCCACATGACCGTTGAACGCGACCACACTGCCGTCGTCGCGCACCACGAGAAACAGGTCTGCGTCTGTAGGCACAAACGACGACCGCGACCCCGGCTGACCGATGGCGGGCTTCAGCGGCGCTTGCGGCGGCCGCGTGACGATCAGCACGTTCTGCGCGTCATGGAGTTGCTGCCGCGACGGCGGCGCGGACCGGCGATCGACGCTGAAATCCGGCCCTGTCATGCTCGCGCTCCTGTCTGCGCGTCTGATTGCGCGGACGTTTGTGCGTCTGATTGCGCGGACGTTTGTGCGTCCGTTTGTGCGTCCGTTTGTGCGTCCGTTTGTGCGTCCGTTTGTGCGTCCGTTTGCGCCGCGAGCAACTCAGCCGCGCGCTGCACCGCGCGCACGATCTCGACGTGCGTGCCGCAACGGCACAGGTTGCGCGACAACTCGCGCCGGATCGTGTCGACGCTCGGATGCGGATCGCGATCGAGCAGCGCTTTGGCGGTCATGATCATGCCGTTCAGGCAATAGCCGCACTGCGCGGCCTGTTCTTCGATGAACGCCTGCTGCACCGGATGCAGTGCGGCACGCGTGCCCAATCCTTCGAGCGTGGTGATCTCGCGACCCAACGCGACCTTCGCAGTCGTCACGCAGGAACGCGTCGGCATGCCGTCGAGCAGCACCGTGCACGCGCCGCATTCGCCGAGACCACAGCCGAATTTCGGCCCGTTCAACGCGAGGTCGTTGCGCAGCAGATAAAGCAGAGGCGTGTCGGCAGCGGCGCTGACGAGATGCGTCGCGCCGTTCACCTTCAGCGTGAGGGTCGCCGGGCGGTTCATGAAAGTGCCGCTCACGCTGCGCGCCGCGCGCTCAGATCACCTCCGGCACTTCGGTCGCCGGCGGTGTATTGCGGCTGCGGCGGCAACGAATCAACCCGTCGATCATCACCATGCCGACGCCCGGAATATCGCCGAGCTGCACGCTTTCGAGCAGCGTATCGGCGGCCGTATGCTGCGCGCGGTCCATGAACACGAGGTCGGCGGGACGGCCCACCTCGATCAGGCCCTGGCGCAGATTGCGTTGCCGCGCCGTATTGCCGGTCGCGAAGCAGAAGGCGATTTCAGCGGGTACATCGGCGAGGCTCGAGATCAGCGCGATCATCCGCAGAATGCCGAGCGGCTGCACGCCGGAACCCGCGGGGCTGTCGGTGCCGAGAATGATCCGATGCGGACACTTCAATTCGATCGCGTGACGCGCGGTCAGCAATGCGATCCGCTCGTTGCCGTTGTGAACGATCTCCAGCGCGCGGCTCGACTGCTCGCACAGATCGCATACATGCCGGTACGACAGCGACGTATGGCCGCCGTTGATGTGGCCGATCACGTCGGCATCCGCGGCGAGCACCACGTCCCGGTCGATCAGCCCCGAGCCCGGAATCGACGGACCGCCCGTATGAATCGTGCTTTGAATCCCATACTTGCGCGCCCAAGCGACCATCTGCGCCGCTTCCTCACCGCCCTTCACGCTGCCGAGACCGACTTCGCCAAGCAGCTTTACGCCTGCTTCAGACAGCTCCTTGAAGTCTTCCTCGACCATGCCCTTCTCGATCACCGGCGCGCCGGCCATCACCTTCACACCGCCGCCGACGCCCGCGCCGCGCATCCCTTCGAACGAGCGTTGCGCGGTGATCGCGAGCGCTTTCACGCCGAGCACGTCTTTCGGGCGGCCCGGCAGATGCACCTCGCCGGCGGAGATCATCGTGGTGACGCCGCCGTTCAGATTCGACTCGATCCAGCCCATCTGATTCTGACGCGGCGTCCAGTCGCCGAACACCGGATGCACGTGCGAATCGATCAGGCCGGGCGCCACGGTGGTGCCTTTGCAATCGACGGTAGTGCGCGCGCCTTCGAGGTTGCAATCCTTCTCCTTGCCGAGCGCGACGATCACGCCGTCGTCGATCACCAGCGTGTCGGCGTCGAGAATCGGCCGATCGATGTCGCCGGACAACAGCAAGCCGATGTTCGTTACCGCGACCTTGCCCGACAAGCCTGTCAACGTCTCTGCTGCCATCTGCTTCTCCTTTCGCAACAACTGTCCCGCGCCGCACGCATGCGTACCCAGCACGCCTCGCCGCCGATGGAATCACACGCTCAGATAAGCGCGCCTGACTGTTTCGTTCTTTGCGAGTTCGCCGATCGTGCCGCTAAAACGGATCTGCCCTTTTTCGAGCACATACGCGCGGTCGCTGACCAGCTCGGCGAAGTGCAGGTTCTGTTCGGACAACAGAATCGACAGCCCTTCGCGCTTGAGTTCGAGAATCATGTTCGCCATCTGCTCGACGATCACGGGCGCCACGCCCTCGGACGGTTCGTCGAGCAGCACCAGATACGGATTGCCCATCAGCGTGCGCGACACGGTCAGCATCTGCTGTTCGCCGCCGCTCATCTGGCCGCCTGGACGTTTCGGCATTTCGCCGAGGTTGGGAAAGAGGCGAAACAGCTTTTCCGGCGTCCATTGCGGCGCGCCTTCGCGCGGCGGCTGACGGCCCGTGTCGAGGTTTTCCATCACGCTCAGATCGGCAAACACGCGACGGTCTTCCGGCACGAAGCCCATGCCCATCCGCGCGATGCGATACGGCGGCAAGGTCGTGATGTTCTGCCCGCGAAACCGCACTTCGCCCTGACGGCGCGGCAGCAAACCCATGACCGCTTTCATCGTCGTCGATTTGCCGGCGCCGTTGCGGCCCATCAGCGCCACCACTTCGCCACGGCCGACTTCGAGGCCGACGTCGAACAGGATGTGCGCGCGGCCATAAAACGCGTTGAGGCCGGAGACTTTCAGCATCGGCTCGCTCATTGCAGCGCTCCTCCTGGTGCTGGCTGGCCGCTCGCGATTTCATGCAGCGGCGCGTGCGGCCGGAAGGTTTTGCCCGTGCCGAAATAGACCTCCTGCACGCGCGTGTCATTGCGGATCGTTTCCGCGTCCCCCTCGGCGATCAGCTTGCCGCGCGCGAGCACGATCATGCGATCGGCGTACGCGAATACGACGTCCATGCTGTGTTCAGTGAACAGCACGCCGATCCGGTGTTCGGTGACGAGACGTTTGGTCAATGCCATCAGGTCGTTGCGCTCCTTCGGCGCCATGCCGGCAGTGGGCTCGTCCATCAGCAGCAGCTTCGGGCGGTTAGCCAGCGCGATGGCAAGTTCGACGCGCTTGACGTCGCCATAAGCGAGCACGCCGCAAGCGCGATGCGCGTCGGCTGCCATGCCGACCTGTTCGAGCAACGCGAAGGCTTCGTCGGCATAGCGCGAGCCTGCGGATTTCCACAGGCCGAATAGCTTGCGTTCACGCGATACCAGGGCCATCTGCACGTTTTCCAGCACGGTCATCGAGTTGAAGGTCGCCGCGATCTGGAACGTGCGGCCCACGCCCAGCCGCCAGATATCGCGCGGACGCATGCCGACCAGTTCGTGATCGTCGAGCCGGATCGAGCCGGACGACGGTTGCAACTGGCCGTTGACCATGTTGAAGCAGGTCGACTTGCCCGCGCCGTTCGGGCCGAGCAGAGCGAGCAGCTGACCGGCTTCGAGATCGAAGGAAACGTCGTCGACCGCTTTCAAGCCGCCGAACGATTTGGACAGGCCGGACACACGCAGCAAGCTCATAGCCCCTCCTTGACCGCGGTAGCTTGCGGCGGCGACTTGATGCTGTCTTCCGTGGCGGTGTCGTCGCCAAAACGCTCGCGGATGAAGCCGGCAATCCCCTGCGGAAACGCGATCACCAACAGCAGAATCGCGAGGCCGAGCAGCGCCTGCCAGTAATCGGTCTGCCGCGCGACAGTGTCCTGCAACCACGTGAACACGGCTGCGCCGACAATCGGCCCTGTCAGCGTCTGCAAGCCGCCGAGCAGCACCATCACGAGGCCGTCGACGGAGCGGCTGACGCTGATGACTTCGGGCGAAATCGTGCCTTTGGAAAACGCATACAGCGAGCCCGCGAGCCCGCAAAAGAGCGAGGCGATCACGAACGCAGCCCACTGCACGCGCTTCACGTCGATGCCGATCGCTTCCGCGCGCAACACCGAATCGCGCGACGCCCGCATCGCATAGCCCAGCGGCGAGAACAGCATCTTGCGCAACAGCCACACGCCGATCACCGCGCAGGCGAGCGTCACATAGTAATAAGCCACCGGCGACGCCAGCCAGTTCGACGGCCACAAACCGAGAATGCCGTTGCTGCCGCCCGTCACGTCGTCCCACTGGAACACCACCGACCAGACGATCTGCGCGAACGCGAGCGTGAGCATCGCGAGGTAGACGCCGGAGAGGCGCACGCAAAACCAGCCGAATACCAGCGCGCCGGCCACCGCGAGCAAAGGGCCGAGCAACACCGCGGCTTCCATCGGCAGATTCAGGACTTTGAGGAACAGCGCCGCGCCGTAGGCGCCGAGGCCGAAGTAAGCAGCATGGCCGAACGAATGCATGCCGCCCGGCCCCATGATGAAATGCAGACTCGTTGCAAAGAGCACGGCGATCAGGATTTCAACGAGCAGGACGGGCACGTAAGGAAACGCGTTCGCCGCAAGCGGCGCCAAACCCAGCACCATCAGCGCGATCCCCGCTAGCCACTTCAGACGCTTGCCGGCCGGCCGCAAAGGCGCTTCCGGCGCCGCCATGCCCCGCACCGCCGCGCTCGCCCGACCCAGCAAGCCCCAAGGCCGCACCACCAGCACCACCGCCATCACGACAAACTCGGCGACCAGCGTAAAACGGCTCAACGACAGATCGATACCGAACACCGTGACATGTCCGATGCCGATGCACAGCGCCTTGATCTCCGCGATCAGCAACGCGGCGATAAACGCACCCGGAATCGACCCCATCCCGCCGACCACCACCACGACAAACGCGTTGCCGATCGTCTCAAGATCCAGCGACAGATTCGCCGACATCCGCGGCCCTTGCAGCGCGCCGCCCAACCCGGCGAGAAACGCGCCGACGAAAAACACGCCGGTGAACAGCCACGCCTGGTTGATGCCGAGCGCGCCGAGCATCTCGCGATCCTGCGTCGCGGCGCGCACCAGCGTGCCCCAGCGCGTGCGCGTCAACGCGTACCACAGCAGCAGCAGCACCACCGGCCCGATCACGATCAGCGCGATATCGTACGTGGGCAGCGGATGGCCGAGGAAATCGACTGCGCCCGCCAGATGCGGCGCGCGCGGGCCGAACAGGTCTTCCGGGCCCCACAGCCACAAAGCGGCGTCGCGAAAGATCAGCACGAGCGCGAACGTCGCCAGCAAGTGAAACAGCTCGGGCGCCTGATAAATGCGCCTCAACACGATCATTTCGACCAGCGCGCCGAGTACCGCTACGACCAGCGCGGCCGCCAGCACCGATAACCAGAATCCGCCCACGGTATGGCCAAAACGGCTCGCGATGCTATACGCGACATAGATGCCGAACATATAGAACGAGCCGTGCGCAAAGTTGACGATGCGCGTCACGCCGAAGATCAGCGACAAGCCGGCGGCGACCAGAAACAGCGTCGACGCGTCGGCGAGTCCGTTGACCAGCTGTACCAGCAAATTCGAAAGCATCGTGACCCTCGGCAGCTTGCTATTCGACCATCGCGTCTAAAGCGCGCTCTACACGCGACGAACGGACAGCAAACGTTGCAGCGCGTGCGGCACCATGCGCGCACGCGTCAACGGCAGGACAATACGCCCCCAAGCGCCCCCAAGGAAGTCCCCTTGGGGGGCCAGCGAAATAACTCAACGCAAACCGTCCTCGCCCTTGATCTCACTGACCTGCAAGCCGCCGATGCGCGGCAGCGGCCGTCCCGACGCCGTTACCGCGACCGCCACGACGATTTCGCTGGCGCGCGGCGCATCCGAAACCCGCGCCTCGATCGCATCGAAATGGCTGCGCACGAAGGCGGCATCCTTGTGGCCGAGCGGCACGTCGATCGCGGTGCCGAGCGTGCCCATTTTTTTCGCCGACGGCACCAGCGCCGCACCCTTCTCGACTGCCACCCGCAGCGGCGCGCCGAGCTTCGGATGCAGGATCGCCGCCGCGTGTTCGAGTTCGCCCGCCTCGCCGACGATCGCCGCCTTGCCATAGCTTTGCGCTTCGGACGGCTTGATGCCGAGTGCTTCGACGCACTTGTTGCCGAGCAAGCCGCCGAGCTCCTCGCCGGCTTCGATCAGCGCGTCGAGCCTGGCCTCGTAACGGCCCGCATACGGATTCTCGATGACCGCGATCGCCACCGCACGGCGTGCCGGCGGGTTGACGGTCTGCCCCATTTCAATGCGTGTTTCATCGACCTGCACGACCAGCTTGCGAAGCTTGATTGCCATTTCGCTCTCCGTGTTTGGGTGCTCGCGTTGCATCTATCCGTTGCTTATGTTCGTTGCTTATGTTCGGTTCGCCGTTCAGGAAGCGCTCAGCGCAAGCCGTCCTTGCCGACAATCGCCTCTTTCGCGAGACCGCCGACGCGCGCATGCACGCGCTGCCCGGTGCTCATCACGAGGATAACCACCAGCTCATCCGCGGCTGGCGCGCCAGGCACGCGCACTTCGATCGCATCGAAATGGCTGCGCACGTAGCTCGCGTTGACGTGCGTGAGCGGCACATCCAGCGCGGTGGAAGGCGCGCCGACTTTCTTGGTGGACGGCACGATCGCATGGGTCGGCACGCCGTTTTTCTCCAGCAATTCGCGCATCGCATAGCCGCCGGGCACATGCCACAGCGCGCCGTGTTCGAGCTCGCCGCGCGAGCCGACGATCGCGCCTTTGCCATAGCTTTCGATCGACGCGTGCGGCACGGCCATCGCCGCAAGCAGCCGCTGCGCCATATCGAAGCCGATCGGCTTGAGCGCTTCCATCGCGGATTCGATGTGGGCTTCGTAGCGTCCGGCGAACGGGTTCGCCATCACCGCGGCAATCGCGCCGCGGCGCAACGGCTGCGCGGGCGCGGGGCCGAACTCGTGAAAGATGTCTTCGACGTGCGTCAGCACGCGGCGTATTTCGAACACGGAGCCTCCGTTGGTTGTTGAGCACGATGCGTCAGAAGCGCCGCGCCTTGCTGAGTCATGCCGACGACGCGCACCTGCCCTTGCAGGAACAGCGCGGCGCTTTCAATCAAGCCTCGTTCACGCAGGCGCTGCGCCGCCTCGGCGCCACGGGTCAGCGCGAGACCGGTCAGCGGCGGCGGCAAGCGTGGCACGTCGACCGTTACCGGCAGGTCGCCGAGATCGCTATCGTCCTTCAACGACGACGCCGGACGGCGCACGATGCCCGCGTGATCGCAATCGACGGCGTTGGCGATCACCGTCGCGGCGGCGTCGGCAGCGGCGGCGTTGCAGGCGAGCACGGTTACGCTGTCGGCGATACCGAGGCTGAAGCTGCGGCCACGCCAGCCGCTCGTGGCGATACCGCGGATCGGCATGCCGGCGTCGAGCGTCAGGTTGGCGTCGAGCGCTTGCTCGCCCGTCAGCCTCGCGCCCGAAAGTTCGGCGAGGTCGGCGAGGTTGGCGAATACGCCGACGCGATACTGCTGTCCTTCAGTCAAATGCAACGCGATGTCGCCGCCATTGTTGATGAACGAGCGCGCGACGCCGGGCCGCGCGAACGCCGCGATCAGTTCATCGGCGACGCTGCCCGCCACGGCGGCCATCGGCGTGATGTAGCGAGCGCGGTGCGGAAAACACGCGCGCCACATGCGGCGGGCCACTTCGCCTTTCAACCCGCATTCGTTGCCAGCGGCCTCGCTCGGCGGTGCGTGCCGAAGCAGCTCGAGCTCGCCGACCAACTCGGGCAACACGCCGACAAAACGCGTCCAGCAGGCCTCATACGCGGCCTGCACCGCCGCGGGTTCGCCGTCGGCGCCGAGGATCAGGTCGATCGGCCCATGCTGCCAATGCCAGCGTGCCGCGTCGAGTCGAGTGCGGATTGCGTTCATCGTCTCTATCCCCATCATCCGGGCATCGGCGGCATGGCGGGCGGCCACGGGTTGGCGGGATTGCGCGGCAACGTCCGGCGCGCGAGCGGCGCACCTTCCGTGTGCTCCGGTCCGTTTGCCAGCACGCTCGCCAGCGAACGCACCGCGTCGAGATGGCCGCCGAGGTCGCGATACGCGTCATACGTCATGGTGAATTCGATCGGCGCGACGATCGCGGGCGTCGGCACGGTGCCGAACGACCGATCGGGCATACGCGAAACATCGACCATTACCGTGATGCCGCCGCCCGGCCACACATAGGCAGGCGCGCCGCCGCAGGTCACGTTCACGAGTTTGCGCTTGATGGCGCGCGTCAGCAGCACCGGATTCTCCGTCGCCCCCGCTCGCAGACTGCCGCCCGCGCCGCCGAGAAACAGCACCGTCGCGAGCGACGGCTCGCAGTTCTCGCCGATCCGATCGACCGTGCGGCGCACCGCGTCGGGCATCGCCGCAACGCGCGGCACCAGATCGCGATCGAGTTCGTACCACTGAGCGTGTTCGCCGGTGGTCGACACCATCAGCAAGCGCATGCCGGGTTTGGCCACCGCCGGGTCGAAGCCCTCGACAATCGCCAGCGGGTCCTGAATGTCGGTGCCGCCCCAGCCGGTGCCGGGATTCGCCACCTGGAAATAGCGGCCCGGCGTCGATTTGCGTCCGCGAATCTTCAGCCCTGAACGCGTCATGCCGAGACACCGGCCCGCTTGGTGTTCGGTCAGCACGCCGGTGATGTGATCGTCGACCACGACCACTTCATCGGCATGACCGAACCATTGTTTCGCGAAAATGCCGATGGTCGCCGAGCCGCAACCCACCCGCATGCGCTGTTCTTCGACGCCGTCGACAATCGGCGCCGCGCCCGCGCGAATCACCAGGCTCGCGCCGCCGTCGATGGTCAGCTCCACCGCTTCCTTGTTGCCGAGCGCTAGCATCATGTCGCAAGTCACGCGGCCTTCCTTCTTGCTGCCGCCGGTCAGATGATGGACGCCGCCGAGGCTCAGCATCTGCGAACCGTATTCCGCGGTGGTCACATGGCCGACGATCTCGCCCTGGCAGCGCACGTTCGATTGCTCCGGCCCGAGAAAGCGGTCGGTATCGATCTTCACCTTGAAGCTGCAATAGCTGAAAATGCCCTCGGTGACGACGGTAATCATGTCGACGTCGTCGAGCTTCGAAGACACGATAAACGGCGCGGGCTTGTAGTCGGGATAAGTGGACGATGCGCCGACGCCGGTGACGAACAGCGCCTGTTCCGCGGCGGGATCATGCGCTTCGGACGATGCACCAAATTCGACCGTGGCATCCGTACTGCCTGCGCTCGCTTCGGACGATGAAGCCGCACGCGAAAGAAACACCACCGGATCGACGCGAATCAGCCGGCCATCCGCATTTGCATAACGATCGCATGCGCCGGTGCGGCCCGCCGATATCTGGCACAACACCGGACACGCATTGCATTCGATCTTGTTCGACGCCATCCGCTCACTGCGCGGCGCCGCTTTGTCGAGCACGGTGGGACCCGGCGTCGAGGCGGTTTCGCCGTCGACGCGCTCCGCACCGAAATCGACCTTCGTATGTTCTGTCATGGTGGGGTTCCCATACGACGACATTACAATCGGTCCTGCCCGGTTGACGAATAGCCCTTGTTTTCAGGGACTTTCGCGTGACCCGCTTTTTGAATGTTGCGGCCACTCACCGTTCGTGTAGTATCCACTACACGAAACTCGACTGAAATCTAACTGATCAAAATAGACTGCGCAATGTGTTTCCCGGCGCACTTTCGGGCTACGCCTGAATGCTGCGGCGCGGCATCCTCATGTGGATCACAAGTCAATCTACGCCGAAGCACATGTTCGGGCAGCGCATGTCGCGGCGTGCGATGCGGGCTGTATGATGAAAGCGCGCCAGTGCCCATCGTGCCCGGCGCATGTCGCTTAGCATGTCGCTTAATCAGACGCCAACAAAGAGAACGAAACCGCCATGAGTCCCACTGCCGCCCGCAAGCCGGGCGCCACCGGTGTCCGAGCGAAACAGGCGCAGGACACGCGCGCGAAGATTCTGAAATCGGCCATCAAGGTCTTTGCGAAGCAAGGCTATGCAAGCGGCCGCGTCGAAAGTATTTCGAAGGCCGCGCGTTCGCACGACCGCATGATCTATTACTACTTCGGCAGCAAGGAGCAGTTGTTCGTCGAAGCGCTGGAGACTATCTACACACAGTTCAACGAAGCCGAAAGCAAGCTCGATCTCGACCTCGACGATCCGGTGCATGGCCTCGAACAAATGGTGGAATTCGTCTGGCAGTACTACCTCGATCATCCCGAGTTCGTCACGCTGCTGTCGAGCGAGAATCTGCATCAAGGCAAGCACGCGAAGAAATCGTCCAAGCTGAAGGAGATTTCGGGCTATGCGATTTCGGTCGTGCAGAAGTTGCTGGATGCGGGCCACGCGCAAAACGTCTTTCGCGCCGACGTCAAGGCGCGCGACGTGTATTTGATGATCGCGTCGCTCGGCTATTTTTATAACGCCAACCAATACACGTTGGGCGCGTTTCTCGGCGAGCCGCTGATGGACAAGGCGGCGCTCGCGCATTGGCGCGAGGTCATCAAGGATACGGTGTTGCGGGCGGTGCGTTTGCAGTTGCCGGCTGATGCGGCTGTGGGGAACGGGAGCACAACCGCCTGAAGCGCACGCGGTGTTGCCGGCGTGCGCTTCGTGAGGCGAGCGTTACGGCTTTGCCGCGGCGTCGTCTTCGCGGAACAGTTTGTCCGCGAGGTGGAATGCCGAATTGGCTGCCGGCACGCCGCAATAGATCGCGGTTTGCAGCAGCACTTCCTTGATCTGCTCGCGCGTGACGCCGTTGTTCTTCGCGGCGCGCAAATGCAACGCAAGCTCTTCGCTGCGATTGAGCGCGACCATCATCGCGATCGTCAGCAAACTGCGCGTATGACGCGGCAAGCCTTCACGCGTCCAGATTTCGCCCCACGCGTAGCGGGTGATCAGGTTCTGGAATTCTTCAGTCAGCTCCGTGCGGTTGGCGAGCGAGCGGTCGACGTGCGCATCGCCCAGCACCGCGCGGCGCACGCCGAGTCCGGCTTCGTAGCGGTCTTCGTCGTTCATCGCGGCCCCGTCAGGAAGTCGAGCACGGTCTTCGTGAAGGCGTCCATTTGCTCGATGTTGGAAATGTGCGCGGCGTCCAGCTCCACGTAACGCGCACCCGGAATCGCCGCCGCCAATGCGCGGCCTTGTTCCGGCGTGGCGGCCAGATCGTGCGTGCCGCTGATCACCAGCGCCGGCACCTTGATGCCGGGCGCTTCGGGGCGCAGATCGGTGGCGTCGATCGCGTCGCAATTCGACGCATAGCCTTCCTTATCAGTGTGCACGAATACATCGCGAATCATCGCGAAGACGACCGGCTCGCGCTCAATGAAGTCAGCGGTGAACCAGCGCGGCAAGACCGCATCCGCCAGCGCGAGCATGCCTTCGGCGCGTGCACGCGCCGCGCGCGGCACCCATACTTCGGGCGAACCGATGCGAGCGGCGGTGTTGCTCAGCACGACACGCTCGAGACGATTCGCGTGACGCGCGGCCAGTGCGACGCCGGTCAGGCCGCCCATCGACACGCCGCAGAAATTCGCGCGCGCGATCTTCAGCGTATCCATCAGGCCGAGCACGTCGCCGGTGAGTTGTTCGATCGTGTAAGGACCCTTCGGCGCTTCCGAGTGGCCGTGACCGCGCGTGTCGTAGCGCAGCACGCGGAAGTGTCTGGACAGCGCCGCGACTTGCGGCGTCCACATCGACAGATCGCTGCCGAGCGAATTCGACAACACGATCCACGGCGCGTTGCCGTGACGGTCACCATCGATCCGATAGTGAAGTTCGGTGCCGTTGACTGCGGCGTAAGGCATGCCGGTTACTCCCTGGAGGTGGCGCGCTTGGCGCGCGTGGAATGAAGCGCCAGCACGGCGTCCACATAAGCGTGCGCCTGACCGACGTATTGAGCGGGGTCGAGCAGCTTCTGCAAGCGCTCGGGCGGAAGATGTTCGGTGACGGCGCGGTCGGCCGAGAGGACCTCGAAGAGCGTCTGTCCGTCGCGGATCGCCGCCTTCGACGCACGCTCGACCAGATGATGCGCATCGAGCCGGCCAATGCTGTCGCCGAGCGCGAGCATCACCGCTTCGCCCAGAATCAGGCCGTGCGTGACGTCGAGATTCGCCGCAAGACGCGGCACGTTGACGTTCAGACCCGCGGCGATCTGTTCGATGTTGGCGAGCGCGCCGCCCGCGAGACGCGCGAGATCCGGCAACGCGTCCCATTCGGCTTGCCAGCCGCCGAGCGCGCGTTCGTGTTCCTGCACCATGCCGGCGAACACCGTGGCGACCAGCCCGGGCGCGCGGGTCGCGGCGGTCAGCACCGCCGCGCAGCCGACCGGGTTGCGCTTGTGCGGCATCGTCGACGAACCGCCCTTGCCTGCCGCGGCCGGCTCGGCCAGTTCGTCGATCTCGGTTTGCATCTGCAACGAGATATCGCGTGCGATTTTGCCGAGCGTGCCGATCAGCATGCCGAACAGCGACGCTGTTTCAGCGATGCGATCGCGTTGCGTGTGCCACGGCAAAGTGGGCACGGCGAGTTCGAGTTCCTGCGCGAGTGTTTGCGTGACTTGCGGGGCGGCGTCGCGCAAGCTGGCGAGCGTGCCTGCCGCACCGCCGAATTGCAGCACCAGCACGCGCGGACGCAGTGCGTCGAGCCGCTCGCGATGGCGCAGCAGCGCGTCGAGCCACTGCGCGAATTTCAGACCGAGGGTGATCGGCAGCGCCTGCTGCAGCCACGTGCGGCCGATCATCGGCGTCGCGCGATGCGCGACGCCGAGCGCCGCCACCGCGTCGCAGGTGGCTTGCAGGCCACGGTCCAGCAAATCGAAGCTGTCGCGCAGTTGCAGCACGGTCGCCGTATCGATGATGTCCTGGCTCGTCGCGCCCCAATGGACGTACTTCGACGCTTCGGCATCCGCGGCTTTCACGCGCGCGGTGAGTTGCTTGACGAGCGGAATCGCGAGGTTGCCGCCGAGCGCCGCGTCGCGCGCGAGCGCGTCGGCGTCGAGCTGATCGGCGTGGCAGGCCGCTTCGATCGCGGCCACCGCGCCTGGCGGAATCACGTTATGCGCGGCCGATGCCCGGGCGAGCGCCGCTTCGACGTCGAGCATCCGTTGCAGCGTGGCACGCGGCGCCCAGATGTCGTTCATCGGCTGCGTGCCGCAAAGGAGACCGGTCAGACGGGTGCTGGAGTCGAGCATGATGGGCGATGATCGAGGGAATCGAAAGTGAAGGTTTTAGCGTGGCTTTCAGCGCGCGGCGAGACGCGTCTGATGGACAGTAGACAGCGTACCGCCCACGGCGTTGCGGAGTATTGTGCGCCGAACCCGGCCAGAACGTCATTCGCGACATCGTGTCACGCGCACGATGCGTGCCTCATGCGCGTTGATGTGACGGTGTGACGTTCGGGCGCCTTTCGGTAGCGCTTTGGCCATGCGCTTTGGCCATTCATCGGCCGCGCGTTCGCTTCGGGTCAGGCCGCGCGCGCCGCCTGGGTGCCGTCGATCAGCGGCACGCCGGTCAGTTTGTGCAGCGCGTCGAAGTCGATGTCCGAGAAGATCTCGCGGACCACGAGGCCTTCGCCGGTGACGTCGATCATCGCGAGGTCGGTGTAGATGCGATTGACGCAGCCCACGCCCGTCACCGGGTACGTGCATTCGGCGGCGATCTTGCTTTCGCCCTGCTTGGTCAGGTGCTCCATCATCACGTAGACCTGCTTCGCGCCGATTGCCAGATCCATTGCGCCGCCGACGGCCGGAATCGCGTCGGGCGCGCCGGTGTGCCAGTTCGCCAGATCGCCCTTCGCCGACACCTGGAAAGCGCCGAGCACGCAGAAATCCAGGTGGCCGCCGCGCATCATCGCGAACGAATCCGCGTGATGGAAGTAGGCGCCGCCCGTCCGCAGCGTGACGTGCTGCTTGCCGGCGTTGATCAGTTCGTCGTCTTCCTCGCCGGGAGCGGGCGCGGGGCCCATGCCGAGCAGACCGTTTTCGCTGTGCAGGAAAATTTCCTTGTCGGCGGCGAGGTGGTTGGCCACCAGCGTCGGCACGCCGATGCCGAGGTTCACATAGGCGCCTTCAGGGATATCCAGCGCAACGCGCCTGGCCATTTCATCGCGGGTCAGTTTCTTCATGTCGGTCTCCGGGTCAGGCGGCGGTGGCGGCTGCGTTTTGATGGGCCGCTTGCGGCACTTCGATCACGCGTTGCACAAAGATGCCGGGAGTGACGATCACTTCCGGATCGAGCGCGCCGAGCGGCACCACTTCCGACACCTGGACGATCGCGGTTTTGGCCGCGCTAGCCATGATCGGTCCGAAGTTGCGGGCCGTCTTGCGATAGACGAGGTTGCCCCAGCGATCGCCCTTGTGCGCCTTGATCAGCGCGAAGTCCGCGTGCAGCGGCGACTCGAGCACGTAGTGCTTGCCGTCGATCAGGCGGGTTTCCTTGCCTTCGGCGAGTTTGGTGCCGTAGCCGGTCGGCGTGAAAAATCCGCCGATGCCTGCGCCCGCAGCGCGAATACGCTCGGCGAGGTTGCCTTGCGGCACCAGTTCGAGTTCGATTTCACCGGCTCGATAGAGCGCGTCGAACACATACGAATCGGTTTGGCGCGGGAATGAGCAGATGATTTTGCGCACGCGTTTGGCTTTGAGCAGCGCCGCGAGGCCGATGTCGCCGTTGCCGGCGTTGTTGTTGACGATGGTGAGTTCGCGCGCGCCTTGTTCGATGAGCGCGTCGATCAGTTCGGACGGCATGCCGGCCGTGCCGAAGCCGCCGATCATGACGGTGGCGCCGTCGTGGACGTCGGCGACCGCCGCTTGAAGTGACTCGAAAATCTTGTTGATCATGTCGAATTTCCTTTTGGGGCGCTGCGCACCGATCGGCTTTTGCCTTTGCAGGCAGGGGCGTTTGCGGGACGGTCTCCGGGCCTTTTTGCCCGGCTGTGCTTGCCGGGTTGAAGTACTCGTTCATCGCCTTGAGTTTGTTCGCTATGTGAACGTTGATTCGATTAGCGAACGTTGCAGCAGATTATGGTTGCCCTTCGGGCGGGTTGTCAAGGCAGGGGATTCCATGATGATAGGGCGTTGTTCGCGCAGCGGTCTGGTTTAAAAAGCCCGACCTCAGGCTTACCCCACTATCCAGATCACCAATTAACCCCCTACCCTCTATCCAGATACCGAATACCTCTCACAGCGCCGCAGGCAAAAGAAAATGCCGGACCTAGATCTAGACCTCAACCTGATCCCCTATCTGGTAGCCATGGAAGACACTCGCAATGTCAGCCGCGCTGCGGAGCAGCTAGGCGTCAGCCAGCCGCGCGTCAGCACCGCACTAGGCCGCCTGCGGGAATACTTCGACGACCCGCTTTTCGTGCGCACGTCCCGCGGTATGGAGCCCACGCCGCGAGCGCTGGCGATCCTGCCCGCTGCCCGCGACGCGCTCCTGCGCATCGAAAAAGGCATGCTCGACGCGCAAGACTTCGACCCCGTGACCAGCACCCACACCTTCTCCATCGCGCTCTCCGACGTCGGCGAAATCGTCTTCCTGCCGCGTCTGCTGCAACTCTTCGCCGAACGCGCGCCCAACGCCAACCTGCGCTCGGTGTCGCTCTCGCCCTCGCATGTCGAACGCGGACTCGAATCGGGCGACGTCGATCTGGCCGTCGGCTATTTCCCCGATCTGTCGGGAAACAACTTCTTTCAGCAACGGCTCTTCACCCATCGATTCATCTGCCTGATGCGCACGGGTCATCCGCTCTCGAAAGCGCCGCTCACGCTGCCCCAGTTTGTGGCGTCAGGCCACGCGGTGGTCCGCGCCGAAGGACGCAGCCAGGAAGTCCTCGAGAAATACCTGGAAAAGAAACGCATCAAGCGCCGTGCCGTGCTGGAAACGCCGCACTTCATGAGCCTGCCGTTCATCCTCGCGCGCACCGATCTGCTCGCGACCGTGCCGCACGCAATCGGTTTCGCGTACGTGTCGGAGCACGCGTCGATCACGCTGGTCGAGCCGCCGCTGCCGCTGCCGCGCTTCGATCTGCGGCAGCACTGGCATCGCAAGTTTCATAACGATCCGCGCGCGAGCTGGCTGCGCGGCGTGGTCGCCGAACTCTTCAACGACGATAAGGACGAGTGGCCGAAATAGCCGCGCACCCCGACAGCGAAAAGGGACATCAGCACGACCCGGCGCAAAACATGGAACAATGGCCGCACTCATTGAACCCGCGCGCTCCATCGAGCGTCGACGCGCGATCCCAAAGGAGCGACGGATGACCAGCAGCAAGGCAAAGAAAACCAAACCCGCAGCCGCGCCGGAACGCCCTAGCCGCGAGGAAGCCGAAGCAGCCGTACGCGTGCTGCTGCGTTGGGCCGGCGACGATCCGCAGCGCGAGGGCCTCATCGATACACCGGCGCGCGTGGTGCGCTCCTATGAGGAGTTTTTCGCGGGCTATCTGACCGATCCGCGCGAGCTCCTCGTCCGCACTTTCTCCGAAGTGGACGGCTACGACGAAATGATCGTGCTGAAAGATATCCGCTTCGAAAGCTATTGCGAACATCACATGGTGCCGATCATCGGCCGCGCACACGTCGCCTATCTGCCGGGGCATCGGGTGGTCGGCATCTCGAAGCTGGCGCGTCTCGTCGATGCGTTCGCCAAGCGCCTGCAGATTCAGGAAAAGATGACGGTGCAGATCGCCGACACATTGAATGACGTGCTGCAACCGGAGGGCGTCGGCGTGATTCTGGAAGCCGCGCATCAATGCATGTCGACACGCGGTGTGCATAAGGCCGGCGTCACGATGGTCACCTCGCGCATGCTCGGCGCGTTCCGTACCGATCCGTCGACACGTCGTGAGTTTCTGGCGATCGTCGGCAATCCGGGGGTGATCTCGGTTGCCAATACATAAGCAATGGTACCGGCAAACAGCGACGCAACGCGCCCATCACCGGCGCACCTCGTCACCGCGATCGCCCTCGCGAATCTTGCCTTGCGAGACACTGCTGCCCGGCGGCACGCTATGCGTGAGCCACACATTGCCGCCGATCACCGAGCCGCGCCCGATCGTCACACGGCCGAGAATCGTCGCGCCGGCGTAGATCACCACGTCGTCCTCAACAATCGGATGGCGCGCGTTGCCCTTGACCAGCATGCCGTCGAGATCGGCGGCAAAGCTCTTCGCGCCGAGCGTCACCGCCTGATACAAGCGCACACGTTCGCCGATGATCGCGGTCTCGCCGATCACGACGCCCGTGCCGTGGTCGATAAAAAAGCTCGGCCCGATGGTCGCGCCAGGGTGAATGTCGATGCCGGTTGCCGAATGCGCGATCTCGTTGATGAAGCGCGCCAGCAGCGGCACGCCGAGCCGATGCAGCGCGTGCGCGAGACGGTGATGCGTCATTGCCCACACGCCCGGATAACACAGCAGAATTTCGGTGATGTGCTGTGCCGCCGGATCGCCGGTGAAGGCGGCCTGAATATCGCTGACCAGCAACGCGCGAATGCCCGCCAGCTGCGTGCCGAATTCGCGCGCGACATTGAACGCGCGTTCTTTCAATTCCGCCTCGGGCGTCTCGCCGAATTCGGGCAGAAAGCGCAGTGCCCGGCGAATCTGTTCCGCGAGCAATCGCAAGGTGCTTTCAAGTGTATGGCCGACGTAGTAATCGACGGTTTCGTCGGTCAGATCGGGGGCACCGTAGTGCGTGGGAAACAGCGCCGCGCGCAGGCCGGCGACAATGTCGACCACTGCATCGCGCGACGGCAGCTCGCGAATGCCGAGCGGATGACGCGTGCGATGCAACTCTTCGCGCGACGCGCGCAGGTCCGCGACGATCTGTTCGAGACCCCAGTTCTGGGAAGGCACGTTAGGCATAAGAGGACAGCGCCGTGCCTGGGCACGGTTCAGAGTGATTATGCCGAGAGATTACCGCGTTTTTCCGCGGTTCGCGCGCCGCGCCGCGGGGCGGTCTGGCGCGCGGTACGCCGCCGCTCGATGCGATTCAGATGGTGACGCTGCTCGCATCGATCCAGCGCACCGCCCAGTCGCGTGCGTGCGCGATGGCGGCGGCTTCGTCGGGAAAGCGCAGATCGGTGGGAAAAAAACGGTTGGCGACCAGCTCGCCGTCGCTCGAACGGGAGATGACCACATAGGGTTGCCAACTGCCATCGCCCGCGCGCGCCGGCGCGCAATTCAGCAAGTAGCCGCGATGTGTGAATGCAGCATCGAAGTGCATGTGTCACCCGCCCTGACGGCCCCGTAAGGTGTTTTGAGTTGGGCGCAGCCGTTCGATGCCCGCCGTGTTGGAACAGCCAGGCAAATGTCGTCGATTTCACCGCGCGCCGCTCGCCGGAGTAAGATCATACTCTGTAGACAATACGCGTTCATTAAAAAAAACGAAAAGAATCCCGGACGCAATCGCCAGGTGAAAGACCCCTTCCGCGTAGCCGCCACTCAATCGCGGCGCAAGCGGAACGCAAGCAGGCGTTATGCTTTACGGAACGGGTTTTGCTGTTACTTCAACCATGTCCTCTTCAACGGAGAAAGCATGATGAACAGCACCGATATCAGCAAGCAGGCAGACGCGGCCAAGCTGCCCGGCGCCGTTCGCCCGAGCACGGCGGAATTGCACAACGACCGCACACACGACAGCACCGTCGACACCGACGGCAAGAATCGCGAGGCGGCACGCATCGCGAACCACAGCCCGATCGCTGTCGACGAGATCATCGGCAGCAATGCGACCCTCTGCAACAGCATGCCCGAGTCGCCCGACGGCATGGCCGGCTTCGACAGCCGCGTCGGCGGCAATCATCTGCTGCTGGCGCTCGAACCGGGCTACATCGTGATCGACAAAGGCATGGTCGAGCCACAAACCGCCTATTCGCAGGATCATCAATTCGACGACCCGCGCCCGGTCGGCAGCCGAGGCGAATCCGGCCGCACTCATTACGCCGTTAATCATCTGCGGCCTACGCGCGTGATTGAATTACTTCGGGCGAGATAATTCATTCCCGCTTTGCGCATGGTTTACCCATACGTTTGAATCGAGCCGCCCGGGCTTATTAATCAAGGAAATCTTAAACGCACGCCGTTTGAAAGACGGTGTGCGCTTTGCGTCTGGATTAGAAACCCCAGGTTGCAGGACCTGTACTCGATAGAGGCTTTTTCCGCTCGCCTGACGCCGACACAATCGGCTGTACATTTACCCCAAACGGAGCAGCAGATGAAGAAGATCGTGGTGATAGGTGCAACCGGTACCGTCGGCCAGGCCGTGGCAGCAGCGCTGAAGGCGCGCCATGAAGTAATCGAAGTGGGCGCGACGCGCGGCCAGTATCGCGTCGACAGCACCGACCCGGCGAGCATCGAGCGGCTCTTTCGCGAGATCGGCAAAGTGGATGGCGTCGTCACAACCACCGGCAAGCTGCATTTCGGCCCGCTGCCGGACATGAGCATCGAACAGTTCTGGGTCGGGCTGCGCGACAAGCTGATGGGGCAGATCAACGTGGTGCTGACCGCCCAGCCATACGTCAACGACGGCGGCTCGTTCACGCTGACGAGCGGGATCGTCGGCGAGGAGCCGATTCGCGAAGGCGCGAATGCAACCACCGTCAATATGGCTTTGGAAGGTTTCGTGCGCGGCGCGGCGATCGAACTGCCGCGCGGCATCCGCATCAACGTGGTGAGCCCGACGGTGCTGACGGAATCGCTCGACGCTTTCGCGCCCTACTTCCGCGGCTTCGAACCCGTGACTGCCCAGCGCGCCGCGTTGGCCTATCTGCGCAGCGTCGAAGGCGCGCAGACAGGGCGCGTCTATCGCGTCGGCTATTGATGCGGTTTTGAACGGCGCCGGTCGCACGGCGTGGACGTAGGCCCCAGGTCAGCGCTTCTGTTCCTTCACGCGCGACACGATCTGCGTCGGGCTGACGAATTGCAGCGCGATCAGCACCCAGATCAGCGTGATCGCCATGTAGATCATCGCCATCGCGTCGATCGACTGCGGCGCGCGCACGCCGGTTGAAAATACAGCGTAGTACAACGCGACCACCAGCGTTTGCGTCGCGGGGCCGGCCGTAAAAAAAGTCAGCTCGAACATGCCGATGGTCCGCACCAGCACGAGCAGGCCGGCCGCCAGCATGCCCGGCACCAGCAAGGGCAGCAGCACGTAGCGGAAATAGCGGAAAGTGTTGGCGCCGAAAATGCGCGCCGCCGCTTCCAGATCCGGATCGATCTGTTCGATGAACGGCGTCATCACGAGGATCACGAACGGCAACGCAGGCACGAGATTCGCGAGGATCACGCCGCCGAGCGTGCCGGCGAGGCCGACCTTGTACATCACGGTCGCCAGGGGAATGCCATACGTGACGGGGGGCACCATCAGCGGCAACAGGAAGATCAGCATCGCGAAGCGTTTGCCGGGAAACTGCACGCGTGCAAGCGCATAGGCCGCGGGCACGCCGAGCAACACCGACAGCAGCACCACCGCGCCGACCACTTCCACGGTGACCCACAATACGCTCGCCAACTGAAAGTCGTTCCACGCCTGCGCATACCAATGCAGCGTGAAGCCTTGCGGCAACAAGGTGCCGAACCAGCGCGTCGCCACCGAGTTGACCGCGACCGTCGCGATCAGCAACACCACGTTGACGAGGAAGAACACCATCGCGCCCCACACCAGCACGCGCCACGCACGGCCCGGCAAACTGTCGCGCTGCCTGATGCGCTTGCTGGGTCGGTGGGCGCCGTGGTCGTGGCCGTGATCCTGGCCATTTGATGCGGACGCGGCCCACGAAGGATGCGGCGCATGGTGATCGGTGGCCATCAGCCTTTGCCTCCCGTCACCGGACCGCGGTAGAAAAAACGGCGCGCGCCGAGCATCGCGGCGACCACCAGCAATTGCACGAAGCCCATCACCATCGCGATCGCGGAGGCGAGCGAATAGTCGTAGCTTTCGAACGCGGCTTCGGCAGCGGCGATCGACATGACACGCGTCGGGCCGGCTGGCGCACCGAGCAGCACCGCCGATGGAAACACCGAAAACGCCTGCACGAAAGACAAGCACGCGGCCATCGTCAGACCGGGCACCAGCAGCGGCAGATAGATGCGGAGAAACTGCTGCCACGGACTCGCGCCGAGCGTGGCCGCGGCGCTTGCCAGCGTCGGATCGATACCCGTTATGTACGACAGCGTGAGCAGAAACGCGAACGGAAAGCCTGACACGATCAGCGAGATCAGCACCCCCCAGAAGTTATGCGTGAGACGCACTTCACTGGTGTAGAGATGCAGGCCTTGCAAGGCTTGCGGAAACCAGCCGTTCGGGCCGAAGTACGTGAGCATGCCGTCGGCGATCAGCACGGTGCCGAGCGTGACCGGAATCACCAGCAGCGTCGTGACGAATTTCCGATAGGGCGAATTGCGGCGCAGCGCGAACGCCACCGGAACCGACACGCCGACATTGACGAGCGTCGCGGGCACCGCAAGCTTCAAGGTGACGATGATGGTCGGCCACATCGAAGTATCGGTGAAGAACGCCAGATAGTTGGCCCACAGGCCGCCGCCGTTCGTCGGCCGGAACGACAGCGCCAGACCATATGCAAATGGATAGATGAACAACGCGGCGATAAAGATCAAAGCTGGCGCGACCAGCCACGCTTTGGTGTCGCGCGGCGCAAGCGGTGGCGGCAGCGTAGCCGTGTTCACGGCGCTTCTCCGTCATAGACGAGCGTGCGTGACGGCGGCACGCGCAAGCTGATTCGCTCGTCTTGCTCGAACTCGCCCGCGACGCGCGCCCACAACTCGCCGAATGCAGTCTTCACGCGCAACAGCGAATCGTGGCCGCCGTATTCGACCGTGCTCACCAGGGCGTCGAACGCGTTTTCCGCGCCCGGCTCCGCACATTCCATATCCTCGGGACGCAACGCGACGCTTACGCGCTTACTGT
Source organism: Paraburkholderia sp. FW306-2-2C-D06C (assembly GCF_058781505.1). Taxonomy (NCBI): domain Bacteria; kingdom Pseudomonadati; phylum Pseudomonadota; class Betaproteobacteria; order Burkholderiales; family Burkholderiaceae; genus Paraburkholderia; species Paraburkholderia sp. FW306-2-2C-D06C. The sequence goes on along the minus strand of NZ_JBYSWU010000038.1, from coordinate 35,284 downwards.
TGAAACCGGCCATCGGCATGCCGATCAGACGTACGCCGTTCGCACTGACCGCAACGCTGTCGCCTTGCATCCCCTCGAGCGTGAATTCGACCACATTGCGATAACCCATGAAGCGCGCAACATGCAGGTTCTGCGGCCGCGTATACACCTCTTTCGGCGTCGCGATCTGCTGCACCACACCCTCTTTCATCACGACGATGCGATCAGCCATCGACAGCGCCTCGTCCTGATCGTGCGTCACGTAGAGGGTCGCGCGTTCGAGCTGACTATGGATACGGCGAATTTCGGCGCGCATTTCGATGCGCAGCTTCGTATCGAGATTTGACAGCGGTTCATCCATCAGGATCAGCGGCGGTTCGATCACAATCGCTCGCGCAATCGCCACACGCTGCTGCTGACCGCCGGAGAGTTGTCCGGGGAGCTTGCGCTCATGGCCGACCAGTTGCACCAGTTGCAGCGCCTCACGCGCACGGCGTGCGATTTCACTCTTGCCGACCCCGCGCATCTTCAAACCGAAGCCGACGTTATCGAGCACCGTCATATGCGGAAACAGCGCGTAGTTCTGGAACACCATGCCGAAGCCGCGCTTTTCCGGCGGCAGCACGTCGATACGTTTGTCGTCGAGCCAGATGCCGCCGCCGCTCAACGGCTGCAAACCGGCGATGCAATTGAGCGCCGTCGATTTTCCGCAGCCCGACGGTCCCAGCAACGCAATGAACTCGCCGCGCCGGATGTCCAGATCGAGCCCCTGCAACGCCGCGATCGCATGGCCTTCCGCATTCGTGAAACTGCGGCTCACCGAATCGAGCCGCAACTGCTCAAAGTGATGCTTCATGGCGGTTTCCTGATACGAATGACGCGCGCAATCGCGACGCTCCTGACGGAGCACCTTGCGGGCTACTTTGTCTTCTGCGCGCCGACCTCGCTGTCCCACTTCCTGAATGCCGCGACCATCGCGGTCGCGTTCAGCGGCAATACATGCGGACGCTCGGCGAGCAGCTTCGCGTACTCGGGCCGCCCGTACTTCTTCAGCACATCCTGGCTATGGGCAGGCGCCTGTTCGACGCTCACGCCCTTGATCGCGGGACCTGGATAGAAATAGCCGTCGTCATAGGTCAACGCCTGCTGCGCCGGTTCGAGCATGAAATTCATCAGCTTGTAGAGCACGTCGAGCTTTTCCTTCGGCACGCCCTTCGGAATCACCATGTAGTGCGCGTCGTTCACCCACGTCATGTTGTCGAATGCCTGCACGCGAAATTCCGCCGGCACGATGCCGAGCGCGCGCGGGTTGATGTCCCATCCCGTCACCGTGACGGTCATATCGCGCGTGCCCTCGCCGAGCTCCTTCATCACCGCCGACGTGCCACCCGGATAGTAAGGAATGCAATCGTTCAGTTGCTTGAGGAAGGCCCACGTCTTGTCCCAACCGTGAATCGGGTCCTGCGGGTCTTTGTCGCCGAGCACATAGGGTAAGCCCATCAGGAACGTGCGGCCTGGACCCGAGTTCGCCGGGCGTGCGTAGATCAGCTTGTCCGGATGCGCCTTGCACCATTGCAGCAATTGCTCGGGCGTCCTGGGCGGATCGCTGACTTTGGCGGGGTTGTACTCGATCAGCGGACCGGCCGGCATATACGCGACTTCGAGGCCGAAGCCTTGCGCGAGATCCTGCATCCTGCGCGGCCCGGGCGCGTATTTGTCGAGCACGCCCGGGAATGCCGCTGCATTGTCGGGCAGCAGCTTCATCCAGAGATTCTGTTCGATGCCGGCGGCCAGTGCGTCGGTGCCGGTCAGCACGAGGTCGATGTCGGAGCGGCCCGCGGCCTGCATCGCCTTGATCTTGCCGGGCAACTGCGGCGCCGGCGCATTCGTGAACGTGAGGTTGGCGATCAGGTTCGGATACTTCGCCTTGAACGCCTCGAAGCCCTTTTGAGTGAGCTGAAGATCCCCGGCGACGTCGACGATGTTGAGCGTCACCGGATCGGCCGCGTGCGCCGCCGATGCGAAGGCGGCGCTTGCCGCGAAACATACGGACACCAGCCTGAGCGCCAATCTGCCAGAAACAGTCATTGCGTCTCCTCGCTTCTTCGTATGGAAGTCCGCCGGTCGAATGCGGTGCTGGCGGTGTCGTTCTATCACCGCAACATAGCGAAGCCCAACTGCCGATGTCAAGCAAATTATGGCGATACGGTTTTGACTACAAAACCGGCCACTTATGGCTAAAGCCTTTATTTTTCAATGATTTTTTCTGGGCAAATCAAGGGCAAACCCGAGGCCGGATAGAAACTTGAATCACCACTTGTTAGGCAACTTGAAACTCAACCCGACATTCACCCGCCCTGAATTCCCTGCGTGTTCACGTACAGCGAATACAACCCATGGCTTGCCGCCATGAACAGCCGGTTCCGATGCCGTCCGCCGAAACAGACGTTCGCGCAGCGCTCCGGCAAGGCAATGTGACCGATCGGCTCGCCTTGCGGCGTGAAGACGCGCACGCCGTCGAGTTCATCGTTGCCCATGCCCCAGCCGCACCACAGATTGCCGTGGATATCGACGCGAAAACCGTCCGGCGTGCCCGGCCCGGCATCGATCAGCACGCGGTTGTTCGACAGCGTGCCGCCATGACCATCGACATCGAACGCGCGAATCTTGCGTGGCTCGCCGCGCGATTCGACCACGTACAGCACCGACTCGTCCGGCGAGAACGCCAGACCGTTCGGCCCCAGCACGTCATCGGCGACCACCGTCACCTCGCCGGTTTGTCCATCGATGCGATAGACGCACGCGGGCAGTTCCGACTCCTGCTGCTCGCCCTCGTAGAAGCTGTCGATACCGAAGGTCGGGTCGCTGAACCAGATCGACCCGTCCGATTTCACGATCACGTCATTCGGCGAATTGAAGCGCTTGCCGCGATATCGGTCGGCGAGCACGGTCATCGAGCCGTCGTATTCGGTACGGGTCACGCGGCGCGTCAGGTGCTCGCACGTGACGAGGCGCCCCGCGCGATCGCGCGTGTTGCCGTTCGCATTATTCGACGACTGACGAAACGTCATGACCGCGCCGCTCGGCTCATCCCAGCGCAGGATGCGGTCATTGGGAATGTCGCTCCACAGCAGATAGCGGCCGTCGCCGAACCAGACCGGCCCTTCCGACCAGCGCGCGCCCTGATGCAGACATTCGACCGACGCCGACGCTAGGGTCAGCGCCTTGAAGCGCGGATCGAAGCTGCGGATGGCGGGATCGGGGTAGCGTCGGCTGTTGTCGCTCATGGTTGTGCTTTGGCTGATTGAAGTTGAAGGATGTTGGTGGAGACGGACCGAAGGAGACGGGCCGAAGCCAGCCTCGTTGCGCGCGGCGAGTGCGTCATCAATGTGACACGTCAATGCGTCATCAATACGCCGCGGACGATTGCGCGAACTGACGCTCCGACGCGAGCAATGCCTGCGCCGCGCGGCCGATCTTCGCATGATGCTCACTCGGCGTCGAACTGAGCAGCGGCAGGATCGGCCTCATATCGGCGATCTTCGAGAACGTGACCGCAATGACGCCTCAAACGGGAGCGGGATTCGACGTTCAAGGTAGCATCAGGCTCAAGTAGTTGTCAAACAACTTTAAAACCGCATGCAGCGTGCGGCGGAATTAAGCATTATTTTCTCGCCAATAGCGGATTAAGGTCGTTTTTTCCGAACTCCCGTAAGCGCAATGACTGCTCGCATGATTGAAAATATATATGTGGCCACTCGAAAGCGGTGCGGAAGCAGCGCTGCAGAAAATTACCCGTTTTATTGCTGTGCCTATAGCAATAAAACCGAAAAATCCGATATAAAGAGTAATTCGTACGTCGCTTCGCGCAAGCCGTATCACCGCCGTTTCTTTTCGAATCCAGCCAGGATTTGCGAATTAATTTTTGGTGATAGATTGTGGCGATAAAACAGCCGGACGGAAGGCCGCACGGCAATTAACCGCAACGTGTCGTTTGCGATCTGAGAGAACTCAATTGGCGCTACATTTTATCGAGCAGATGGCTCCGTTACTGAACGCCGCGGACGAAGCGGAATGGTTCGGTGCCATCGCGGGGCTTGCCGACACATGGGGCTTCGACCGCCTGTTGATCGCCATGCTGCCGCGCCCGACCATTCGCCTCGAAGACGCCTACGTGCGCAGCACCTACGCGCCGACATGGCGCCGCACGTATGACCAGCAGGGTCTCGTGCACATCGACCCCACTGTCGCGCATTGCGCGACGCGCGCGACACCGCTGATCTGGTCGCCGGACATTTTCACGACCGCCCCGCAGCAATCGATGTACGAGGAAGCCCGCTCGCACGGCTTGCGCGCAGGGGTGACGTTGCCGATCCACGGGCCAAACCAGGAGGCCGGCATGATGTGTTTCGTCAACGACAGCAATCCGTCCGACGCATTCTGGCGCCACGTCGACGTAGCACTGCCGAATCTCGTGTTATTGCGCGATCTGGTGATCGACACCAGTCAGCGCCACCTGAATACGCACACCCAGACTTTATTGCCCAAGCTCACGCCGCGCGAACGAGAATGTCTGAAATGGACCGCGCGCGGCAAATCCACCTGGGAAATCTCCCATATCCTGAACTGTTCGGAAGCCGTGGTGAACTTCCACATGAAGAATATCAGGACGAAATTCGGCGTGAATTCGCGGCGCGCGGCAGCCGTCATCGCCGCGCAACTCGGCCTTATTGACCCGGGTTGAACAAGGCAGCGGCGTCGCGGCTGTACAGCACTCGCTCGGCCCGGCCGAGATCGGCGTCGGAAACGGTCTTGGTGAAGTAAAGGCCCAGCAGGATTGCCACCGGCGCCGGGATCTCAGCGCCCGACTCAAACCGGCTGCCGCGCGACTGCGTCACGCCGAAGCGGGCCCAGAAGCGGCGCTGGCTTTCTTTTTTCTTCTTGCGGTAGGCGATGATCAGAACGCGATCCACTGCCGACGACGGTTCAGCCATGCGGGCTTGGATGCCGGTTTGCGGTTGCCAGTGATTTTCCAGAAGTTCCATGTCGTGTCTCGTCGGTTGATTACTGATGCTTATCCCGATTTTGCTTTACCCGATAAGCATGCACACCTATCCAGGTAGGTAGGTGGCAGAACGATTCAAAATGCATAAGTTTTCTTGCGTATTGGGTACCCCAACACGTTCAGGAGAACGTCATGCAAACAGCGATCCGGATTGGAATGCGGCAGGAATTTGACAACGCGGACATCAACGAGATGTACCGCCTACGGGCTCGGGTTTTTCACGGGCGGCTCGGGTGGGACATCCCGACGATCGCGGGAATGGAAATCGACGGCTACGACGCGCTCGGGCCGCACTACATGCTGATTCAGGGCGACGACCATCATGTGCGCGGCTGTTGGCGCCTGATGCCGACCGAGGGACCGAACATGCTGAAGGACACCTTCCCGCAACTGCTGCACGGCGCGGCCGCGCCAGTCGGGCGGCACATCTGGGAGTTGAGCCGGTTCGCGATCGAAACCAGCGGTGAGGAACAGTCGTTCGGTTTCGCCGACCTGACGATGCAGGCGATTCACGAGCTCGTCACGTTCGCCGACCGCATGGGCATCACGCGCTATGTCACGGTCACCACTACGCCGATCGAACGGTTGCTGCGCAAGACCGGCATCGAGATCAGCCGGCTCGGCTCGCCGTTGCAGATCGGCGTGGAACGCGCGGTGGCGCTGGATATCGCGGTCAGCCCGAAAACCCGCACTGCCCTGTTCGGGCCGATGGCCGTGGCGGCGTAGCCACACGCAGCCGGGTCGAAACCGGACCGCGGAGACGGCGGCCCGGTTTCGGCTCGTGGAGAACTTCAGGAACCGAACATCCGGTCGAGCGCGTTTTCCAGGTGCGCACGCATCGCCTGGCCGGCGGCCGGACCGTCCTTGCGACGAATCGCCTCGAGCACCGCCAGATGCTCTGCCTGCACGAGCCGCTGCCGCTCGACCGTCTTCACGAGCGACAGATTGCGCGACAGATTCATGCTGAACACGATCTGTTCTTCGATGAACGACATGACTGTGATAAAAAACGGATTCTTCGATGCGCGCGCCACCGCCAGGTGGAACATGAAATCGTCTTTTGCACCGATACCCTGGCTTTCGATCACGCGTTCCAGTTCGTCCCACGCGCGCTGGATCGAGGCAAGGTCGTCGGCATCGGCCTTGAGCGCGGCCTGTTCGGCGGCGCCTGCTTCGGTCACGATACGAAATTCATAGCAGCGGCGGATGTCGGACAGCGTTTCGAGCGGTGCGAAGCGACGCACGTCCGGATCGGGCCGCCGCGCGACCGTGGTGCCGGAACCGTGCCGGGTCATGATGATGCCGTCCGCCCGCAACCGCGCCAGCGCCTCGCGTATGGTCGGCCGCGAAGTTTCGAAGCGCTCGGCCAGCGCATGCTCGGTAGGCAGCCGGTCGCCTTCCTTGTACTCGCCTTCGAGAATGCGATTCAGGATGTCGCCGTAAATCTTGTCGGGCAGGCCTGTCGTTTTGCGCTCGTTCATCAGCGATGCTGAGCCAGCTTGTCTGAGTAGGCTTTGATTGTAAGGCAAACCGGAGCCTATCCATGAGTTCATGGAGGTGCGCCAAGCCGATGCGCAGGCCGGAAATGCTTACTGCACGCCGCTTGTCGCGCAATCCATCCAGGCAACACAATTTGACAAGTGTTTGATTTACATCCTGACCCGAGTGCGTCTTTTTCAGCGATCATTTAACCTCGCATCGGTAATAAATCGTCAATGGACGCGGTCATGCGGATTGCCCGCGACCCCCGAATCCTTTCAGACACGGAATTGATATGTACACACGTATCCTCGTAGCGGTCGACGGCAGCAACACCTCGCGCCGCGCGTTCGAGGCGGCATTGGCGCTCGCCAAATCCACAGGCGCTGTTCTGCGACCGTTCTATGTCGTCGAAAATACGCCCATGTATTTCGAAGCACCCGGCTACGATCCTTCGATTCTTCGCAACCGCCTGGTCGAGGAAGGCAAGGAACTCGGCACGGAATTCGCGCAGGCCATGCGCGACCAGGGCGTCAAAGGGGAACTTGAAGTGGGCGAAGCATCGTCGCTCGACGACGTCTCGTCGGTGGTGCTGAAGGCCGCCGCCGCTTTCAACGCCGATCTGCTGGTCATGGGCACACACGGCCGGCGCGGGTTTCAGCGCCTGATCCTCGGCAGCGTCGCCGAACGCTGCGTGCGCCACGCCAGCTTGCCTGTGCTATTGATCCCCTCCGCCGCGGGCAAAAGCAGCGAAGCCGGCGCTCATCCCGATGCATAGCAGTACATAACCACAAGTGGAAACCACAAGCGGAAACTACAAGCGGAAACTACAAGCGGAATTTACAAGCGGAAGCGCGAGCGTGACGTCGCTCAAGCAGCCTCGCTGCGCGAACGCGTCATTTTGCCGCTAAACGTGGGCCGTACGCGGTGGGACAATCAGTCATTACCTCGACAAATGGCTGCAGAACATGCTTACTCCTACCGCTGTTACCGCCAGTTCCGCTGTTACTTCATCCGCGCGTAGCGGCCGCCGTGCTTCGCCGCTGCGGGCTAGCGGGAGAAGCGCCGCGCGTTGTTCGAGTTGTTCGATGCGTCAGCTCTGCATGCCGCAAGGCTTGTCGTCCGACGAACTGCCGAAACTCGAAGCGTTGATCTGCACTGCACGCTCCGTGCAGCGCGGCGAAGCGCTGTACCGCAGCGGCGACCGGTTCGACAACCTTTACGCCGTGCGTTCCGGTTCGATGAAGACCGTCATGGCGCACCGTGACGGCCGGGAACACGTTACCGGCCTGCGCCTCGCCGGCGAAGCGCTCGGCCTCGACGGCATCAGTGAAGACGTGCACGCATGCAGCGCCCTGGCGCTCGAGGACAGCACCGTTTGCATCGTCCCCTACACCGCGCTCAAAACGTTGTGCCGCGAAATCAGCTCGATGCAGGAACGTCTGCACAAACTGATGGGCGAACAGATCGTCCGCGAGGCTGCGCAAATGATGGTGCTCGGCTCGTTGTCGGCAGACGAACGCGTCGCGGCATTCCTGCTCGACGTGTCGGAGCGCAACGCGCAACGCGGCTATTCATCTGCGGAATTCAATCTGCGCATGACGCGCGAAGATATGGGCAGTTACCTCGGTATGACGCTCGAAACCGTCAGCCGCACCCTGTCAAGATTTCAAAAGCGCGGCCTGATCGACACGCAAGGCAAGCACATCCGCATCGTCGATCTCGAAGGCCTGCGGCAAGTTTAAGCCAGACGCGCTGGACCTGGCCCGCGCCGCCACGTCCCCGCCCATCGCCTTTTAGCGCGCATTCGCCTTGGCATGGCTCCTGCGAGCGGGTACAGTCTTGAGTCCGTCCCCCGCAAGGAGACCCGGCGAAATGAATCGCGACCCCGCCCCGCATCACCCGCTCGTTCAGCGTCTGATCGACGCGCGTCACGTCACTGACGCACTGTTCGCCATCGTCAAACCCGAATTTCTGTATGAACGGCCGATCCGCGAGCGCCACCGGATCGTGTTTTACATCGGCCATCTGGAAGCTTTCGACCGTAATCTGCTCGATCAGCGTCTGTGCGACCTGCCCGCCTTCGATCCGCACCTCGACCAGCTCTTTGCGTTCGGCATCGATCCCGTCGACGGCGGGTTCCCCGCCGACCAGCCTGGCGATTGGCCGTCGCTCGAAGTCGTACGCGGCTATGGGTTGCACGCTCGTGAGCAGATCGACCGGGAGCTCGCCGCATTGGGCGATTCGGCTCGCCTCGGCCACGATGGCGCGCAGGCCGGCGCGGCCGAGCAGTTGCTGAATGTCGCGATCGAGCATCGGCTGATGCATGCCGAAACGCTCGCGTACATGCTGCATCAGTTGCCGCTTGCACAAAAGGTCACGGGCTCACGCGATGTGATGCCAACGCGCGTCGGACGCGGCGCGATTGCCGAGTCGATGGTCAGCGTGCCGGCCGGATCGACGGTGCTCGGCATGGCGCGCGAAAGTGGCCGCTTCGGCTGGGACAACGAGTTCGGCGAGTTGCTCGTCGATGTGCCCGCCTTCGAAATCGACCGCCATATGGTGACGAACGGCGCGTTTTGCCAGTTCATCGAGGCGGGCGGCTATCGGGAGCCGAAGTGGTGGTCGGAAAAAGATTGGGCATGGAAGGAAGCCGAGCGGATCGAACATCCCGCCTGCTGGTCGCAGCGCGAAGAAAACCGCGAGGACGGCGCATGGATGTTGCGCACGATGTTCGACGAAGTGCACCTGCCGCTCGATTGGCCCGTGTACGTCAGTCACGCCGAAGCCAGCGCCTACGCGCGCTGGGCCGGCAAGACGCTTCCCACCGAAGCGCAATGGCAACGCGCGGCCCACGGCGCGCCGCATGCCGCGTCGGGAAATTTCGATTTCCGCAGTTGGGACCCGCAGCCGGTCGACGCGCATCCGGATAACGTCAGCGCGTTCGGCGTCGAAAGTCAGTTCGGCAATGGCTGGGAATGGACCTCGACGGTATTCGACGCACTCCCAGGCTTCGAGGCGTTTCCGTTTTATCCCGGCTATTCCGCCAACTTCTTCGACGGACAACATTACGTGCTCAAAGGCGGTTCGGCGCGCACCGCGCAATGCATGTTGCGGCCGGCTTTCCGAAACTGGTTTCAACCGCACTATCAGTATGTCTATGCGGGGTTCAGGTGTGTGCGGGAGTTGACAAATAAAGCATAAGCGGATTTTTCTTTCCAACTTATGCTTTATTAGTCACAGCCGTCGCGGCAACCATCGCGGCGGCGATGAACGCGCCTGACACCTCGGCCGACGGGCGGTGCGGCCTCGCGCTTCGCGTGCCTCCGTCAGCTGCTCACGCCACCGTTCGCTCGCCCATTTCGCCCGCTTGTCGGTCTGCGACGCCCTCCACGAGCCGCGCCATGCGCAGCACAATTTCGTGCATACGTGTGCCAGGCAGAAAAAAATCGGCGACGCCCAGCGCTTTCAGCACACTCGTGCTTTCCGCCTGAACGTTCCCGCCCAGCACAACGGGTATCGAGGCACGACGCACGCGCAGTTCATGCATCAATTGCGACGTCAACTCGACATGTGCGCCCGCGAGCGACGACACGCCAATCATGTCGACGTCGTTCGCCAGCGCGCGCTCCGCAACTTCCGCGGGCGCGATGAAGAGTTCGTTGGACACGACGTCGAAGCCCGCATCGATCAACGCGGCAGCCACCGCTTGCGCGCCGCGATCGTGGCCGTCCTGCCCGAGCTTCGTGATCATCACGCGGGGCTTGCGTCCCAGCGTCGATGTCAACCTGTCGACCTGGTCGCAGGCAGCCTTCCACATTGCATCCGATGAAAGCGCTTCCTCATAGATGCCGGCGCTCGCGCGCAAACTGATCGCATGACGTGGCCACACGGCTTCGAGCGCGCGCGTGCATTCACCGACTGTCGCGCGCGCACGCATGCAGCGGATCGTCAACGCGAGCAGGTTGCCTGTGCCCTCGCGCGCGGCCGTTTCAAGCGCGCCCAACGCACGCGCCACAAGCTCCGCATTGCGCCGCAGTTTGACCTCTGCGATTCGACGCACCTGGTGGCCACGCACCTGTTTTCCGTCCAGCTCGAAACATGCGGGCGCTTCGTCCGCATCGCCATGAGCGAACGCGTTGACGCCTACCACGATTCGTTGCCCGCTATCGATTTCCGCCTGCAGCGTCACAGCCGATTCGTGAATGCGTTCGCGAATCCATCCCGAGCGGATCGATTGCACGACGCCGCCGCGCGCGTCGATCTCGCCGATCAGCGAACGGACGCGCGCTGCGATGTCGGCCGTCAACGCTTCCATCATGTACGAACCGGCCCACGGATCGACGACGTCGCACAGTCCCATTTCGTGCTGAAGCATGAGTTGCGTGTCGCGAGCGAGGCGCGACGACGATGCCGACGGCAACGCCAGCGCTTCGTCATAAGCGTTCGTATGCAGCGACTGCGTGCCGCCGAATACGGCCGCCAGCGCTTCGACGGTGGTGCGCACGATGTTGTTCGACGGCTTCTGCGCGGTCAGCGACCAGCCGGACGTCTGGCAATGCATCCGGAGAGCGCGCGCTTTATCGGAAGTCGCACCGCACTGTGTTGCCAGTTCCGACCAGACGAGACGCGCCGCGCGCAGCTTCGCCACCTCCACATAGAAATCCGTGCCGACGCCGAAGAAGAAGCTCATGCGCTCACAGGCGTCGTCGGCACTCATTGCGCGCTCGACAAGCGTTTCGACGTAAGTGCGCGCATTGGCCATCGTCAGCGCCAGTTCGAGCACAGGATCGGCGCCGGCCTCCTGAAAGTGATAGCCGGACACCGATAGCGCGTTGAAGCGCGGAGCATGCTGCGCAAGATAGTCGACCACGTCGGCTGCGATTCGCAACGATGGTTCAGGCGCGAAGATGCAGGTGTTGCGCACGATGAACTCTTTGAGAATGTCGTTCTGAATCGTGCCGGTCAGTTGCGCCGCGTCCACGCCGCGCTCGTCGGCCGCAACGATGAAGGCAGCCAGCACCGGCAGCACCGCGCCGTTCATCGTCATCGATACCGACACTCGGTCGAGTAGAATGCCCGCGAAAAGACGCGTCATATCTTCGACTGTATCGATCGCGACCCCGGCCAACCCGACATCGGCGCTCGCGCGCGGATCGTCCGAATCGTAGCCGCGCTGGGTCGGCAGATCGAACGCAACAGACAAACCCTGCGCCCCTTCCTCGAGCGCAGTGCGAAACGCGAGGTTCGAATCGGCGGCTTCTGCATAGCCTGCGTATTGTCGAATCGTCCACGGCTTCGCCGTGTACATCGACGCGTACGGACCGCGCACGAACGGCGCGGTGCCAGGCATGCTGTTCAGATGCGCGACGTTGGCTAGATCGGAGGCGGTATAAAGCGTCTTCAGCGGAACGGCGCGTCGCCGGGACCGCACTCGCATCGACGCCTCGCGTCTGACGGCGGATCTCATCGCTGTCTCCAGTGTTTTTCCGTGACGACGTCGGCGATCTTCAGGTTGTCGCTGCCGCGTCGCACTTCACTCCAATGCGTGATGCCCTGCCCGTTTTCGCGCTCGCCAATGACCCGCACGCTCAATGCGTCGCCGACATTGACATTGCCATAGAAGTGCAGCGACCGGCTCGCGATCACGGGTGGCTCCGCAAACCGGTGCCGTTGCCATTCGGCGCGATCAACGAACGACTGGAAGCTCGCGAAGTAGAGAAAGTCCGCGCCGTTGAAGTCGTTGTTCGGGCATGGAAGAAACCCTGCGGCCTCGTGCGCGGCAGGCGCAAGACCTTCGCATGATGCCCAGTCTCCTGCCCTCAGGCGCTTGCCCGTTTGCGTCATGGCAAGCGCTTCGTCGGGCGTCGGACTGACCGCACCCGCCAGCGCGGCAAGCGTTGCGCGTGCGACCGAGCGATTGTTGCGCGCTTCTCCGCGCGTGACGAACGTCGACGACATCGACATCTCCGCGATCGACGCACCACCACGCACGATGCGGTGTGTGCTGAAGTGTCGGACTGGACCGATCCTGCATAACGCGGTGTGAATCTCGAAGTCGTCATTCTCGCGCACAACATCGAAACCGTGCGCCCGCAGGCGGATCGCGGTGAAGGCGGCATATGATCGGCCGCCGTTGTCGTCGCTGAAATCCGGCGTGGCTCGCCCCGTGTGTGCGGCCAGCGCCTCCCAATGGCGATGTCCGCATTCCTTCAGCAGCCAGTTCTCCGACAGGCCGGTGAAGCTCAATTGCGGCATGCCGGCGCGATAGCGTCCAGTCGTGTTCTGCATAAGCTTCGATCGGTCAGGCCGCGAGACTATCGGTTGCCGGCACGGACACATCGAGCGACGCGCGAATCGCGTCAACGACATAAGCCGCGTCACGCGCGACGCCCGAGAAACGCCCCGAACCCCACGTATGCAGCCACGGCAAGCCGATGAAATACAGCCCCGCTTGCGGCGTGATGCCCCGCGTGTGCGCCGGATAGCCGCGTCCATTGAACACGGGCGCATCGATCCAGTTGAAGTCCGGCGTGAAGCCGATGCACCAGATGATCGACGTGATGCCGCTCGCCGCCAGATCGAGCGACGAGCGCTCGCCGTCCGGCCGCCATACCGGCTCATAGGCCGCTTCACGCGGCGCGTCGACGCCCTGCTTGTCGATGAACGCATCGATGCTCGCGTTGATACGGTTGTAGGTATCGTCCGCGCTATCCAGGTTCTCGATCAGGTTCGGCGCGAACTGCAGGCTGCCGTCTCGCAGATCCTCGAGCCGACCATACAGTTCCATGCCTTCGAGCGCGAAACGCCGCAGATCGATATCGCGTCCGCCGTCGCGGCCTGTCACGTAATGGTTCGTGTTGTCGCGCACGCCTTCGCGCAACGGATGCTGCTCGACGGGCATGTCGTAGTAGTGCATGTCGGCGAGCCAGTCGACCACGTCGCGTCCGCGATAGAAGCGCGCACAGCGCGGCGCCTCGCCGACCGCGAGGTACACCTTGCGCCCGGCCAGATGCAGATCTTCGGCGATCTGCGCACCCGACTGCCCCGAGCCGACGACGAGCACCGCACCGTCCGGCAAGACCTCAGGATTGCGATATTGCGAAGACTGTATCTGTACGATCCCGGCCGGCAAACGCTCGGCCATGCGCGGCACGATCGGTGTGTGATAACCGCCCGAGGCCACGACGACGTGATCCGCCGTGAACTCCCCATTCGATGTCGACACGTTGTAGCGTCCATCGGCACGCTTCACGCGTTTGACCTCGGTGTGCTCGAGCACTGGCGCGTCGACCATCGCAGTGAAGCCATCCAGATACGCGATGATCTGATCCTTCTTCATGAAGCCATGCGGGTCGTCGCCACGATACGGGTAACCGGGCAGCGCACATTGCCAGTTCGGCGTGACGAGACAGAATGCGTCCCAGCGTTGCGAACGCCAGGTGTGCGTGACCGCATGCTTCTCGATGACGAGATGATCGATGCCCGCCTCTTTCAGGTAGTAGCTGATGGACAAGCCAGCCTGGCCGCCACCGGCGACGATGACCGTGTAGTGACGATTCGCATGTGCCGCTTGAGGGCTAACGGTTGTGTTCGACATGGTTCTTTCCTGCCTTGCGTATGAATGTTCGGGCGCCCACTGCCATCGCTTCGTCAAAGGGCACGCCGCATTCAGGTTTCACAAAAGTTCGACGACCTTCACGACCGCCAGCGGGTCCGACGAAAAGCCCTCGGCCTGCTGCTCGATCTGCGCGAGCTGATCCATTGCGGCGGAACAGGCGAAGCCGTACTTCTCGCGCACGCGCTCGGAGCCGATATGCAAAGCCTCGCGCGAGCGTTCGACAAACTCGCTTAACGCGTAGCTCTCGCCCGCGGCAAAGAACTCGCCGACTACCGTCGACGGTGAATAGCAGTTGGCCTCGGTGCCATCGGGCCACTGGACCCTGAAGTGCATGACTGGCATGACATATCCTCGATAAGTGATTGGTTCAGGCGGGAGTGAGTTGCAGTTGCCGCCTGTATAACGCGATGTGACGGCGGGCGCTCGCGGTCCAACTGAAGCGCTGCAACAACTCAGGTACCGCGTGGGAGAAATCGATGCCCCCGCACGCATCGAGCGAACGGCGCAGCGCGCTAGCGATGCTGTGCGCGTCGTGAGGCTGCGCCCAGCAGCAGACGCGTTCATCGAGGTACTCGATGAACGGTGCAATCTGCGAAACAACAACCGGCGTGCCCGACGCCAGCGCTTCCAGCACGACCAGCCCGAATCCCTCGCGCAACGAAACCATCGATACGACATCGGCGCGGCGCAAGAGCGCGGGCATGACGTCGTCGTCGAGCGGGCCGGTGACGACGATCGGACAGCCCGCGCCAATCGCAAGATCCAGCGCCGCAGCGCGCTCGAAAAACTGCCTGCTATAGGCGTCGTGATTCAGGAGACTCGCACCGCCCGCCACGACGAGTTGCGCATCGGCATGCGTCTGCCTGAGCGACGCGAACGCTTCGAGCAGTTGCAGTGTGTTCTTGCGTTCCTCGATGCCGCCGACCGCCAGCACGACGGGCGCGCCGACAATGCCGAACCTTGCGAGCAGCGCCGTGTCCTCGGAATTGTCACGTGTCGCCGTGAAGCGCTTTAAATCGACGCCGTTCGTCACGGTCACCGCGTTCACGCCGAAGTCGCGCAGCATCCGGCACGTCCACGCATCGCTGACGCAATAAACGGCATCGGCATCTGCATACGCGCGCCGCTGCCATTCGGCGAGGCGCGGCACGGTAAAGTCATCGAGATGGTGGACCGTTCGCACGAACCCGCGTATCGCGCCTTCATGCCGAAGCTCGGCGAGTGCGTTGCCGCTGATGCTGTCCTGCGCGTGGAGAACGTCGAAGCTCGCCGGATCGTTGGTCAGCAATGCGGCCTTTAACGCGTCGATACGCGCCTGCACCATCGATACTGCGTCGCTCGCGTTCGCCGCGACGCGAGCGAGCACGATCCGGCACGGCGACGCCCGGAACATCGCGGCTCCGCCGGCCGACGGCGCGAAGATCGTCACGCGATGTCCTGCGTCATGCAATGCGCGCGCGAGTTCGAGCGTGTGCACGACGCCGCCGCGCGGGTTCACCGAGTGCGTGAAGAGCGCGATTCGAAGGGGACGTGTCTTCATGCGCGCGCTCCCGAAGGCGCGCCGATGAACGGCCCATCGCCGAAATTCCAGAGCAGCGCCGCGTCGCCGTGCTGAGTAAGCACCACTTCGCGCGACGTATCGACTTCGCCGATCACCGCGCACGCCAGATCGCGTGCATCGAAGCGCGCAAGCACTTCGTCAACGCGTTCCGCGCGCACCGACAGCACGAACCCGAAGCTCGGAAACGCGCTGAGCCAACGCTCGAAGTCGACGCCCTGCGGTCGTGGAATCGCGTCCAGATCGATTCGCGCGCCCGTCGCCGAACATTCGAGCAGCATCAACGATGTGCCCAGCACGCCGGCCATGCTGATGTCCTTCGCGGCATCGCACAGGCCGCATTCCGCGAGTGTGGGCAGCAGTTCGAGATCGCCGCGCAAGCGCTGCGCCGGCGCGCCGACCGATGCATTCCAGAACGGATACGGGTCTTCGAAGCGGCCACGCAGATCGACGGCCATCACCAGGCGATCGCCTGCGCGCGCATTGAAGCTCGACAGCAACGCGCGCGCACGGCCCACAATCGACACCGCGAGTTGCGGCTGCGCGCTGCGCGTATTGCTATGCCCGCCAACCACCGGCACGCCGTACGCAACCGACGCCGCCGCGATGCCGGCCAGCACTTCTTCGGCCGCGCCGAGACCGTCGCTCCACAACGCATCGACGACGGCAAGCGGCCGGCCGCCCATCGCATACACATCGCTGATGTTGACCATCACGCTGCTGTAGCCCGCGAACCACGGCATGGCTTTGACGAAATCGCTCACCAGCCCTTCGATCGCAAAGAGCAGGTAGCCGTCGCCGTCGCGGATCGCCGCGCAGTCGTCGCCGACCGCGACCGCCTGCGCGAGATCGCGCACGCCGTGCGGCAGGCGCTGCGCCAACGACGCGACGACTCCCGCAATATCGGTCTTATGCCGGAAGCCGCGGCTTTCCCTTAGCCGTAGAACGAGCGAAGCGATGCTCATGAGCGTCCCCGCGACGACGTGACGAGCCCGTTCTCCGGCGTAAAGCAAGGCGGATAGTGCGCAAGGTCCGCTTCCATCAGATGATGCGCACGGCCGAAAAGCATCTCTTCGCTAACCGATTGCCAGTGCAGACGCCGGAACAACGGCACATTCTGGCTTTGCACATGCGCAAGAAAAGTTTCGCAACCGAGCGCGTGCGCGCTGCTCACGGCGAGCCGGATCAGCGTCGAGCCGAGCTTGCCGTGCGAGCGGAACGCCGCATGCACTGCGAGCCGCGAGCCCAGCCACACATGCGGCTCGGTCTCGTGAATCCGTACGGTGCCGACGACCTGTTCCGGCACGCCCGCGATGCAACTCAAGGCAACCAGCAGCTTCGCGTGAGCGTCGATTTCATCGCGGTCGTCGCCGGCAAAGATGCCCTGCTCGACGCAAAACACCGCGCGTCGCAGCGCATAGGCTTCTTTGCTTTCCCACGGTAGCGTCGCCCATTTCACGCGGTATTCCGCCGGCGTGAATGCAAGCGGCAATGCGTCCAGTTCATCGACGGATTCGCAGAACATGGCTACTCCTCGTACGATGCCAGCGACGAACATGCGCCGCATTTGCCGCAGCCCGCCTTGATGTCGGCGGAACGCATCCGCGCTTCGCGCAGCATCGCACCGAGCGGAGCGAGAACCGATTTCATGAACTCCGGCGTCGGCGCCGGATGATCTTCGAGCGGCGTGCCGCTGATCGGCACGAACGGCACGACGAACGGGTAGACGCCGAGCGCAATCAGTTCGCGCGAGATCGACAGGATCGCGTCGGCGGTGTCGCCAAGTCCCGCGAGAATGTACGTGCTTACCTGCCCTCTGCCGAACACCGCGACGGCCGCCTTGAAGGCCTCCATATAGCGCGACACGGGCACGCTCGCCTTGCCGGGCATCACGCGTTCGCGCACGGCAGGTGTCACTACTTCCAGATGCATGCCAAGCGTATCGATGCCGCTCGCTTTCATCCGTTCGAACCAGCTGTCGTCGTCGGGCGGCTCGCATTGCGCCTGGATCGGCAAATCGACAGCGGCCTTGATCGCGAACGCGCTTTCGCACAGGATCCGCGCGCCGCGATCGCTCGTCGGCGGCGTGCCCGTCGTCAGCACCATATGCTTGACGCCGTCGAGCAGCACGGCCGCGCGCGCGACTTCGGCGAGTTGTTCAGGCGTCTTGCGCGCAATCGTGCGGCCCGCCGCAAGCGACTGGCCGATTGCGCAAAACTTGCATGTCTTGCGGCGGCTTTCATAACGGATGCACGTTTGCAGCACGGTCGTCGCGAGCACATCGGTGCCGTGCAGCGTGGCGATGTGCGAATACGGCACGCCGTCCAGCGTTTGCAAACGCGTGAAGCGCGGCGCCTTCGGAAAGCTGATGTCCGCGATCGGTATCGTGCCGCGCATCAGCGCGCTCGCGCCCGCTTCATCCGGCGCACTGGCGACGAATGGCGAGTTCCACGCCGAACTCGTATGCACCGGCACCATGATCGTCACGCCGTCGACGGTGACCGCCTTGTGATCCGAAGGTCCCGCGCCGCCGCGCCGGCTCGCGACGCCCGCATTCGGATCGACCAGACGCAGGCCCGCGGACTGCAACTCGGTGCGCAGTTGCATCATCTGCCTGTGCCGTTCGGTTCCCACTTCAGTTGACTGCCGGCTCATGGCCGGCAGATTCGCGCTGGCATTCATCCTGACCTCCACCCGTGGTATCGAAAGCGGCATCGGCGCTGAATCGCTCGAACGCCGTGTTCATCGGCGCGACCGGGCTCGCGGGACGATCGTTGATCGCAAGGCTCAACAACTCGGGCCGCGCGTAATGGCCGACCGAGTCCATCATCCGTTTGCGCTTCGTAATCAGCGACATGTCGAGATCGGCGACCACCATCCCTTCGCCTTCGCGTAAAGGCTCAGCGAGATGCTGTCCTTCCGGCGACACGATCGCGGTATGGCAGCCGCCGCGCAGTGCCTTTTGCAGTTTCGGATCGCTCGTCACCGAATCGATTTGCGCTTCGCTCAGCCAGCCTGTCGAGTTGACGACGAAGCAGCCCGATTCGAGCGCGTGATGACGGATCGTGACTTCGATCTGCTCGGCGAAGATCGGCCCGACGAGCGAGCCTGGGAACTGGCTGCAATGAATCTCTTCGTGCTGCGTCATCAACGCATAGCGCGCGAGCGGGTTGTAGTGCTCCCAGCAGGCGAGCGCGCCGACGCGCGCGATGCCCGTATGCGCAACCTTCAGTCCCGCCGCGTCCCCTTGGCCCCAGATCATCCGCTCGTGGAAAGTCGGCGTGATCTTGCGGCGTTTGAGCACGAGGCGACCGTCGACGTCGAACACGAGCTGCGTGTTGTACAGGCTGCCGTGATCGCGCTCGTTCACGCCGAGCACCACCACCATCGCGTGACGGCGCGCGCGTTCGGCTACCGCCTGCGTCACGGGCCCCGGCACGACGACGGCCTGTTCATACAGCCGCATGTGATCGGCGCCCGACGCGACGGGCGGACGCACGAACGAAAAGTACGGGTAGTACGGCACGAACGTCTCGGGGAAGACGATCAGCTGTACACCTTTGGCCGCGGCTTCGTCGATCGCCGCGCACACCTTGTCGAGCGTGCCGCCGGGACGATCGAACTCCGGTGCAATCTGCACCGCGGCCGCTCGGATGATTCGCTGGTCGGACATGATCGGCATCCGGCCCGCGCTCAAACGGTCCACGTGTGGATGACCAGCGCGTTCTCCTTGCGATGGAGAAGCTGGATATCGAGCACGTCGAGCGGATTGATTGGACGGATGCCTTCGATCAGCGACGCTTCGCCATGACCGTACAGCGCCTGCAATGCGAAGCGGCAGGCGTACACTTTGCCGCCCTCTTCCATGAACTTCGTCAGTTGCTTGTTGAAGTTCAGATGACCCGGAAAAGCTTCGTCGCCGAGCGTCGGAAAGCCGCGTTGCAGACCGAGCGTGAC
Source organism: Paraburkholderia sp. FW306-2-2C-D06C (assembly GCF_058781505.1). Lineage (NCBI taxonomy): Bacteria > Pseudomonadati > Pseudomonadota > Betaproteobacteria > Burkholderiales > Burkholderiaceae > Paraburkholderia > Paraburkholderia sp. FW306-2-2C-D06C. The sequence goes on along the minus strand of NZ_JBYSWU010000038.1, from coordinate 15,625 downwards.
GCCCGGCCCGTACAGCAACACGGACGTATCGAAGCCCTTGCGTTGCAGACGCGTGGCCTGCAACAGATTGACGAAACCGATCGAGCCTTCGAACGCGACAGTGTGAAACGTCACCAGCGCCTTTTCGCCAGGTTCGGCTTTGACGTCGGGGAAAACCTTCTCTTCGTAATCGACCAGAAAATCGCCTTTCTGATGCAGAGGTTTATTGACTGCGGGCATATCACTCTCCAATAAGTCGCGTAATTGATCGTATTTGGCCACCGGAAAATGGCCGGCTGGCAAATTCAATAACGCAACGGATATGCCACCATCCGGCCCGAAACATGCGATCAACTTCCGATCATTCAAACGGCAATTGTTCGAGCGACCCGAAAAAAATCTTTGAATGCCCTGTTTGACGCGGCTTTGCGCCGAATCGCGAAGCCGACTGCGCACCGTCTCAGCGCAGCGCAAGATATGTTCGTGCGTGCGCATGGTGCGGAAAACCCCGAAAACGTGCATTCATCCAATCAATGCGATCAACTTTCAGACCGAATGAGAAATGATTTATTTTTATTGCGAACCACGTGCTACTTTTGATCGACCCATTAAGGAATGTTTAGCATGGACAGTCTCACGCATCACTGGCTCAAGCGAGTAACCGAAAGCCGCAAACCGGCTTATCTGGTGATTCCGGATCTGATTGAAGAAGATCTCGCGAGCGGGCGTCTGCGTCCGCGTGACCGTCTGCCGGGTCTGCGCGATCTGGCGGCCGCGCTGCAACTGAACTACACGACCGTCGCGCGCGCCTATGCCGAAGCGCGCAAGCGCGGCCTGCTCGATGCGCGCGCCGGCAGCGGCACCTTCGTGCGCGGCCGGACGCAGACGTTGCCGCTCGCGGGCGGCAGCAGTGTCGAGATGTCGATGAACATGCCGCCCGAGCCGCCCGAACTTGCGGCGCGTCTGCGCGAGTCGGCTGCGAGTCTTTTCGCGCACGCCGATCCGTACCGCCTGCTGCGCTATCAGGATTTCGGCGGCACGCCCGACGATCGCGCGGCGGGCCGCACCTGGCTGAAGGAGCGTCTGCCCCATTGCGCAGACGATACCGTGCTCGTCTGCCCGGGCATTCATAGCGCGCTCGTTGCGCTCGTTTCGCAACTCGCGCGCCGCAGCGAGACGATCTGCCTCGACACGCTCGCGTATCCAGGCATCAAGGCTATCGCGTCGCAGCTCGGCGTGCGCCTGCAACCGCTGCCGCGCGACGACGAAGGGCCGCTGCCTCATGCATTCGAAGCGTTATGCAAGAGCGAAAAACCCGGCGCGTTCTATTGCAATCCGACACTGCAGAATCCGAGCACGCTCACGTTGTCGGGTCAGCGCCGCGAAGCGCTGGCCGACGTCGCGTTGCGCTATAGCGTGCCCATCATCGAAGACGACGCATACGGCTGGCTGCCGACGAGCAAGCCTGTCGCGCTTGCCGCGCTCGCACCCGAGTTGACCTATCACGTCACCGGCTTTTCGAAGACACTCGGCGCCGGTTTGCGTGTCGCCTACCTGCGCGCGCCGACTGCGCGGCAAACACAACACATTGCCGGCGCGTTGCGCGCAACGACGGTGATGCCCAGTCCATTCACGGTGATGCTGGCGACGCAATGGGTCAACGATGGCACGGCGAGCGAGATGCTCGACGCGATTCGTGTGGAGGCCAATGCGCGCCAGGCGATCGCCGCGCAGGAACTGGCGGAATTGCGCTACGACGCGCACGTCGACGGCTTTCACCTGTGGCTGCCTATTCCGGCGCAATGCAACTGGAGCGCACCCGAGCTGGCGTTGCAACTGCGCAATCAGGGCGTCGGTGTGGTGGCAGGTGCCGCGTTCTCGACTGACGGCAATCCGCCCAATGCCATCCGCGTGTGCCTCGGCGGGCCGCAAGATCGCGACGATTGCCGCGACGCTTTGCAACGCGTCGCGGAGACGCTTAACGATCCGCATCATTTACATATGCCGATGATGTAGACGGTCACGTTGATCATGTAACGTCGCAGCCATTACGTCGGCCGCGCTCCGAAATTGACTACATGTCACGTTGGGAAAAGCGGCCGCAGCTGTCTGTACAGAGCTCGATACGACGCTAACCGCTCCATAAGTATTGAATGCCGCTCATCGTCAGGAAAGAATTCCTGCGATAACGACGGGGTACGGACAACGGCCGAGAAATCGCCGTCAGCCGCCAACCAGCCGAGACGTGCGGCTCCGAGCGCAGCGATGCACTGTGCATCGGGCGGCCGGCGTATCGATACTCCAAACGCGTCAGCAATCAACTGCGTCCAGAGCGTACTCCGTGCGCCTCCACCGATAAGGCTCAGCGAGGTTTCACGGGTGCCGTCCGCACGCAGAGCATCGAGGCCGTCCGACAAAGCAAACGTGACGCCCTCAAGAACCGAATAGGCAAGCATGGCGCGGTCGGTCGAATCAACAAGTCCAAAAAACACGCCTTGGGCGTACGGGTCATTGTGGGGTGTTCGTTCACCGGAGAGGTAAGGCAAGAACAATGGGGCTTTTGCGCGGCGGTTCGCACTGACACTCTCGACCTCACCTAGCAAACATGCTTCGTCAGCCGAAGTGAGGTTGCATAGCCAACGAACGCAGCTAGCCGCAGACAGCACGACGCTCGTTCGGTGCCACCTTTTCGGAATCGCGTGACAGAGCGCGTGTACGCCTGGATGAGGGCTCGGCCGAAACTGGTCAGTAACAACGGACAGCACCCCCGAGGTACCGAGAGACAGAAAGCCATCCCCCGATTCCGCTGCGCCTACGCCCAGCGCGCTTGTCGCGGTGTCGCCCCCGCCAGCCGCAACAATTACATTCGCCGGCAGGCCAAGCTCGCTGGCGATACTGCGACGCACGACGCCAACTGCTCGGCTCCCTTCCTCAATCGGTGGCACCTGCTTTCGCGTCATGTCACAGGCTTGCAAAAGAACGTCGGACCACTCGCGACGCCCGACATCGAGCCAAAGGGTTCCTGACGCATCGGATGGGTCCGTGAGCTTTAAGCCGGTCAAACGCAGGCGCAGATAGTCCTTCGGGAGCAGGACGCACGCCAGCTCTCGGAAGTGCTCCGGCTCGTATCGCGCGACCCATAATAACTTTGGTGCTGTGAGCCCTGGCATTGCGCAATTGCCAGCGATTTCATGCAGCCCTGGTGCGCGGGCCGTGAGTTCAGTGCATTCGCTGACGCTGCGCATATCGTTCCACAATATCGCTGGGCGCAGCGGCTGGTCATTGGCATCAAGGAGAACGGCACCGTGCATTTGACCAGAGAGACCAATGGCCTGTATGCGTCCAAACGCGTCGGGATAGTTCTTACGCAGCGTCGCTAGCGCAATGCGCGTAGCTCGCCACCAATCCTCCGGGTCCTGTTCTGACCATCGGTGCCTCGGCCTCGATATTTCCAGCGGATGGCGAGCGGTGCCGACGACATGTCCATCGCTGGCCAGCAGGAGGACCTTCAATTCCGTCGTGCCGAGGTCAATGCCAAGAAACATTATTCGAACTCAAGATACGTCTTGCCTATATCGTCTAAAGGTCGAAATTGGTTGGCATCAGGACCACGTCGCGAATAGTCAGACCGCGTTGCCGCGTCAGCATGAACATGATGACCTCGGCTACCTCGCTGGCCTCAAGCAGGCTCCCCGACTCTTTGGCTTCTTTGAGCTTTTCCTCCGGCCAGTCAGCGAGCAGTGCGCTAGCGACCGGTCCAGGCGAGACGGAACCAACGCGTATTCCGTGCTTGAAAACCTGGCGCCGTACGGTCTGAACGAAGCAGTTAATCGCCCATTTGGACGACGCATAGACCGGTTCCCACGGCGTCGGAAAGTGAGCTGCCAGGGAGCTGGTCACTATAATATCGCCGGTCCGTCTGGCTATCATGTGGGGCAAGACATCGTGAACGTTTTTCATCACCACATTGACGTTGAGATTCAGCATCCGGTCAATCGCTGCCGTATCCGCGTCCACGAGGTCGCCACCGACATAAGTGCCGGCGTTGGCGTGAAGGATGTCGATTTGCCCCGCGATTTCTAGCACGCGTGGCACGAGCGTTGAACAAGCCGTCGCGTCGAGCAAATCTATGACTAGCGGAATCGCCGCGTCGCCGTGTTTCTTGCAAACTGACGTCAGTGCGGCGTCATCGCGGTCGACTAGAACCACGCGGGCACCAGCCGCCAACAGCGCCTCGGCGCTAGCCAAGCCAATGCCTGAAGCGGCGCCAGTGACCACAGCGACTTTGCCTTGCAGTTCTCCTGCCATTTTCCTGTTCCTCCTGTCCTGTTTAGCAGTCTTCGCAGACTTGATGAGGTAGCAATCTGCCCCAATAGCTTGTCTCCACTCATCTCGCTCCGCAAGGAACGGCGTCTCAGGCTGCACCGGTGACCATCATTGCGGCTTAATCTTGCGCGATTCTCTGCTTTATCGTGACATGTGCCACCCGGTCTTATGCAACACTCGAAATGAACAACTGCTCTATCAGGGAACAAATATTCGGTTACACTGGTGGCTCTGTCAAGGCAATTTAGGGGAGGAAAACCCCGATGGCTTGCGTGGTAAAGGTGGTTCGCTCGTCCCTCGCAAGGGGGCGCATCTGCACGGACAGGCGCTCGACAACCCCGTCACAAAAACGCCCAGGTGCCGATGGTCGTCCCCGGCATAACTTTTTTGGCCTAATGTCTGTGGAAAGAGATGCGCTCGCCATCAATTGCCGTTGCACTGTGAGTGCAATCCACCAAACTCATGCTGTTGCAGTTCAAGAGACCGCAACTTCAAAGACAGAGCCTCGCTATCGCTGCGACCCCACGGCGGCCGGGGACCTGTGGCCCTATACGCGCGAAACCTCTCCACCCACGGGCGCAGACCGACTGCGCCTTCGACGAATACTTTGGCCTCGTCTTGCCATCAGATGATGAGAGGAAAGCTTTCCTGAATCGCCGACTGGACCTTGACCACTGTCCGCGCCATACTGGATCAGAATTTCGTAGCCGAGTAACTTCATCTTTCGAACAGTCTCTGGCGTTGCCGCCACACGTGTTTCGCCACACCTGCTTTCTTTAGGAATTCATATTTTCATTACAATGCACCTTCTTCGTTTCTAAAAACACTGGCCGACTTATGGACGGTCGGTCATCCCAGCTTCAGCGGCGTTACCGCGTCGGCTAGTCGGCGGGTTTGAACGCTTTTCATCAAGAGCATCAACGCCGCCGCCAGGGAAACGGGAATTGCAACTATTCCAAACACCGTCGACATGTTTCCCAATGTAGCCAACAACACGCCGCCAGCCATTGATCCAAATATCGAACCGACGCGGCCCATTCCTAGCGCCCAGCTCACACCAGTGGCACGCACGTCGCTACGATAGAAGCGCGCAGTCAACGCATTCGCTCCCGTCTGGGAGCCGGCCACGCCAACACCGGCGCCAAAGACCACACATTGCAGAAGAACGGAGTGGTGAACGCTCCCGCCAAGAAGCAGAAGAGAAATGGCAGCAATGACGTATGAGCAAGCCAGCACGAGGTAAGGATCGCGTCTGTCCATCAAATATCCGATGACGACGGCGCCGACTGTTCCACCAAATGGGAGCATTGCCCCGAGACGGGCCGCTTCAGAAATCGAGTAGCCCGAATCCTTCAGCGCCAGGGGGAGCCAGCTCGACAACAGGTAGAACGCGGACAATGTACAGAAGTAAGTTAGCCACAGCAGGATTGTTCCTGACCTGACGTCACGCGCAAGCAGGCCCCGCACGGGAATCAATGAGCGAGGTTCAGCGCTGTCCTCTATCTCGATGGCCGTAATACCTGGGTTAAGCTTCTCCGCAATTCGCAAGACTTCGCTGGCGTGCCGCCCATTGGCGAGAAGATAGTCGAGCGACTCGGGCAAATACACGACTAGGAATGGCACAAGTATCAGCGGGGTTAGTCCGCCGGCAACCAGTACACCTCGCCAACCTGCGAGAGGAAGGAGCCACGCCACAATCCAGCCGCCAAGCGCGAACCCCAGCGTGAATCCGCAGAAAGTGGCCGTAACAAGAAGAGAGCGAAAACGGGCCGGGCTATATTCCGAGCTCAGCGTGATCACGTTTGGCATTGCCCCGCCGAGACCGAGTCCGGTCAACAAACGCAGCGCGGCCATCTGTTCAGGTGACTGCGCAAACGCCGAAGCTACGCTGCCACATCCGAAAAAAACAACCGAGGCAATGAGCACCTTTTTGCGGCCGATGCGATCCGCTACCGGTCCAAACAGGAAGCATCCAATCATCAAGCCCAGCAGCCCTGAGCCGAAGATCTTCCCCATACTCGCCGTCTGCATAGACCATTGCGCGCGCAGCGTGGAAGCCAGGTAGCCAACCGATGCTGTATCGAATCCGTCGATCGTCACAATAAGGAGGCAATAAACGAGCACCGCGACCTGCAGCCGCGAAATGCCCCTGCCATTCACCAAATCCGCCGCTTTCATGTCTCCTCCTGCGGTCGTTGAAACGCCTACTCCCTAGCTGACGGACCTGAGGTCCGTCAGCGTTTCTCGTATAGTTTTGGGAGAAGTTTCCAGCCTGCCTCAGGCCGCTTTTTCAGCCTGACCTTGGCTCTCGCGTTTTTTCAGGTCTAACGCGACGTCGATGATCATGTCTTCCTGACCGCCGACCATCCGTCGACGGCCCAGTTCCACAAGGATGTCCACCGTCGAAAGCCCGTATTTCCTGGCCGCCACCTCGGCGTGTCTGAGGAAGCTTGAATAGACTCCCGCATAGCCGAGTGCCAGCGTTTCGCGGTCAACCCGGACCGGACGATCCTGAAGTGGCCGCACGATGTCGTCCGCTGCATCCATCAGTCGATAGAGATCACAACCGTGGTTCCAGTTGAGACGGCTCGCGGCCGCAATGAAAACCTCAAGCGGGGCATTTCCTGCACCGGCCCCCATGCCAGCAAGACTCGCGTCAACGCGGTCGCAGCCCTCCTCCACGGCGACAATGGAGTTGGCTACGCCCAGACTCAGGTTGTGATGTGCGTGAATGCCAGTTTGCGTTTCGGGTTTCAGAACGTCCTTGAATGCTCGAAACCGCTCGCGGACAGCATTCATATCCAGCGCACCGCCCGAGTCCACGACATACACGCAGCTGGCACCGTAAGATTCCATGAGCTTGGCTTGCTCCGCGAGCTTCGCGGGTTCGGCCATGTGACTCATCATCAGGAATCCGACTGCGTCCATGCCGAGCTCGGCCGCATACTCGATATGCTGCTTCGAAATATCCGCTTCGGTACAGTGCGTCGCGACGCGCACTACACGCGCGCCGGCGTCGTACGCTTCGCGCAGATGATGAACGGTGCCGACACCAGGCAGCAGCAGCGTAGCGACCTTTGCGCGCCGAACCACCTCCGCAACCGCGGCAATCCATTCGATATCAGTGTGAGCGCCGAAGCCATAGTTGAAGGAGGAGCCGGCGAGACCGTCGCCGTGCGCAACCTCAATGCTATCCACGCCCGCAGCATCCAGCGCTTCCGCGATCGCCTTTACGTTCGCGATGCTGTATTGGTGACGCACAGCATGACTTCCGTCTCGCAGGGTCACATCAGAGATGTACAGTTTCTTTTCCACCGGGTTCATTACCATCTCCTTCATACGACAAGTGCCGACTCTGCAAACCGTTCAGCACACATCAAAGCGGCGCTCGTCATGATGTCGAGGTTACCTGCGTACGCGGGCAGGTAGTGGGCCGCACCCTCCACCTCAAGAAGAACCGTGGTCTTGAGACCTGAGACCTTTCCAAGCCCTGGTACGTTGAGGGGGTTTGCATCGTCATAAAGGTCAAACTGAACGCTTTGCTTCAACCGATAGCCGGGGACATACGCCTGTACTTTGGCAACCATATCAGCGACACTCCGCTCAATCAGCGTGGTATCTACCGGCTCAGAAAGGGTGTAGACCGTGTCCCGCATCATCAGTGGCGGCTCGGCCGGATTCAGGACAATGATCGCCTTGCCTTTTTCCGCACCACCGACCTTCTCGATTGCACGAGTGGTCGTCTCGGTGAATTCGTCAATGTTTGCCCGAGTCCCATGTCCTGCTGACTTGCTTGCGATAGAAGCAATGATCTCGGCGTATTTGACCTTCGCCACCTGCGAAACCGCAGCAACGATTGGGATTGTTGCCTGGCCGCCGCACGTCACCATGTTGATGTTCGGTGCATCCAGTTCCTCGTCCAGATTAACTACTGGAACGACGTAAGGCCCAATCGCAGCCGGCGTGAGATCAATGACCTTAATGCCTCGCACAACCAGCAACTCACTGTGCCGACGATGCGCACCGGCGGATGTCGCATCAAAGACAATCTTGATCTCCTCGATGCCTGGCCACGCAAGAAGGCCCTCGATGCCGTCCGAGATTGCCGCGACGCCCAGCCGCTCGGCTCGCGCGAGACCGTCCGACTTCGCGTCAATGCCCACCAACGCAGCAACTTCAAGATTCTTACCGTAGCGCAACACCTTCATCATCAGATCGGTTCCAATGTTTCCTGATCCGATAATCGCGACTTTTGACCGCCCTGTATCACTCATATCTCGCTCCTGACAGGTTATCGCCCGAGTTCCCTGGCCGTTTTTCCGCCAATGCCCCAGTGCACCTTGGGCATTTCGCTGATCAGAACCCGAACTGATTCGCGCGGAACGCCCACTTGTTCAACGGTCGCGGACGTCAGCGCCTCAATGAGTTTCGCCTTCTGTTCGTCGCTGCGGCCTTCCATCATGTAAACCTGAATAATCGGCATGTTTTTCCTCAGTGTCTGTGCGTATCAAACGAACCGCATGGAAAGCGATCCGAGGCTTTGATATCGAACTGCGATACTGTCGCCCGCTTCGACGGGAATCGCTTCGGTGACGCCGCCAGTCATGATGAATGCACCTGCCGGAAGCGCTTCGTCGCGTTGCGCAAGCATGTTCGCCAGCATGGCTACGCTATGTGCCGGATGGCCGAGCACTGCCGCGCCAGCGGCGGTCGCAACGACTTCACCGTTCTTCTCGAGGACTACGCCCAAAGTCTTCAAGTCGAGACCGTCCACCGACCTGTGAGCGCCCCCCACGACAAACCTGGCAGCAGAGGTATTGTCTGCGATAACGCTCTTCACATCGAACTTGAAATCCAGATACCGCGAGTCGATGACCTCGACCGCGGGTATAACAAAATCCGTTGCAGCCAATACGTCGGCGATCGTACAGCCCGGCCCCTTCAACGGACGCTTGAGCACAAAAGCAATTTCCGCTTCGACCTTTGGGTGGATAAGATCCTTCGTTGAAATACTCGAACCGTCGAAGCAGTACCCGTAGTCAGTGAGAAAACCGCGCACGGGCTCCGCTACGCCCATTTGACGCATTTTCGCGTGCGACGTCAGACCCATCTTGTAACCGACGATGCGCACGCCCCGCTCTTCTTTGCGTCGACGGATTTCATCCTGAATCGCATACGCGTCTTCCCAGTCCAACTCCGGGAATTCCTGCGTAATCTTCGTGACTTCACGGCATTCGATCTCAGCGGATTCGAGCTTTTCCGCGAGATAAGCAATGGTGTTTTTGTCGAGATTCATTCCTTCCTCACATCCTTTAGCTAAACCGCACCGACGCAGTGCCGATACCACCAAGTCGCACCTGGAGGTTGTCACCGACATTCACCGGAACCATCGTGGCAAGCGACCCCGACAAAATGACCTCCCCTGCATGCAATCCCAGGCCGTGACGGCCTAGCGTATTTGCCAACCATGCAACTGCATTTGCGGGATGCCCGAGTGCTGCCGCACCTGCGCCCGTCGCGACGATCTCTCCATTCTTCTCCAGCGTCATGCCCACAGTGGACAAGTCGACCTTCGAGGGATCTATCGCGTTATCGCCAAGCACGAAAGCGCCCGACGAAGCATTGTCGGCGACGGAATCCGTGATCGTGATCTTCCAGTCCTTAATACGGGAGTCAACGAGTTCGAAGCAAGGCATGACGAACTCGGTCGCGCGAAGGACGTCCGCAACCGTGACCCCGGGGCCAGAAAGGTCATGCTTCAGGACGAAAGCAATTTCCCCCTCGGCCTTGGGGGCGATGAACTTCTCCAATGGAACCGTGGCGCCGTCCTGATAGGCCATACCGGATGTCAGCACGCCGAAGTCAGGCTGGTTGACCTGAAGCAGATCCATGACGACCTTGCTTGTCACACCGACCTTCTTGCCCACCACCCGCTCGTTGCGCGCGGCAACGCGCAAGGCCATCATTTCAATCTGAATGCGATAGGCATCGTCGATGGTTATGCCGGGCACTCTTGAAGAAAGCGGCAAAACCGGCTCGCGGGTGACCAGTGACTGATAAAGTTCCGCGCCATAGCGCTTGATGTCGGAGACCTCCATGCTCACCTCAAAGCTGAATACAAACGTTGCGAAGTTCCGTATAGAACTCCAGCGAATGGACACCACCCTCCCGCCCAATGCCAGACGCCTTTGAGCCGCCGAAGGGTGTGCGCAGATCGCGCAGGAACCAAGAGTTGATCCAGCAAAGGCCGACTTCGATGGAAGCCGCAAGACGGTGAGCGGTGCCTATGTTGCTTGTCCATACCGAGGTGCACAGCCCATATTCGCTCGCGTTGGCAAGTCCAACGACTTCTTCCTCGGTGTCGAACGGAGCGATATGGCAGCAGGGACCAAAAATCTCTTCCTGAATCACCGCAGAGGTTTCAGGTAACCCGGTCCAGATTGTTGGCTGGACCCACGACCCTTCCGCCAGTTTCCCGTCGAGCTGAGGTACACCGCCGCCCGTAATGACTGTCGCTCCGTCGGCCTGCGCACGCGCGTAATAAGAAAGTACTTTCTGCTGATGCTCCTGCGATATCAGCGGACCGAAGTTCATCTCCTTATCGTAGGGATTTCCGGGCTTCAATGACTCCGCTTTGGCCTTTAGTGCCGCCACGAACTTGTCGAAGATCGGACGTTGGACGTACACGCGCTCCGTCCCGAGACACACCTGTCCGCTGTTCGCGAATGCCGAGCGGGTAACCCCCTCGACTGCCTTATCGAAATCGCAGTCCGCAAACACGATCGCCGCGTTCTTGCCGCCCAGTTCGAATGAGACCGGGCGCGTACCTTGAGCCGCCGCCTTCATAATGGCTTCACCGGTACGTGTTTCGCCAGTAAAGGTAATGGCGTTCACCTCCCTGTGCGTAGTGAGATACTCGCCGGCCGACCCAGGTCCGAACCCATGAACGACGTTGTACACACCCGGGGGCACCCCGACCTCGTTCATCACTTCGCCAAGCAGAGTGGCTGTGCCGGGGGTTTCCTCGGAGGGCTTCACGATGACCGCGTTACCGCACGCGAGTGCTGGCCCAACTTTCCATGTCATAAGCAGCAGCGGCAGATTCCACGGACAGATGACGCCCACCACGCCCTTGGGTACCCTGATCGCGTAATTGAGCGCCTTGCCACCGTTCGGTGTGGCCATCTCGAATGACTCCGTCGGCGCATTCTTGATGACGTCCGCGAAGATCTTGAAATTCGCTGCACCGCGCGGAATGTCCAGATGGCTAGCCAGCGAGCGCGGTTTGCCCGTGTCGGCGATTTCCGCAGCCAGGAAGTCATCAAACCGCCTGTTAATTCCGTCGGCAATAGCGTAGAGGAGTTCGACCCGCTCCTGGACACTGAAGCGGCCCCATGGTCCGGAAAGCGCTGCGCGTGCAGCCTTTACCGCGGCGTCGACCTCGGATGCTCCGGCCTCATGCACCAGTCCGATGAGGCTACCGTCCACAGGATTGACGTTCCGGAAATGGCGCTCTGTCGACACCCACTCGCCATTGATAAAATTCTGGAACGTAGAGTTTTCTCGCATTTGCATTTCAATCTTCCATGTAATTCAGAGTTCGCAGTCGCCCGCAGTGAGGTAGTCCCACATCCGTTCCAGAATCCTTCCGGAAAAAGTTGCGCGGGTTTCACATTGCGTCTGCGTCAGCGTCATACCCGACAGCGCTGCTCCACAAGCCAATACATCAAGCTCCACGCGCGCCGCGTCCTCCAGATACCACGTCAACACGAGCACCTCTTCAGGAGAGCTTCCTGCGACGACTGCGCCATTGCCGCGCATTACCACGGCCCTGCTTTTGCCCATTACTTCAACCAACGCACTAGCCTGCTCATCCGAGCGGATAAGAAGAGGGTCATCCCAAAGAGGAACGAATGGCGCGAAGTAACTGCCAAAACCGTGCCGCGGCGCCGGTGTGCGCGACAAGGTGGAAAGCGACATCACCTTGGGCGGCATGCTTCTGGCGACTGACTGGATGTCTGGGCGTTGGGAATAAATCTGCTGGTGGATGCGGACCTCACCGAGCACGCCGTCGGGCAGTGCGCCTTTCACCGGGACGACCGTTCCCTCGTCGGAGCTTTCCAGTAGCGTCATTGGTTTTGGCGCGCACACGAGGAAATGATTGGCATCAAGGCGCACGCTGTAGTGCCCGTATGCGTGTGCAAGCCCAGCCCTGCCAAGCGAGCGTGCCGCGATTCTCAGCTTCCGGTCGGCGTCGGAACGAACGTTGTTAGACATCGCTCTCTCCACGTCAGACTGAAAATTCCTCGATGTTGGGCTTGGCCCCCCACATGCAGAAGCCAGTCTGACCGAACGGAAACTGACGCGGTTTATAGTCCCTTTCCTGGTCAGCCGTGATTAGGCGCACACCGGTCGAGTACTCGTAAATCATCCCGTCAGGGCCGGCGAAATACAGGAAGACCGCGCCTGACGTAGGATGTCGACCAGGACCAAAGCGGATGGGTATGCCACGCTCAAGCAGGAAGTAATATGAGCGCATCAGGTCATCGATACTGTTGACCTGAAAGTTGACGTGCTGGACACCTGCGTGGTCTGAGGGAAAGAGCGCGATCTTGTGATGCACTTCATCGATACGCAGAAGCGGCGCGTCGCCGATTCGGTCAGATACGCGCGCATTGCAAACTGTCGTCCAGAATTCCTCGTCGCGAGCGGCATTTGTCGTGCGAAGGCCGACGTGGCTGAATGATTCGATGCCCGCGTCGCGCGACGCGTGGTATCGGCGGCTGCTCTCATGGGGACGCAGCACAAGATCGATCTTATTGCCGGTCGGGTCAGCGAACGTAATGAAGTCCTCGACGCGCCGCATTTCGCTTTCATCGCGACTTCCGCGCTTCACCGGCGTCCGCATTGCCTCAAGCTGAGCAGCAGCGCCGTCCAGCTCTTCGGCCGTGGTTACTTCGAAAGCAAGAACATGCTCAGCAGGGTTGCCTTCGTAGTAACAGACAGAATGGTCACGATTGTCACTGCGAAAATAGACGAAGGGTCCCTCTCGCCGAACCTGTTGCAGTCCAAGTATCTCCTGCGCGTACTTGACAGTAGACTGAAGGTCATTCGTTGCCAGGCGGACGTATCGAATGTCGTGTAAGTTGATCACAGTCTGTCTCCAGCTTTTCTTGATTTGCAGCAGCCGAGCCGAGGCCATGATCTGGAAGACTGCAGCTGCTACCGCGTTGATTCGTTCAAGATAGGCTGACGACCGTTATTGCACCAACGAATTGTGTAAATCCACAGAATTTACATCATGAATTTTGCCCAGCAGCCTGGTGTCCAGACTGACTCGCGAACAATGATGCAACGGTGCTTCGGAGCCAGCGGTGCCCGGCGTCACGATGACATCTGTCATGCCAGAGCTGTGAGATATCGAAGGTGGGTGCTTCAAACGGCAACGGAAAGACTCTGACGCTTGCATAGTCATTGAAGGCGTTCGCCAAGCGACTGGGAACACAAACGAGCAGGTCACTTGCTGTGATCATTTGCGATAATCCAAGCGAATGGGCGAGTCGGACAGCAACCTGCCTGGCGCGTCCATTTTCCTCAAATACACGCTCGACTGCCTCTTCGAACATGGCGTGACTACCAGCCGTAGGCTTGTACACTGCATGCCGCGCATCCAGGAACCGCCTGAGCGACAGCGCAGTCGATATAGCGGGGTGTCCGTCACGTACCAACGCAACGTAGTATTCACGGAAAAGCCGTTGCTGATGAAACCCCGGATCAAAGCTCATAAACAAACCTATCGCCAGATCGATTTCACCGGTCGACATTGCGTTTTGCGCGTCTTTCGGCGTGGCATCTACGGTGACGATTCGAATGTTCGGTGCAGCCGATGCCAAGTGCGAGATTAGCTTCGGCATGAACACCATCTGCCCAAGGTCACTCATGTAGATCGTAAAAGACCGGTCGGACGTCTGAGGGTCGAAACTGCTCTTGGTTTCCACGGCTTGCCGGAGCGATGCCAAGCCTGCGCTGACATGATCAGCAAGGCCCTCTGCCAAAGAGGTCGGCAGCATTCCGTCCTTTGTCTTGACGAACAATGGATCATCGAAGGATGTTCGCAAACGCTTCAAGGCGTTGCTGACGGCCGACTGTGTCAAGCTCAATTCTTCCGCTGCCAGCGTCGTGCTCCTCGTTCTCAGAATGGAGTCGAATACAAGCAGGAGGTTTAGATCCAAAGTCAAAAGATTCATCTGCGTCTCCTTGGGCGGCGCTATTAGCGTTGCGCCTCTTATCGCTGCCATCAGCGCTCAGACCGTTCGAAAGAGCGTGTCGAACTGCTCCCGGAGCCACCGGCTTGCAGGATCGCGATGGTATCGGTCGTGCCAGTACATGGCTACGTCAAATTCTGGTACCGATAAAGGTAGTGGCTTCACAACAAGCTCAAAATGCTTCGTCAGTTCATTTGCGAGTAGCTCAGGCACGACCCATATCAGGTCCGTGCTGGTGACAATATGAGGGGCGGACAGATACTGCGGCAGCCGAAGCCTGATGCGGTCCTTCGCACCCGCTTCAACCAATGCCTTTTCTAGCAGTACATGACCACTTCCCGAGTATTCGACGAGCAGATGTTCTTGAGTTAGAAAACGGTCTAGCGTCAAAACAGACGCTTCTAGCGGATGTCCTTTTCGCATTACCGTCACGTATTTCTGCGAGAAAAGGGACTTGCCGTGTATTCCCGCCTCGAGCGCGGGGAGATACCCAATGGCCAGATCGATCTGCCCGCTTGCGAGGCCCGCCAGCGTCTCGTCAATCGGCTTCCATATGCTTCGAATTCGGACGTTCGGAGCCGTTTCCCGAAGTCGTTGAACAAGTCGTGGGAAACAGGCGACTTCCCCGATGTCGCGCGTCCTGATGGTGAATACCCGTTTCGACTGGAGCGGTTCAAAACTTGCCGGCTCCTTACGCGTTCTGCGGATCATCGCCAACGCATCCAGCAGCATGGGTGCCAACTCGTTGGCCAAGGGGGTTGGCTCCATGCGCCGCCCAACCAGCACAAACAGCTTGTCGTCATATTCCACCCGCAGCTTCTTCAACGAACCGCTCACAGCTGACTGAGTGACACCAAGCACATCGGCGGCGGCTGAGACCGATCTTTCCCGCCAAATCGCTTCGAAAGCATAAAGCAGGTTCAAATCCTTCACACGCCTCCCGCTATCTATTCTGCTAATAGTTACTCATTACAAAATCAGGCTCTTTTGAAAACGGAGTGGGTAACGGGGCTCATCGGGCATGCTCATTAAAGCGTGAGAAGTCGAGTTTTCCA
>NZ_JBYSWU010000037.1:0-78771 GCF_058781505.1 Paraburkholderia sp. FW306-2-2C-D06C | reverse complement strand
ACAGTTTAAAGGCCAGGCTGTAGTCCCGCTGTGTTCGCTTGATCCCTGATTCCAATTGACTCTCCTTCCAGGGGCGGGAAAAGTGTCAACCCATTTCAGGACGGGTCATAGCAAACAAAAAAGCCTGGCACGCATGCCAGGCTTTTTTGTTTAAACGCGCCGCGCAAGCAGTAACTCAAGACCCCGCGCGAAACTCGATGCGCCGATTTCTCGCCCGCCCGTCGTTCGTATCGTTCGATGCGATGGGCTGATCCGGGCCGACGCCGGTCGTGGTCATCTGCTGGGGCGGAATGCCCCTGGCGACCAGATAACCCTTCACCGCATCCGCACGCGCCTGGCTCAGCGCGATATTCGACGTGCGATTGCCTGAGTTGTCGGTATGGCCGATGATCGCCACCGTCCTGGTCGTCATCTTCTGCAGCACTGCGGCCATCTGATCGAGAATCGCGCGGCCTTGCGGCGTGAGCGTCGCGCTGCCGGTTTCGAACTCGATCGTGCGATTCGCCAGGGTTTGATCGAGCAGGCCCTGTTCGGATGCGCTCACGCGCAGGCCGTTCCTGATCGTGTAGGTCGGATTCAGCGCGTTCGCCATATCGCTCGCGAGTTGCTGGCGCTGCGATTCGTTATGCACTTCGCCTTTCACGTCGATCTGGGTGCCGTCGATCTTCAACTGGCCTTTGCTGATCTGCTTCAGCTGCGGGCCGATCAGCTTTTGCACGTTCGCGGACCAGTTCGGCGGCGTCGCCACGTCGGCGACTTCGATCTGATCGACCACGTTGGCCGCGCCGTAGGTGTCGCGCAGCTTCGCCAGTACAGCCGCCCTGGTTGCTTCATCCGGCACCTTGCCGCCGACCACCACCTGGCCCGGCGTCGCATTGGCAGGCGCCGGCGCCGCGCTGATCGCTCCGGTGCCCGCGCCCGTCGAACCGCTGGCCGCGGCAAGACCAGGCGTTGCGTTGCCCGACGACGCCGAAGCCTGCGCCGGCAAAATCGTCGTGCGAATCGCAATGCCGCTGTTGTCGACCGGCGTGACGCGCGCCGGGCCGTCGTTGTCGGCATGGGCGAGGGCGCTGATCAGAAGCCCCGCCAGCAGCGTGGCGATGCGCGTGGAGTTGCTCAGCATCGTGTCACGCTCCCGTGAATGCTTCGCGGAACGTGTCGATGCTGACGCGCAGCGACAGTTGCGGTTGGTCGAGGTAACTGACGAGCTTGCTGATGCCATGGTCGTTTTGTGCGTGTTCGTCGATCCACTCGGGATCGTCGATATCGATGTTGTGCGCCGCGTACGCCTGCGGATCGACCACGCTGTGCAGCGTTTTGGCCGACGCGCCGTTAAAGCCGAT
This sequence comes from Paraburkholderia sp. FW306-2-2C-D06C, assembly GCF_058781505.1. Classification (NCBI taxonomy): domain Bacteria; kingdom Pseudomonadati; phylum Pseudomonadota; class Betaproteobacteria; order Burkholderiales; family Burkholderiaceae; genus Paraburkholderia; species Paraburkholderia sp. FW306-2-2C-D06C. The sequence continues at coordinate 77,428 of NZ_JBYSWU010000037.1, read as the reverse complement.
GATGAGCCGTTCGCGCTCCGCAATCGTGCCGATGAAAATCGCCAGTTCGAAATCCGCCTGCGACACGAACGGTGCGATCAGTTCGAGCCAGAACGCGGCCACCAGGCTGCGGTAGAACGGATCGTTCGGCAGCGGCAGCGTCAGCCCGCGTTCGAGATGCGACGAGCCGCTTTGCATCACCGGGCGCAGCAGCGAACCGAGCGCCAGCATCGCGCCGCGCAGCCGCACCGGATGACCGCTCGCGAGCAGCATCTGTTCGAGGCCGGCGAGCGTCTGGTGCTCGACGAAATCGTTGAAGGTGCCGTCGTGCGGATTGCCGGGGCCACCACCGATTTCGATCGGCACCTGCGTTTCGCCGAGCGCCTGCAAGGCGCCGGCCGGCTCGCTGGTGCCGAGCAACGGCTTCATTTGCGACGCGACGCGCGACCACAGGCGCGCGAACGCCAGCGGACTGCGCGCGAGGAACGTCAGCGGTTTTTCGACTTCCAGGGCGGTCGCGGCAAGAAACGGAAAGCGCCGCGACGACTGATCGTGACTCGCCACCATATGACCGGCAATCGCCAGCTTGCTGCGCGAACCGAGGAACGCGAAGTGCATCGGCCTGGCGTTTTCGTAGACGATCTTCCAGCGCGGATCGTCGGTGAGCAATTCCATTGCTTCGGCGATCCAGCGGTCGAGCGTCGCCAGCAATTGCGGGTTATGCACGCTCTTTACAAAGTCGCCGCGCGACGGAATCTTGCCGAAGAAGGCGATTTGCGCCTGCACGGTTTGCGTCATTGCGCACCCCCTGTGTTCGAAACCGCGGCGGCGGTCGTGGCCGGCCGTGCCGCTTGCGAAGCCGGCGCGGTGGCGGGCGAAGCGCCCGTTGCACCCGTGGCCACTGCATTCACCGAATTACCCGCCGCGCTCACATCCGCCACCGACGACGGCAGCCGCAAGCCGCGCAGGCTCTGTTGTTGTGGCGCATCGCTGCTGCCGCCCGATGCCTGCGACGTGCTGATGATGCGCATGCTGACCGCCACCGTCACGTTGCCTTGCGTCCACGACAGATCGAAGGTGCCGTCCGGACGGCGCTTGCGCTGCGCCGAGTTGATCAGCTTCTCCAGACCGTAACGGCCCGGCTCGTTGACCATTTGCAGCGTGCGGCCGTCGAAAGTGGTGGCGCTCAGCGTCGCGCCCGGCGAACCCGACGGATTCGGCCACACGAAGTTGGTCCACTGCGGCGGCGTGTTGCGGTAACGCAGCTGCTGGCCGTCGATCGCGAGCGTGTATTCCGTCGTGCCGCTGCTCGGCTGCGGCAGGATCTGGAACACGGTTTGCGGCTCGGACGAGCTTTGTGCCGACGCGCTCGCCGCTCCGCCAGCAAGCGGCGCCACCCAGCGCGCGAAGCCGCTGGTGAAGTCAGGCGTCAGCGCGAGACCCATATCGCCCCACGTGCGAGCAGTGAGCGTGTCGCCGCGGCGTACCGCGAGCGGCCCGAGCGTGGTGCCGACGAACTTCGCGATCGCGCCGTCCGGCCCGAACACCTGGGCGATTTCGCCGGCGCCGGCTTCGACCTTCGCATCGCCCGAGAACGGATACTTGTTCGCCAGCGACCCCTGGAAGGTCTGATAGACCTGCGCATTCCACACCTTGTTGACTTCGACGCTGGCCGGCTGGATCACCACTGCATACGCTGCCATCAGCGGACGCACCAGCAGCGGGCGCAGCGCCTTGCGTTGCGAATCGGTGAGGCCGGTGAGCATCTGCTCGTCGACGTATTTCAACGAATCGGCCAGCTCGGACCCGCTGCCGTCGAGCGTCTGCTGCATCAGCTGACGCGCGCCCGGTCCCGGATCGCCCTGGTTCTTGATCACGTTAAAGCGCGTGCGCACCTTCGAGAGCGTGTCCATGTAGCCCTTGAGCATCGAACCGTTGTCGCCGGTGACGACGATGCGGCCCAGCGCCGAGAACTCCTGGCCGATCGGGCCCATCGGCATTTCGACAGGATTGCCGTTGATGTCGATGTTGGCGTTGATCTGGCCGGTCGGCGCGCGCGAGAACCATTGCTTGAACCAGCTGGTGACGCCGGTTTGCGCGCGCTTCAGGCCCGCGTTGAAGAGCGACGGGTTATCCCACGAGGTCTGGTCGTACGCGGTTTCGAGCACCTTGCGGATCGGCGAATCCTGCGGGTCGCCGAGACGGTTCATCGCATCCACTGCCTGACCGAAGCTGCCGAAGCTCTGCACGGCAATGCCTTGCATGAACTTTTGCCAGTGCATCGCGTATTCGGTCTTGTACATCGTCACGAGCGCTTTCTGGATTTGCTCGGGACTGCCTTCCAAAGTCAGATCGTCGTGCGCGGACGTGTTGAGCACCCAGTCCTTCGCCTGCAGCTCCTTGGTGGCGGCATCGCGAATCGCCGGCTGCACGTACTGGAACCACGCTTCACGCGTGAAGGTGCCGGGGATCGCGTAGCTGCCCGCCACCAGCGCCGTATTGTTTTCGCCGACGATGCGCGCGATGGTCATCGGCGCGAAACGGGTCGACGCACGCGCCTTGATTTCCTCATAGACGCGCTGACGGGCCGGCATGCCGCGCACCACGCGGCGCAGATTCTCACGCGTCTGATCGACGAGGCCGAGGTTCTGGTCGATCATCGGCCAGTCGTTGTCGGATACGCGCGACAGGTAGAAGGTGATCATGCGCTCGGCGCTGCGGATCATCTCGTCGCGGGGCATGTTGCCGCGATTGGTTTCGAGCCAGCCGCGCCAGAAGCGGGCGACCTGATCGGTCAGGTGAGCCGTTTCGACGTGGCGCTTGTCGCTCAGCATCAGGTAGGTCTTGAGCGCGTTGTAGGCGTCTTCGACATTGGTCGGCGACGCATCGCTGTACAGGCCGCCCTGGCTGTTGGCCGCCATCGCCGTATGCGCCGACACGGGAATCGCTCCCGCATCCGGCGTACGGTTCATCGGCGCGAGCTGATCGGGATGCGCGTTGACGTCCTTCAGGAACGACGCGAGATTCTGCGAGACCGGATCGAGCAGGATCTGGCGAACGCCGTTGTAATACTCGGTAAGCAGGTGCTGCTCGAGACGGTCGCCCTGATACAGCCCGAGCGACACCGCAAGCGGCTTGTCGCGGCGGAACTGCTCGAGCTGGTCGATACGGTCTTCGAGAATGTCCATGGCCTGCAGGCGCGATTGCAGATCGTTGCGGTTCTGTTGCAGGCGCACCACGTTGTCGAGGTCGGCCTTCACGTTGTCGGCGAGCTGCTGGTTGCCGATCGTCGACCATGTCCAGCCGCCGAGCGCCAGCGCAAGCACCGCGACGAAGCCGAAGAACGTCGCATAGCGCATGCGCGTCTTGGCCGGACTGGCGAATTGCTTGACCGTCTGACGGTCGGCAAAGATCACCTTGGAGAACAGATCACGCAGGAAGAAGCCGTTCTTCGAGAACGCGCTATGCGGCTTGGGCAGGTTGTCGGCACCCAGGCCGAAGCGATTGGCGATGCGGGTGGCCGCGGCGCTGTTGGTTTCACCTTCCTGCAATGCGCTAGTGAAGTAGAAGCCGCGGAAAATCGGCTTGTACTGGAACGGGTTGTTTTCGAACAGCGTGGCGAGGAATGCGCGCAAGGCGGGCTTGATCGTCGAAAATTCGAGCGGGAAGCTCAGTTGACCCGGCGAAAGCTTGTTGCCGCGGTTGATCGACATCTGCGCGACGCTGATTTCTTTCAGACCGTCATACAGTTCTTCAAAATGCTCGTCGAACAGTCCCACGACGTCGCGCTTCTCGTCCGGCTCGTAGGGCAGGGTGGCGCCCCACACTCGGTCGTATTCGTGGCGGTCGCTGCCGCTGAAGAATTCGGTGAAGCCGGTAATCAGGTCGGCCTTGGTGAACATCACGTACACCGGCGCGAATACTTCGAGCTTCTCGGTGAGTTCCTGCACGCGCTGACGCAGATTCTTCGCGAGGTTGATCGCGAACTCGGGCTTGCTGCTGGTCAGTTCCGCAATGCTCGCCGTGACGATGATGCCGTTGATCGGCGCCTTCGGCCGGAAGCGCTTGAGCAGGCCGAGGAAGCCGAGCCACTCGGTGCGGTCTTCTTCATGCACGGAATAGCGGCCGGCGGTGTCGAGCAGAATGCCTTCGGTCGTGAAGAACCAGTCGCAATTGCGCGTACCGCCAATGCCGTGAATCACCGCGTTGTTCTTGTCGGCGAAGGGGAATTGCAAGCCCGAGTTCAGCACGGCGCTGCTCTTGCCCGCGGCCGGGTTGCCGATCACGATGTACCAGGGCAGTTCGTAAAGCGCCGAGCCGCCCGACACCTGGCCGATTTTCGAGGTCTTGATGGTCTTCACCGCGTCGACGAGGCGCGTGCGCAGCACGTCGAGTTCGGCCTGGCGCGCGGGTGTCGGCGCAGGGCCGGTTTCGGTCTGCTTTTCGGCCTGCTGTTCGAGCATTTCGCCGAGCTTGTTATTCGCGCGCCGCGCGCGCAGCCGGCGCACCAGCCAGACCAGCAGCCAGAGCGCGATCACCGCGCCGAGGATGATGGCGGGCCACATCAGGTCGATCTGCAAGGTATCGGCGCCGATGAACAATACGGCAGCGAGCGCGAGCAAGCCGATGATCGAGAGCGTGCGGGGGTGAGTCAACACGTTGAGAATACGTCGCATAAGCCGTTCAGGTCTTGGTGATATGTGTTGTGGCGCGTGGAATGACTAACAGCGTGGCGCGGGCATCGGCAAAGCGGGGCGGCGCGGCGAGTGCGGCGAGGGCGGCGAGGGCGGCGCGTTTGGATCGGCCGGTGCGCCGCGCGGCCCGCATGCTCGAGACGCAGCCTTGGGCAAGCGTCAGGGCGGCGGGCGTCAGATTGCGTAAAAGCTTGAACAGAGGTTCGCTGCGTTTGAAATGAAACGAAAGCATATTCAGGCGAAAGTGAATGTAAGTTTGACCAGTCGGGAATGGACGGCCTCGCCGGTGACCATTGCACCGATGCCGTTATGCGCACGGCATTGCCGCTTTTCGCCAGAAAAATTGATTGAACGCCCCATTGCCAACCTCTTTATTGCCCGCTTCGCCTTAATGACCGCGTCCCAGCACGAAGCCGGGTTTGTGATATTCAACGTGCCCGAGATCCATCATTTTCCAGCGACCACCCCAGGTCAGACCGACCTGTTCAGCCGTCTGCCCGTATAACTGATAGCCTCGCATGGCCCAGGGATCTTTTTCTGAAATGACGAGCTTGCCGTCGCGCAAAAACGCATTGTCAGCGGCAAGACCGTATTGGTGATAGCTCTGAAACGCTGCGGCATTGGTGACGTTGCCCCCCATTTGCGCCAGCCGGTTTTGCCGCTCCGGACTGCGATAACCTTCCAGCAATGCCATTTCATACCCATATTGCTCGTGCATGATTTTGTAGGCGAGCAATAAACGCGTCCTGAAGTCGGCGTCGAGCAAATTCCAGTCGCGGCTCGCATCTTTTAGCGCGGGCCGGATCTGCTCGACTTCCTGCGTCGCAAATACCTCGGGCGGCAGCGGCGGCGGGGGCACGAGCTGTTCGCCATTCAATAACGCAGCAATTTTCTCGTCAGGTACCCGCGCAGTGTCATCGAATTGGAATAATTGCCGGCCGCGTAATGCCAATGCCACCAATGGCGGCGTCGCAAGAATACCTGCGGTGGTAAAAATCAGCAAGCGCCGCTTCGCCAGTAAATTTTGCATATCGATCACAGTCGATTGCGAAATTTTTGCCGAGCGTGCTAATTGGCCGCGAGCGCGCGATGCACCTCGCGATGCCCGGCGCATAACACGACCATGAATATCGAGCGCAGCGCCTAATAAAGAGGCGCGTACCGCCGGCAATAGCAGCATTGCGGCGATCACAACGGCAATGGCGAAATAGGCAACAAGTACAACGGCAATCAAAGGCGACCCCGGAAATTGGAAACAATTGTATTTTGTAATGCTTGCTCTTAGAATCAGGCCTGCTCGGAGACGAGCCGGAACGGTATTATCACGGCGAAATAATCCAGGATTCAATGAGACAGTGAATGAGTGCGCCGGAAAGTTCGAATTCCAAAGCCCCGCCTAGCCTGTTATCCGATAGGGCTAAAGGCGCTGATGGCAATGGTTCGCGGATTCTCGCGAACCTCGAAGGCCGCGTCACGCCGCCTGCGGATAAACCACGCCGGTCAAAAACCCCGCTCGCGCTGGTCGCCTTGCTGGTGACCGCTGCCGGTGGCTGGGGCGCGTGGCATATGCAACAGCGCACGCAGACCGAAGCGGTGGCGTCGGCCACGCCGAACAACGCCGAGAAAGTTGTCGAGCCGGCCTCCGCTGCGGGCGGCGCGCCACAGGTCACCGCGAAAGCTGCGGCGCCGGCTGCCGCGTCATCGCAAGCGGCCACGATCATCGCCGACGACAACGACAGCAAGGCCGCTGCAGCGTCCGCTGCTGCTCCCGCGAACGGCGACGACAGCCGCTTGTCGCGTGCGCTCGCCGCTGGCGCGGAGCCGAGCAACGCGTCCACACCAGTTGCGTCAGCACCGGCCGCATCGGCTGTAGCCGTACCGTCGGCGAAGCATGGCAAGAATACGACTGCCGTGGCCGGCAATTCGAAGCATGAGACCGCGGCGGCCCAAGGCAAGAAGGACAGTGCGACCGCAAACGCGAGCAACCGTCACGCGAGCGCACCGACCGCAGTTGCGCAGACCAGGAAGCCGCGCGCGTCGAAGAGCGGTAATGAATCGAAAGATGATTCGGATGCCGATCTGTTGGCGGCGCTGGTGGCGCGAACCAAGCCGGCCGACGCGAAAGCGGCCGGCGGCAATGCCGCTACCAAGGTGAGTGCATCCGCTACCCCAGCCAACGCAAAGCTGGCCGAGCGGGTGAAGGAGTGCGGTCAACGCGGTTTCTTCGAAGACCAGTTGTGCCGCTGGCGCGTATGCGACGGTCATTGGGGCAAAGACCCCGCATGCCCGGGCGCGTCGGCGCAGGCACGCCAACCCTGATATCCCGCAATACGCGTCTTGGTGACGCACTACCGCATCAGGCGCGTCGCTGAATTGATTCAGGTCAATCCAGCGACGTGCTCTGTCTGGCGGCAGTGCATAGCCGCAACGGCTTTCCCGAGCTCGCGGCTCATTTCTGGTGAAGCCGGATGCGCGTGTCATTCGACGCGCATCCGTTCCACCAGAAAATCGAGCAGCGCGCGCACACGCGCAGGTAGGTGGCCGCCCTGGCCGAGATAGAGCGCGTTGACCGGTTCGCTGTCGCCTGGATTGAATGCTTCGAGCAGCGGCACGAGGCGGCCGGCGGCCAGATCTTCACGCACCTGAAAAACAGCGAGCCGCGCGAGTCCCACACCGGCCAGCACAAGTTGGCGTAGCGTCTCACCGTCGCTGACCTGCGCGTTGCCTTCGACCGGCACGTCGATCCTGTGCTGTTCGCCGTCAAGTAACGGCCAGCCGGTTGTCGCCCTTGCGAAGCCAAAGCCGAGCCGGTTATGCGTGGCCAGATCGGCCGGAGTCTGCGGCGTGCCATGGCGCGCCAGATAGGACGGCGCGCCGACAATCGCCATTTTTGCGTCGCCCAGCTTGCGCGCCACCAGTTGCGAATCCTTCAGCGGACCGCTGCGAAGCGCGATATCGGTGCGCTGTTCCAGCAGGTCGACCACCTGGTCGGTCAACACGATATCGAGTGTGATGTCGGGATGCGCTTCGAGAAACGCCGGCACCAGCGGCAGCAGATAGTGCCGTCCAAGCGGCACGTTCGCATGCACACGCAGGCGGCCGCGGGGCGTCGCGCCTGTGGCCGCGCCGCGCTCGGTTTCGTCGAGTTCGGCGAGCACGCGCACACCGCGTTCGTAGAACACGCAGCCTTCGGGCGTGAGTTGCAGATTGCGCGTCGAACGGTTCACGAGGCGTGCGCCCAGCCGGGCTTCGAGCCGCGCCACCAGTTTGCTGACCGCGGACGGCGTCATCCCCAGCGCGCGCGCCGCTGCCGAGAAGCCGCCCAGTTCGACCGCACGCACGAACACTTCGAGTTCGCCGGAACGGTTCACATCCAAACGTGCCATCGTGAGTTCAATTCACAGGTGATATGCCACCGGGCAGTCTACCGAAAGCGCTGTCGCGCCGATATCTTTCAGTTACCGCACGGCACGGGCCGTCGCAGCGAAATGCTTTATCGGGAACCTGGCAATGAACGCAACGAAGAAAGTCGCTTTGGTGGTGGGCGCACAGGGCGTGATAGGCCGCAATCTGGTCGATCATCTGGCGACACTCGACAATTGGGAGGTCATTGGCCTCGCACGGCGCGGCGGCACAGCAACGCAACGGGTGCAATACATCGCAGTCGATCTGCTCGATCCTGCTGACAGTCGAGCCAGGTTGCACGCGCTCGATCGTGTCACGCAGGTGTTCTACGCCGCTTACCAGGACCGCCCGAGCTGGTCTGAGCTTGTGCCGCCGAATCTGGCGATGCTGGTCAACGTGATCGACGCGATCGAGCCGGTCGCGGCTGGCTTGCAGCACGTGAGCCTGATGCAGGGTTACAAGGTGTACGGCGGTCATCTCGGCCCGTTCAAGACGCCGGCGCGCGAAGACGATGCGCACTTCATGCCGCCCGAATTCATGTTCGACCAGCAGACGTTTCTCGAGTCGCGGCAACAGGGCAAGCGCTGGAGCTGGTCGGCGATCCGGCCTTCGGTGGTGGGCGGCTTCGCGCTTGGCAATCCGATGAATCTAGCGGTGGCGATCGCCGTGTATGCATCGATGTCGAAAGAGCTCGGCTTGCCGTTGCGCTTTCCCGGCAAACCCGGCGCGTATGACAAGCTGCTCGAAATGACCGACGCCGGTTTGCTTGCGCGCGCAACCGTGTGGGCCGCGACCGAGCCGCGCGCCGCGAATCAGGCGTTCAATATCAACAACGGCGATCTGTTCCGGTGGAACGACCTGTGGCCGAAGATCGCCCGTTATTTCGAACTCGATGTGGCGCCGCCGCTGCCGATGTCGCTCGATACGGTCATGGCCGACAAAGAGCCCTTGTGGAATACGATCGTCACGAAACACGGCTTGCAGGCGGTGCCGTATCGGGACGTCTCATCCTGGCGATTTGCCGATTTCGTTTTCTCGTGGGATTACGACATGTTCGGCGATGGCTCGAAAGCCCACCGCTTCGGTTTTCATGAATTTATCGATACTGAAGCGATGTTTATCGGCATTTTCGATGATCTCAGACGCAGGAAGCTGATTCCATGAGTTACGCATTAAACATGACGATTTTATTTGGTTAGATTTACGTCTATGATGGGCTCCTTATTCCCGTGGCATGGCGGTATAAAAAGGAGACATCAGTGAAGCGAATGTTTGTGGCATTGACCTGTGTGGCAAGCGTGGCGGCCATCTCGGCGCTTTCCGCATGTGCTGGAAACAATCTCAATGCGCCAGCCGATCCACCTAAAGTCATTATCGATAGCGACTACAACACACTGAGCGACGACGGCCAACTCGGCGTAATGGCTGCGCAATTGCAGACGCAGGGATCGCTGAAAGTACTCGGTATTACGGTGGTATCCGGCAATCAATGGCTGAAGCAGGGCGTAGCCGACGCATTGAAATCGGTCGAACGGCTTGGTGTCGAAAATCAGATCGGCGTGTATGCGGGCGCCAATTACGCGCTATCGCACGACTTCGCCACCATCCAGGCCGAACTGAAGCAATTCCCCGGCGGCGACGGCTATCTCGGCGCATGGAATAAACCGGAGCCGAAATCGGACAGCGACCTGGTTGCACCGCCGGACGGCTTCGCCACTCACACTAAAGTGCAGAGCAGGAGCGCGGTTGATTTCATCGTCGATTCGGTCAAGCAGTACCCCGGCGAGGTGACGATTCTGGCCATTGGCCCGTTGACCAACATCGCGCTCGCCACGCGCCAGCATCCCGAGATCGTGCCGTTGATCAAGCAGATCGTCTACATGGGTGGCGCGATCGATGTGCCCGGCAACACGACGCCGACTGCCGAATTCAATTGGTGGTTCGATCCGGAAGCGGCCAAAACGGTGTTGCGTTTGCCGATCAAACAGGTCGTGGTTCCGCTCGACGTCACGGATACGGTGAAGATGGACAAGACGCTGTACGACCGTGTTGCGCACGATCCCACGAAGCAGACCATCATCACGCAGCTGTTCAAGACTTTGAACGGCTATGGTTTCGACGGCAAGAACGGTTTCGAAACCAATCCGAACTACACGACGAACATCTGGGACACGCTGACGCTGGCATACCTGATGCATCCGTCGTTTGCCACGCAGACGGTGGATGAATGGGTGGATGTGGATATGAGCTTCGGCGCGAGTGACGGCAAGTCAACGGGTTATGCCAGTTCGCCGCCGGCGGGTTTGCAGAAGATGACGATCGTCAAACGCTTCGACAATCCGAGCTTTTTCAATTTCTATGCCGATCTGTTGACGCGGCCGGTGCCGGTCACCTTGCCGAACTAACGTACGCGTTTGCAGCGGACCTGCATCGAGCCCGCCTCAGGCGGGATGCAGGCCGCGCAACAACTGGCGGACGCGCGAGAGGTCCTGATCGACGTGTTCGGCTTGCTCGAAGCGTTCTGCGAGCCAGTCGACGAAGGCCCGCACGCGTGGCGATACGCGGCGGTTCTTCACATACGCGACCGAGACCGGCATCGGCACGGGTTTCCATTGCGGCAGCACTTCGCGCAACTGTCCCGAATCGAGGTAGGGCTGCGCGGCGATTCGCGCGGGTTGTATCAGACCCAGGCCTTGCAGACCGCAGGTCAGATAGGCCTGCTCGTCGCTGACTTTGACGAAGCCCTTCACCTTCACGCTTTGCGCTTCGCCATCCACTTCGAAGTCGAAGTCCACCTCGCGGCCGGTGTATGGCGACATGCAATTGACCGCGACGTGCCCGTTCAAGTCGCTGAGATTCACCGGTGTGCCGTGACGCGCCAGATAGGCGGGACTGGCGCATGTCACGTGCTCGAGGGTTCCGAGCTGCCGCGCGACCAGGTTTGAATCCGGCAATTCGCCTAGCTGGATACTGCAATCGACTGCTTCGGCTATTAGATCCACCGCGCGGTTGCTGATGCCGATGGCGAGGTCCAGATTAGGGAAGCGCGCGTGGAAGTCCTCCAGCGCGGGCAGGACGATGGTGCTTGCCACGGCGCCTGGCATTTCAATGCGCAGGCGGCCGGTCAGGTTGTCCGTGGCGTGACGCAGGCTCGCTTCCATTTCGTCGATGTCGGCGAGGATTTGCGCACAGCGTTCGTAGTAGGCGGCGCCTTCGGCGGTGACGCTCAGGCGCCGCGTCGTGCGGGCCAATAAGGCAGTGCCCAGGAGTGCTTCCAGGTTCTGAACGATCGTTGTCGCTGTCGCGCGGGGGAGGTTGAGCGATTCCGCCGCGCGGGTGAAGCTGTTTGTATCCACGATTCGGATGAATGTTCGCATTGCGGTTATTCTGTCAATCATGGTTTTGCTCCAATCGGGTTTGGTTTTTTTTGCCTTTGGCGGCGGCATTTGTCTGTGCTTTTTTTGGTGTTGCTATTCCTTGTTCTGTCTTTCTTGGCCTTTCTTTTTCTATTGGTTTATTAGCGTTGCCCCTGTGCGGGGCAGCACCTACTTTTCTTTGTCCCCCAAGGGGACTTCCTTCGGGGCGCCGGCCGCAAAGAAAAGTAGGCAAAAGAAAGCGGCTTCAAACCGCAAGTACTAAGCGGGCACCCCTGTAATCAACGGGGAGTGGAGGCCACCTGATCGGTGACATCGCACATTCAGCCCTGGTGACAAGGCAGTCATCCACCCCTTCTCGAGCTACGCACTCGCCGGAACGGTACTTCATCAAACCACCCACTACGTTCTGACGCCTGTGCCTCACCAGGTGTGTCGACTCGCTCTTTCACGCGTGAGCGTGTCGCCGGGGCGAAGCCGATAGCCCCCGCTCACGCCAAAACGAAGTGGGCGGTGTGGGATGGACCTTGCCGGCGAGCACGCAGTGCGAGAAGGGGTGGATGACTGCCTTGTCACGAACGGTGGTGGACCACGGTGTGGTCCGCAAGGTTTCCACTACCGGTGGTTGACCGGGGTGCCCGCTTAAGAATTGGCGGTGTAAAGCCGCTTTCTTTTGCCTACTTTTCTTTGCGGCCGGCAAAGAAAAGTAGGTGCCGCCCCGCACAGGGGCAACGCTAATAAACCAATAACAAAAGAAAGGTCAAAGAAGCCAGAACAAGAAAACGCCAACGCCGCAGGCGTACAACCGAAAGCGCCGCAAAGGCAAAACAAGAGAGAAAAGCCCACGCCGCAGGCGTAAAAAACCAAACCGCTGCGCGGGCAAAAAACCCTTACTTCCTCAACGAATCCAGATCAATCACAAACCGATACTTGACATCGCTCTTAAGCATCCGCTCGTATGCTTCATTAATCCCTTGCATAGGAATCACCTCAATATCAGAAGTAATCCCGTGCTCGCTGCAGAAATCCAGCATTTCCTGCGTCTCGGCGATTCCGCCGATCAACGACCCGGCCAGGCGGCGACGCTTGAAGATCAGATTGAACACCTGCGGCGACGGATGATCATGCTCAGGAGCCCCAACCAGCGTCATAGTCCCGTCGCGTCGAAGCAAATTCAAAAACGGATTCAAATCATGCGGCGCAGCCACAGTATTCAGAATGAAATCGAAGCTGTTCAGATGCGCTTCCATCTCCTCCGGATTCCGGGAAATGACAACTTCATGCGCGCCAAGCCGCCTGGCATCCTCGATCTTCGACGGCGACGTCGTGAACAACACCACGTGCGCGCCCATCGCTCGGGCCAGCTTCACGCCCATATGACCCAGGCCGCCGAGGCCAACGATCCCGACCTTCTTGCCGGGACCGGCACCCCAGGTCCGCAGCGGCGAATAAGTCGTAATGCCGGCGCACAGCAACGGCGCAACACCCGCCGGGTCGAGATTTTCCGGCACACGTAGCGTGAACGCTTCGTCCACCACCAATTGCGTCGAATAGCCGCCGTACGTGATCTGCTCGTCCACGCGGTCCACGCCGTTATACGTGGCGACAAAACCGTTCTCGCAATACTGTTCGAGACCTTCCTCACAACTCGCACAAGTGCGGCACGAATCGACAAGGCAACCTACGCCGACCAGATCGCCCGCCTTATATTTCGTCACGCCCGCACCCACCGCAGTCACGCGGCCGACGATCTCGTGACCCGGCACGACCGGATAAATCGTGTTCTTCCATTCGTTGCGCGCCTGGTGCAAATCGGAATGACACACGCCGCAAAACAGGACTTCCATCTGCACGTCATGCGCGCGCAGTTCGCGGCGCTGAAATTCGAACGGGGCGAGCGGCGCGGTGGCGTCGGTCGCTGCATAGGCATAAGTCGTGCTCATGGGTAGCTCCAGTAAAGAGGGTAATGGCACAAGGCGATGGCGATGGCGATGCATCGTCGCCGATGCGGCCAACCTTGTCACGGACCGGGATCACAGCGCCGGCAGTGGCGGACAAATTCTCCTAATCGGTGAATCGCCAACCGGCCCCGGCGCAGCGCGGAATAAGATGATCCGGCAGGGTTCCCATAGTAGGGACCGGGAGCGAGCCCGGGAATACCTGAATGTCTTGAAGATTTGCCTAAAACTCCTGGTGAGCAGCGCGGTAGGATGTTTGGTGCTAAATTTCAAGCACTACTCTCTCGTGCGTCACCATATCGTCATGTCCACACGTTTCGCTGAACCCGCATCCGCCAATCCCGATCAGCATCGGCTGGTCGCACTGTTCGATACGCTGGCGCCCGCCGAGGGCGTCACGCGCTCCAGCGTGGAAGGCGTCAATCTGCTACGCGCCAATCATCCGATGCCACGCAGGCCGGTGCTTTACGAGCCGAGTATCGTGATCGTCTGCCAGGGGCGCAAGCGCGGTTTCATCGGTGAGCAGGAGTTCCAGTACGACGCGCAGCAGTACCTCGTATTGTCGGTGCCGCTGCCGTTCGAATGCGAAACCGAAGCGAGTCCGGAAAAACCGTTCCTCGCGATCTCGGTGCGCGTCGATCTGACCATGGTGGCGGAGTTGCTGATGACGCTGAACGAAGCGCAAGGCGCCGCGCAGAACGAGCCGCTCGGCATTTATTCGACGCCGCTCGATCCGGCCTTGAGCAACGCCGTGCAGCGTCTGATGGAAGCGTTGGCCTCGCCGCTCGATGCGCGCATTCTGGCGCCGGGCGTGGTCCGCGAAATCTGTTACCGCGTGTTGACGGGGGAGCAGGGCGATGCGATTCGCGCGGCGCTGACGCATCAGAATCATTTCGGCCGCATCGCCAAGGCGCTGCGGCGCATTCATGCCGACTATCACGGCCAGCTCGATGTCGATACGCTAGCCGCTGAAGCGGGCATGAGCCTCGCCGTGTTTCATACGCAGTTCAAGTCCGTGACGTCCACTTCGCCGATGCAGTACGTGAAGACCACGCGCTTGCATCACGCGCGCTTGCTGATGGTGCAGGATGGTTTGAACGCGGGTGCGGCTGCGGCGCGTGTCGGTTACGAAAGCGCGTCGCAATTCAGCCGCGAGTTCAAGCGCCTGTTCGGCTTGAGCCCAGTCGATGAAGTCAAGCGCATGCGTACCGTGCACGAGGCGCCGCCGCGCGAGATCAAGCCGGTCGCGAAATACGTGACGGCTGTATAGACGCGCGTTCTCAGGAGGGTTCCGCTGACGGCGCTGCCGGTTCGTGGCAACACACGCAAAGCTTGTTGCCGTCCGGATCGCGAAAGTACGCGCCGTAATAGTGCGCATGATATTGCGGACGCAATCCCGGCGGTCCTTCGCAGGCGCCGCCGTGAGCGAGCGCGACGGCATGCGCGCGATCGACCGTCGCGCGGTCCGTCGCGAGCAGCGCCAGCATGTGACCGTTGCCCACTGCGGCCGCTTGGCCGTCGTAGGGCTTGCCGATCAGAAACAGCGGCCGCGGCCGATCCGCGACCATCCAGCCGGCCCAGCATGCGTCTTCGTCGCGGAACTTCAGCTTCAGACTCAGCGTGTCCATCAGCGCGCTATAAAAGCCGAAAGCGCGCTTGAAGTCGCTCACGCCGACAAATACGTGGGAAAACATGGCTGCCGCTCCTCGGTTGCGTGGGGGCCGCTTCAGACCTTCTTCAGATAAGCGGCCTTCAGCATGAAATTGCCTGCGTCCATCTTGCAGTCCACTTCATGATCGCCGCCGACAAGGCGAATGCTCTTTACCTTGGTGCCCATTTTCAGCGTGATCGACGAGCCTTTCACTTTCAGGTCCTTGATCAGCACCACGGCGTCGCCGTCGGCCAGTGCGTTGCCGTTGGCGTCCTTGACGACGCGTTCGTCGGCATCGTCAGCGGCGGCGGTGCTCGCCATCGGCCATTCGTGAGCGCAATCCGGGCAGACGTAGTTGTCGCCGTCCGGGTAGGTATTTTCCATTGCGCATTGGGGGCAGGCGGGGATTGCGGACATGATTTTCTTTCCAGACCGCGGCGTGCCGCGGATAACTTCGGGGGACGGCGAGTATACCGCACGTCCGTCCGGATTGGCCCGTTCAACGCGCCGCAGGCTGTTGCCGTGCGCTCAGTCACCCTGCGTGCCCGAACCCGGCTGATTCGCATAGTGCGTGCGCTTTTCCTCATACATCAGCAGATCGGCGCGCTGCACACCGGCCTCGAGCCGTTCGCCGCGCCGGCAGGTCGCCGCGCCCATCGAAAAGCTCAGCTGCGAGCCCGGATAAAACTGATTGTTCAGTTCGACCAATTGACGGATCGCATCGATCATCGCGATGCCGCCGCGTTCGTCGGTATCCGGCATCAGAATCGCAAATTCGTCGCCGCCGATGCGCGCGGCATGGAACGGCGTATCCATCGCCTTGGCAAGTACCTCGCCGGCGCGCCGTAGCAGCGCATCGCCGGCGGCGTGGCCGAGTTGATCGTTCACGCGTTTGAGCCCGTTCAGATCGGCCATGACGATCGTCACCGGCCACGGTCCCTTGCGTTCGAGCCGGTTCAGTTCGTCGACATAAAAGGAGCGGTTGCGCAGCTTGGTCAGCACGTCGTGTTTGCCGAGAAATTCCAGGTAGGCCTCGGCCTTTTTGCGCGCCGTGATGTCGGTGAGGGCCACCAGCACCAGGTCCCAGTCGCGTTCGTGACCGGGCAGCACCGAAAATTGCAGGTGCACGTGCACCTCGTTGCCTTCGAGCGAATAGTTGAGTACTTCGCGCTGCTGGAATAGCTTGCCGTCCCACAGATCGATCAATTGCTCGCGGAAATGCGGGCGCATGTCGTCGCGGAATACGTCGGGCAGGCGCGCCAGCAGCGTTTTTTTATCCTTCGCCGCGAACATCTCCAGCGTGTGCTGGTTCACGTCGAGCACGTGAATCTCCTGCATGCAGCGCTCGACAAACTCGGGATGCACGTCGGTAAACACGCGAAAATCGCTGATGCCGGCCGCGCGTGCTTCGTCGAGCAAACGCTTGACCGCGCTGAAATCCTCCACCCAGAGCGACACCGGCGAATGTTCGAACAGGCCGCGCACGTACTGTTCGGCAAGCGTCACGCGATGGCGCGCGCCTTCGAGTTCGGTGATGTCTTCGACAGACACGAGCACGCGGTCCCAGCGGTCCTCGTGACCAGGCAGCACGGCACCCTTGAGCAGCACGTCGAGCCGCCGTCCGCCAAGCGTGTAGTTGACCGTCTGGCTTGTGAACTGCGATTGCCCGGCCCACAACTGGCACAACTCTTCGAGGTGAGTTTTCAGCATGTCGTCGCGAAACACCGAGGCGAGATTGTCGTTGAGCGCCTCGAAGTCGGTGGCTTCGAATTGTGTGAGCGTCTTCTGATTGACTTTGATCACGCGAATGCTGTGTGCGCATTCGGCGACGCGGCGCGGGTCCTCGGCGAAATGCGCGCGCAGATCGGTGACGCCTTGCGCCCGCCAGGTGTCGAACAATGCGAGTACGCCGCTGAAGTCTTCGAGCCAGAGCGAGACGGGCGCGAGTTCGAACATCTCGGAGTCGTCCCCCAAGGGGACTTCCTGCGGGGCGTCGTTGGCGGGCTCTGAGCCGCGCGGGAGAGTATCCAGCATGAGGGTCCCGTGTTCGGAGTTCCGGCTATTTTAAGGCGGCTTGGGGGCAGGTAACAGAAAGGCGCGCCGCGAAGCGCATTTGCGCCGGTCCACACTGGAGAATAACGGCACGATCAGGGCGAACTTTAGGCGGCGGACCTTAGCACTGTTGAGGTGCGAGAAAGCGAGAAAGCGAGAAAGCGAGAAAGCGAGAAAGCGAGAAAGCGAGACCCAGAGGCGGACCACGTTCGCCCCCGATGCCGATCAGCGCGCCTGCGTGCGCCTTGTTAAACTCACGCCTGTTGTCCGTGCTGTCTAAACCTCCCGTCAAAAAACGCGTCCAGGTCATGAAGCCATCCCTGCTGGTTCTGATTCCTTTGAACGAAGCGAGCCGCGCCAGTGTCGAGGCCGCCTTCGACGTTATCTACGCTCCCGATTCCACCCAGCGCGCCGCCGCGATCGCCCAGCGCGGCGACATGGTCCGCGCCGTGCTCACCAATGGGACGACCGGTCTGACGGCGGCTGAAATCGATCAGATGCCGCAACTCGAATTTGTCAGCGCGCTTGGCGCCGGCTTCGAAAATCTCGCTATCGACCACGCCCGCTCGCGCGATATCGTGCTCGTCAATGGCGCCGGCACCAACGATCATTGCGTGGCCGATCACGCCTTCGCCTTGCTGCTGGCGGTGGTGCGCGACGTGCCGCAACTCGATCGGGCCACTCGCGACGGCATCTGGCGCGACGCGTTGCCGATGCATCCGAATGTCTCCGGCAAGCGGCTCGGCATCGTCGGGCTCGGCAACATCGGCGAGAAGGTCGCGCGGCGCGGCGCCGGTTTCGACATGGAAATCGGCTATCACAACCGCAAGCCGCGCAAAGGCGCGCCGCTGAACTATTTCGACAGCGTTGAGAGTCTCGCGCAGTGGTGCGATTTTCTGGTGGTGGCGACGCCCGGCGGCGCAGGTACGCATCATCTGATCGGCAAGACGGTGCTGCAGGCGCTTGGGGCCAACGGCTTCGTGGTCAACGTATCGCGCGGCAGCGTGGTGGACACGGCCGCATTGGCCGAGGCGCTGACCGTGGGGACGATTGCCGGCGCGGCGCTCGATGTCTACGAGGGCGAACCGCATCCGCCCGAGGCGTTGCTGGCACTGCGCAATGTGGTGTTGACGCCGCATGTGGGCGGTCGCTCGCCGGAGGCGATTACCGCCTCGGTGGACAATTTTCTGACCAACGCGAAACGGCATTTTGCGGGCGATTCGGTATTGACGCCGATCTGACGCCGCGCGCAGCGCTTCGCATACGCAGGTTTTTCATCACGAGGATCGACTCGCATGGCAACGCATACCGCCACTATCGAATGGCACAGCAACGGCAGCAAGTTCACCGACAACCGTTATAGCCGCGCGCATCAATGGCAGTTCGATGGCGGGGCGGTGGTGCCCGCGTCGAGTTCGCCGCATGTGGTGCGCGTGCCGTTTTCCGACCCGGCCGCCGTCGATCCCGAGGAGGCTTATGTTGCGGCGCTGTCGAGTTGTCACATGCTGTGGTTTTTGTCGATCGCGGCGGGCGAGGGCTATGTCGTCGCGGCGTATCGCGACGAAGCCGTCGGCACGCTGGCGAAGAACGACGCCGGCAAGGAAGTGATGACGCATGTCGTGCTTCGGCCGCAAATCGTGTTTGGCGGCGACAGACAGCCTACCGCTGCGCAACTCGAACATCTGCACCATGCCGCACACGAGTCGTGTTATCTGGCGAACTCGGTGAAGACGGTCGTCGAAATCGAGAGCGGTGGGACGCACCCGGCTGCTGCTGTCAGCTAACTGCCCAGGCGCGCGCCCACACGTACCCACGCCGGTACGTGCGCAGGTACCGGCGCACGTACCGACGCACGTACCCACCCCCGTACCCACGCACCTACCTGCGCGCTCATCCGCACGCGCCGATTTCGCCGCAGGCGGTGCAAAAATCGCAACCGTCCTTGCGAATCACGGCATTCGCACCGCACGAACCGCATTTGCGTCCGAGCATGGTGCGCAGCGCTGGCGAGCCGGCGGATTGCGTGGAGGCTCCTTCAGCCTCGCCTGGATGAGGACGTAGGCCGAAATCCGCCGCCAGCGCGATTTCGGCCTTCATCTGCCCGCGCGGCAGGCGTGCGAGCATCCGCGACGGCACCTGATTGCCTTCGGCGTCGAGGAACCCGCGCCGATGCAGGATCTGCTGGATCGCAAAAGCGAGCGCCGCGACTTCCGAATCGTGCCAACGCGGTGTGCGATGACCGTCGAGCCGTTGCACCTCGCCGAGCCGCACCTGCCCGCGATCCCACGAGACCTTGCGCATGTCCTGCAAGTTACGCGCGACAAAACCGCCACGCGCCGCGAGCGACAGCGAGCGCATCGTCGCGGTGATCCATTGCTGCGACTCGTCGCGCTGACCGGTCGGAATGAAGAACTCGATAGGGCGTTCGATCGTGACGTCTTCACCGCCGAGCCGCCCGGTTACTTCGATGAACGACACCGCCACGTACAGCGACTTTTTGCCGGCCTGCGTCAGATACTCGACTTTTTCGATGATCGCCGGCAACTCGCCCTTGGGCCGATGATCGATTGCGATGCGCAGCGGATCGAGATCCGTCTCGGCAAGCGTGTCGTCCGCTTGCTGCGGGCTCACGCTGAGCACCGCACCGAGCGTTTCGTTGGGCCGGTAAGTGGCGAGGCCCTTGAGTCCGCCTTTCCACGCGTCGAAATAAAGGCTTTCGAACGCTTCGAACGGATAGTCCGCCGGCACGTTCACGGTCTTCGAGATCGACGTATCCACGTAGGGCTGCACGGCTGCCATCATGTCGAGATGATCGTGCGCCGACATTTCGAGCGCACTGACAAAGTAGTCCGGCAACGCATTGACATCGCCGCCGAGTTCGCGATAGAGCCGGTACGCGTAGTCTTCGACGTCGAACGATTCGCGGCCACCGTCGGCCATCACCTTCATGCGCGTGTAGGTCCACGAGAAGGCCGGCTCGATGCCGTTCGACGCGTTGTCCGCGAACGCGAGACTGACCGTGCCGGTGGGCGCGATCGACAGCAGATGGCTGTTGCGGATGCCGTCGCGGCGGATGGCTTCCTGGATGTCGTCGGGCAAGCGCGACGCGAACGTGCCAGCTTCCAGATAGCGCTCGGCGTCGAATAGCGGAAACGCGCCGCGTTCGCGCGCCAGTTCCACCGACGCCTGATAGGCCTCGTCGCGCATCAGCCGCGCGATGCGCACCGCGAAATCGCGTCCTTCCTGCGAGTTGTAGCGCAGGCCGAGCATCACCAGCGTATCGCCGAGCCCGGTGAAGCCCACGCCGATGCGCCGCTTGGCGCGCGACTCGTCGTATTGCTGCGGCAGCGGCCACAGCGTGACGTCGAGCACGTTGTCGAGAAAGCGCACTTGCGTGCGCGTGAGCTGGGCGAGCCCGTCCCAATCGAAGGAAGGCTTGCGGCCTTTCATTTGCGCGAACGGATCGATCACGAAGCGCGTGAGATTCAACGGCCCCAGATTGCAGCAGCCGTATGCCGGCAGCGGCTGTTCGCCGCACGGATTGGTGGCGCGGATGGTTTCGAGCGCGCGTAGATTGTTGTCCTCGTTCATGCGCGACATGAATACGATGCCCGGCTCCGCGATATCGTAGGTGGAACGCATGATGCGATCCCAGATTTCGCGGGCGGGTTTTTCGCTGTAGACCCACAGGCCGTCGCCGCGTTGCCGCACGTCGCCGGCGGCCCGCAGCGCGGGTGACGGATCGGCGCGATGGACGAGTTGCCAGGGTTGATCTTCTTCGACTGCGCGCATGAATTCGTCGGTGACCGCGACCGACACATTGAAGTTGTTCCAGCGGCCTTTCGAATGTTTGGCTTCGATGAATTCGAGCAGGTCGGGGTGATTGCAGTCCAGCACCGCCATCTGGGCGCCGCGCCGCGAGCCGGCGCTTTCAACGGTGCGGCACGACGCATCGAACACGTCGATATAGCTGCACGGACCTGACGCCGACGAACTGGTGGTGTGAACGCGCGCGCCTTTGGGCCGGATCGCGGAGAAGTTATAACCGACGCCGCCGCCGCGGCGCATCGTTTCAGCGGCCTGCAGCAATGCGACATAGATGCCGGGAAGACCTTGTTCGTCGACACCTTGAATCGAGTCGCCGACCGGCTGCACGAAACAATTGATGAGGGTGGCGGCGATGCCGGTTCCCGCCGCGCTCATGATGCGGCCGGCGCCGAGCGCGCCGTGACGCAGATTGTCGACGAAGCGTGCTTCCACCGATTCGCGCAGCGCTTCCGGTTCGGCCTGAGCGACGCCGCGGGCAACGCGTTTGAACACGTCGTCAGCCGATTGTTCGTCGCCTTTCGCGTATTTCTCGAGCAGAACGTCGAGGGAGAATTGTTGCGGTGCAACCAGCTGTGCGGCGGGAGCCGCTGCCACGCGAGTTTCCGGGGTGTCTTCTGCCATGGTGTGGCCTCTAACGGCGCAGCGAAGCGGGCGGCGCGGTGGGTGGGAGAGCGGACTACTATAGCGTGACGCTTGGGACTGCCACAGTGACATGACGCAATGTGGCCCACATTAACGCAGGCGGCATGCGCGGCGCAAGGGCGCAATTGGATGGCGCAATTGGAGGAAGCTGCCTTGTGCTGTTTACCCTCCCGGCGGGTTTGTTTATGTGCCGGCGGTGTCGGGCTTTGCTCGGGTTTTTTGCCTTCGCGGCGCTGGTTGTTTGTATGCTTGCGGCGGTGGCATGCTTTTGTGCTTTTTCGGCGTTAGTCGTTCTTTTTTATATTGGTTTATTGGCGTTGCCCTTGTGCGGGCGGCATCAATTTTTCTTTGTGCCCCAAGAGGACTTCCTTTCGCTCTCAAGGCAAGGCTGGGAAAGGAAAGGCAACGCCGCAGGCGCGCAGACATAAAGCTCCGCGCGCAGAGAACCACCAGTAAAACAGATCAGAAAAACAGAAAAGAGAAAACGTCAGACCTCTTCAGCGAGAGCGCACAACACCTCGGCTGAAATCATTGCGGAAGCATTGGAAGGCGCCGGCCGCTCAGCCGGTTTAAAAACAGCGTCGCCGCGACGAATTTTCCGCCGCGACACAGCGCAGGTGCCGGAAGTATGCGCCGACCGCCGGCGCCACCGCTGCTCACCGTAGTGGCAGCGCCCCGGCTCGACCCAACGGATCACCAGCGTCGTGTCGGAGCGCTCGAGAATCTCGATGCGTGCGCCATTGGCACCGTCAAGGGGGATGGACTCTAGGGTCATCGTGGTCGGCTCCGTGTTGTGGTGTGCCGAATGTAGTCTCGTGCGCGTCGGATAGCCATTGTGCCGCGGTTGAAACACTGTTCTCCAATTAGCAACAATGAAACTTGACATTCGTACTTACCCGGAATCACGGGGCTTTACGGGCGTGATCGAGTCAGATTTTGCTATAGCGCGGATTTTTGCAACGCAGTGTTGTCCGCAACGCGACGAGAGGAGCCGTCTGTAGAGGGCGCCGGCGCTTCCTTTAAGATGTGGAAATTGTTGAGCGACCGTGCGATGCAAGTGTAGCGGGTTTGCATTTTTTCAGGTCGGCTCGCGCACCTATCGACAAGAGGTCACATGATTTCACGCCCCCCGGCGGCTTCGTCCGAATCGCCGACACCCGGCAGCCTGAAAAAGCAGAAAGCGGCTTCGCTCGTGTTGTACGTGGCACTGGTGCTGCTGGCATTGTGGGTCGTGCGGGACTTCATTGCGGTCGCGGCCTGGGCGAGCGTCATCGCGATCGCTCTGTGGCCGTTGTTGCGCAGGGTGGAGGGAAGCCGCTGGTTCACCGGCCGTACCACGCTGATCGCCGCGCTATTGACGCTGGCGATTGCCTTGCTGGTAGTGTTCCCGGTCGGCGTCGGCATCGCGCAAGCGTTACGCGAGGCCCGCGACCTGTCGGACTGGTTCAGAAGCGCGCAGGAAAACGGCATTGCGATGCCGGGCCTGATTGAGCGCTTGCCCATCGGCGCGCAACAGATTTCAACCTGGTGGCAGGCCAATCTCGCTCCGCCATTACGCGAATCGCCGGCGATGAACGGCCTGCACAGCACTACGGTGATGACGCTCGGCCGGCACTTCGGCGCGCGCGTGGCGCACGGCGTGATGGTGTTCGCGTTCATGCTGGTCACACTGTTCGTGATTTTTCAGGCGGGGCCGCGTCTGTCCGGCTCGATTCTCAAAGGCGTGCGGCGCGGCTTCGGCGACGACGGCGCGCGCCTCGTCGAGCGGATGGCTGCGGCGGTGCGCGGCACGGTGTCAGGGCTGGTCGTGGTTGGAGTCGGCGAGGGCGTGTTGCTCGGCATCGCTTATTTCGTCACGGGCTTGCCGCATGCCGCGTTGCTCGGACTCGTCACGGCGATCGCCGCGATGCTGCCGTTCTGCGCGCCGATCACGTTTGGCCTGGCGGCCTTGTGGCTGTTCGCGCAAGGCTCGGTGACCGCGGCCATCGGGCTTGCAGTATTCGGTTCTGTCGTGGTGTTCATCGCCGAGCATTTCGTGCGGCCGGTGCTGATCGGCAACTCGACGCGTTTGCCGTTCCTGCTGGTGCTGTTCGGCATTCTCGGCGGCGCGGAGACGTTCGGGCTGCTGGGTCTGTTCATCGGGCCCGCGCTCATGACCGTGCTGATGGTGCTGTGGAGCGATCTCGTGCAATAGTTGCACGCGAGCTGTTCCTGCATTCAGAAAAGAGACCTGACTCGCGAGGTCACTTACCCCGATCGTGTGAAGCCGGCTTCACGCAGCCGAGCGTGTATTTCAGCGCGGCCGGCAGCAACGCGCTCCATACGTCCCACGTGTGGCCGCCGTCGATGATGCGCAGCGCCGCCGGATTGCCCGCCAGCCGAAGATGCGTATAGAGCGACGACGCGTCGGCCTGGATCGCGAGGTCGTCGTCGCCGGCGGCGATGAACATGGGCAGGCGGTACGGCCGGTTCATATAGCGTTCCCATTGCGCCGGATAGTTGAGCGCATGCCAGACCCGCGGATCGAATTGCCGGTCTCCGAATACGCCGACACGGCGTGCAGCCGAAGCAGGCGGCGGCTCGTTCACATAGATCGCGGGGCTCAACAGCAGCGCGCCGCAAAAGCGCTCGGGTTGCGTCATCGCATAGCGCAGCGCCCCGAAGCCGCCCATCGACACCCCGCCGATCATCCGTCCGCCGCGCTGCGTCGCGACTGCATAGTGGGCTTCGATCTCGGGCAGCAGATCGTCGAAGAAAGCCGTCTCCATCTTCTCCTTGCGATCGACGTACCAATCCGTGCCGCCTTGCGGCATCACGATCGCGACCGGCGGCATCTCCTTGCGTTCGATCAGCGTGTCGGCGGTGGCTTGCAGATGACCTCGCATGAGCCAGTCGCCGGCGTTGCCGTTATTGCCGTGCAGGAGATACAGCACCGGAATGCGGGCGGTGTCGTGGCGGTAGCCGGTCGGCAGATAGATCGTGTAGGCCCAGTCGCGATCGAGCGCGTCGGAATGGAAGGTCCGGCTGACGACCGTGCTGGCGCTAGCCGGCGCGCCGACGGCAGCGCTCAGCACAAGCAGCGTAGTGGGTAGGAATAGACGCATGTCAGGGTAGGAGACGAGCGCGCAGGACGCGCGCGGCCATCATGCTATCAGCATCGGAAGCGGGCGCCGGCAACGCGGCGAAGGATCGCGGGCGCGAGCGGCGTAGTCCTCAGGGCGAGGTGCCGAGGCGCAGGGTAGCGAGCCGGTTTAAAAGCCGGGTGCAGAAGCGCGTGAGCGGCTCGGACGCTTTTGCGACAGCGAACAACGCGCCGACCGCGAACGCGTCTGCGACGAGGCCGAGCGGATAGTTCAGATAGCCGTCGGTGGCTGCATACAGCACTGAATCGACGACCAGCGAAATCACCGAGCCGGCGATAAAACACAGCAACCCCTTGCGGCCGATCATGCCGACCCACGGCAACCATTGAGCGAGCTTCTTCGCCCAGCCAAGCTCGATCAGGTTCGCGACCAGCCACGCAATCGCGAGGAAATTCACCGCGCGCAGATATGAGAGGTTTTGCTTGAGGCTTCCGTCGAGCGGTTCGCGTTCAATGAAGAGCTTGTAGTAAGCCGCGGCGGCCACCACCGCGAGCGCCAGCAGGCTGACGAGCCAGCCCAGACGGTGCGCGCTGATCCGCTGATAGACCGGCTGGCAACGCGCCAGCACGCCGAGCACGAACAGGAGCTGCCAGGCGAACGGATTGAAGTCCCAATGCATGTCCGGTGCGGCCGGCAAATAGGCGTCGATTGCCGGGACGCCGGCCCACAGCGCGACGCTGCCCGCCAGCAACAGCCACGGCTTGCTGCGCGCGAGCGGCAGAATCATCGGCACCAGCAGGGCGAAGAATGCGTACATCGGCAGCACCGAAGCGAGATACGGCTGACGGCGAAACAGCAGGATGTCGCGCAAGGCGTCCACGGGCGCGTCGATCAGATCGTCGAGATCGGTGGTGGCGAGATTGGGTCCGTCGATGCTGAACGCGGTGAGCACCGCGCTGACCAGCAGCATCAAGCCGGCCGTGACAAGGAACGCGCGATAGATCTCCAGCGAGCGCCGCAGGAAGCGGCTGCGCGCGATCGCCTCGGTACGTCGTTCGGCCAGCGCGGCATAGGCGGTCGCGGTAGCGAAGCCGCCGAGGAACACGAACACCTCGGCGGCATCGCATAACGCGTACGCATGCGGCGTGACACGCGACAGAATGCTGCCGCCAATGTGGTCGACGACGATGATCAGTAGAACTAGCCCGCGAAAAAAATCGAGCTCGATGAAACGGGATTGCGACTTTTGCATTGTGTGGCGCCAGGTCATGCAACAGGCAGCCTCATGCGACGGCGCGCTAGTCCAGCGCGGCGGGCGTCTCACAAGGCTTTTGAATTGGATTGGGTGCTACGGCGGACGGCCGCCCGGCGGATACGCGATCCGCGGGGCGGCCATCCGCATCGCCGCTTTCGGGCCGGCACACGTGGTCCGGCTGCAGGGGCAGTAAAAATGACTCGTTTGAATGCGGGGAGTTCCGCTGCAGCGCCGCAAAAACTTTCGATTATATTTCTTTGTGTGACAAGGCTGCTTGCAGCCATGCGGCGCCGGCCTATGTCCCGCGTCGGAGGGCGGGCTTAACTCCGGTCGGCGCGGCGCCGTCTACCTGAATATGCGTCGCTGCAACAGTCGTCCAGGCGTGCTCGTGGAGATTTCGCAACGTTTTGAGATAAGGCAGCGACACCCGATGGACGGCGAGCTATCGGCGTGTGAGGATTTCCTGAAAGTAGGTCGGGGTTGATCAAGGCGTTGTCAGAGCGTCATAAGAAAGTGGTGGTCGGGTCGAGTCCCGTTGCTCGAGTGCAGGGAGATCTTCATGAACAAGCAAGTGTTCGCGCTGGCTGTCTCCGCCGCTGTGTCCGCCACATTTGCCGTGCCCGGGTTCGCGCAGACCAGCGTGACCTTGTACGGTGTCCTCGATGAAGGCATCAACTACACCAACAATGTCGGCCGCGGCCATGTCTATGAACTGGCGAGCGGCTATGCGCAAGGCAGCCGTTGGGGCCTGAGAGGCGCGGAGGAGTTGGGCGGCGGCCTGAAAGCGATCTTCCAGCTGGAAAACGGTTTCGACGTCAATTCCGGCAGGCTCGGCCAGGGCGGCCGGATGTTCGGCCGCCAGGCCTTTGTCGGCCTGAGCGCGGAGCGGTACGGCGGATTGACGTTCGGCCGTCAGTACGACTCGGTGGTCGACTATCTGGCGCAGACCACGGCCAATGGCAACTGGGCCGGCGCGCTGTTCTCGCATCCCTACGATAACGACAACACCGACAACACGTTTCGCCTCGACAACACGGTCAAGTACACCAGCCCGCAGATTTCCGGCTTCCAGTTCGGCGGCACCTACAGCTTCAGCAACGATACGAACTTCGCGAATAATCGCGCGTACAGTTTCGGCGGCCAGTACGCCTACGGCGGCCTGCTGGTGGCCGCCGCGTATCTGCAGGCCAACAACCCCGGCAACGGCGCAAACGGCGCAATCACCGCGAACGACGCCAGCTTTATCGCCGCCCGCATGCGTGTGTTCGGCGGCGGCATCACCTACACCTTCGGCCCGGCCACTGCGGGCTTTTCGTACAGCAACTCGAACTACCTGGATCCGACCGGCAACGGCTACCTCGGCGTGACCCCGCTGGTGCCGCCCGGCGTGTTGCTGAACTCGCTCAAATACCAGAACTTCGAGTTGAACGGCAAGTATCAGATCTCGCCGATGCTGTTCGTCGGCGCCCAGTATGTGTACACGATGGAAACCTACGACGCGTCGAGCGGCGGCGTGAAGCCGAGAATCCACTCGTTCGGCCTGATGGCGGATTACAACTTGTCCAAGCGCACCGACCTGTACATTCAGGGCGAGTATCAGCAGGTTACCGGCGACCCGACGTATTCGATACTCGACGAGGCATTTACGCCCGGCACCCAGGGGCCTTCATCGACGTCGAGGCAGGTCGTGGTGCGGGCGGCGATACGGCATAAGTTCTAGCGGCGGGCTCTTGGCGCGTTCATCGGCCGGGTTCATCGGCCGCGCTCTGGTGGGTGTCCGAGAAGCGCACCGACACCAGACCTTCATTGCCTTCGAACACCCAGACCGCGCCTTCATGACGCAGCGGTTTGCCGAGTCCGGACGCCCATTTCGGGAACGCCTCGGGTGGCGACGCGAATGCGTAGACGTCGCGCCAATCGCGGGCAATGCGAGTGTTGATGATTTTCGATTCCACGGGCCGTGTCATATCGTCTCCTGCGTTGTCTCCTGCGTTGTCTGCTGTGAGTGCGCGCGATGAACTCGCATGCGATGGGCCGCTCAAATGGTATCGCGCCGAAGGCAGCTTTTGCAGGTGCATGTCACCGCGCGTGTAATGGCGTGTGCAACGGCGCCACGTTTCGCCGCAGAAAACCTGATTCCCTTCCTGGAGACTTCATGAGCAATCGCGCGACGCAGATCCTTCCTCATCATCGTTACGTTCATTCGCTGGGCGCGCCGCTGGCTTGCGTGCAAGGCACGATCACCAAGGTGTTCGCCAGTCCGGACAACCACCACGGCGCGAATCACCAGCACTTCGTCATCAAGATCGACAAGGTCGTGAAGTTCGAAGGCGGTACGCAGAATCTGGTGGGCACCGAAGTATTCGTCGCCGTGCGTTTCGGCGACAGCGAGGGGCTGGCACAGGAGATTCCGGGCTTGCAGGCCGGCCAGCCTATCGAGGCGCAAGGCGAATACATTCCGGACGCCAGCGCCTATCCGACCGCCGACAACGAGAATCCCGTGCTGCCGGTGCTGCACTTCACACATCATCCGGTCGGCTATGTGCTTTATCAGGGGCAGTACTATAGCTAGCCTCGTAGCTAGCCTCGCCGCTAGCCCCTCTGGCTGAATTCCGCTCAATCGGCGCACGCCGCCGTCCTCGCGCTGTTCGTCCGCTCGTGCCTTCGCCTGCGGCCGGCGATTCAAGTTTTGGCGGCGCTTTGCCGTTAAAGAAAACGTTATCGTCCGGTCGTCGAGGCGGAGCCGTTGCCGGCTCTTTCGACGGCGCCTCGCGGCGCCGCGTGCCACGCCGCAAGAGAGCGGCCCGCCGCAATACCGTGCGTAAGGTTTGTATCAGAGTGTTTGGCGCGGCGCGTTTTTTGCAAAATGCATTTTACAATTCCGCTTGGATTTTAATCGGCAATCTGGCCCTTTTCGTGGAAGATCGCCGGTTTTAGGGCACCCCGCAGGGGTAACAGGATTTGAATAAACGGTAGGGCCTGGGTGGGCGCCGCACGAGGCGGCCTCGCCGTGTCGCAGGGATCGCAGCGCGTCGTACGAACGCGCGCATCGCTCGCGGCACGCCGGCACCCCGGCTCGCCAATGAATAAGGCAGGAGTCGAACATGTTGGGAAAGCGTTTCGACAGAACACTGATGGCCAGTTTGGCCGGCGTATGGGTTGCGCTGGCGGTCAGCGGTTGTGCGAATGTGGAGCAGCAGGGCGCGCAGACGGAAACGGCATCCAGTGCAGCGGCTGCGTCCGGCGCGGCAGCTTCGGGTGCACCCGTGGCTTCGGCGACGCCAGCGTCCGATGCGGGTGCCGCGGCGCAGGCAAAGGCCAATTATGACGCGGCGCTCAAGAAGGCGTCGCAGCTGATGTATCGCGTCAAGCGCGGCGACACGTTGGCGCGCATCGCGCAGAGTAACAATTGCAGTGTCAGACAGTTGCAGGCATGGAACGGCCTGAAGCCGTCCTCGCGGCTGAAGAGGGGGCAGGTGCTGCACCTTGCAGCGCCGGAAACCGTGCGGGCGGCCAACGCGGCGGCGACTGCTGCCAAGGCTGCGGCTGCGTCCGCGCCGGCTGTGCCGCTTGCGGCTCAATCGTCATCGGCCCCGGCGTCGGCGGCCGCCGCTCAGCCGGCCGCGCCTGGCGCGGCCGATGCGCGCGAAGTCGCGCAGCAGACCCAGCGGCACGCGAAAGGCGTCTCGCTGGCATGGCCGGCGGGCGGCAAGGTCGTCGAGAGCTTCCAGCCTGGCGAAACGCGCGGCATCGAGATCGGCGGCAAGGCGGGCGATCCGGTGCGGGCTGCGGCCGACGGCAAGGTGATGTATGCCGGCACGGGTCTGAACGGTTACGGCAGTCTGATCATAGTCCAGCACAACAAGGACTTTCTGACCGCCTACTCGCATAACCGCAAGCTGCTGGTCAAGACCGGCGACATCGTGGTGCAGGGGCAGCAGATCGCCGAGATGGGCGACGAAAAGAACTCGCGCGTTTCCGTGGGCTTCGAGTTGCGCCGCGACGGCAAGCCGATCGATCCGATGCCCTATTTGCCTCAAGGGCGCGGCTAAGCCTGGGTATTTAATCCAACCAGCGCAGCGCCGCCGCGACAATCGCTTCGGGCGCATCTTCCTGCATCAGATGACCGGCTTTCGGCACCGCCTGAAAACGCGCCTCCGGTATCGCGCCGGCTAGTTGGCGGCCGCGCTCCAGCGGAATCCATTGGTCCTCTTCGCCCCACAGGATTTGCGTCGGACAGCGCACCTGCGGATAGCGCGCTTCGACTTCGTCGGTGTAGCGCTGGTCCATTTGCGCGATCTGCCGGTAAAACGCGGCTTGTCCGGTTTCGCCGAGCCACGGCGTCACGTAAGGCGCGAGTTCTTCGTCCGGAATATCGCGTGCGATGGCGCCACACACATACGCTTTCACCACCGCTTCGTGGATATAAGGCGGCAGTCTGGCGAACGCGTCGCCGTGCTTGCGCACGTGCCGAACGAACGGCGAACCCCACGGCGCGACGGCGACCGGATCGATCAGCGTAAGGCTGCGATAGTCGCAGCCGTCGATCAGATGCGCGCGCAACGAAGTCGCGCCGCCGAAGTCATGGGCAATGACGTCCGGGCTCTTCAGTTGCCAATGCGCGAGCAATTCCGCCAGCAGAACATTCTGCACGCCGAGCGATACGTCCTGACCGTCGCACTGTTGCGATTGGCCGTAGCCGAGCAGGTCGTAGTAATAGACAGTGCGAATCTGCGCGAGATGCGGGGCGATGCGATGCCACACGTACGAAGAAAACGGTGTGCCATGAATCAGCACCAGCGGCGGACCGTTGCCGGTTACATGAAAGCGCACGGTTTGAGCACGGAACGTATAGCTTTCGGTGAGCGGCCAGTTTTTCATAGCAGAGAGTATCGCGAAAAAGTCCGCTTACCTTAACAGGCCCATGCAACGTGTGTCGATCGGCTTGCGTCGTCGCGCATTCGCTGCATGCCTCCCGCAAAACCTCACCTTTAATTTATTCAGCAAAGCCAGGGATTGTCATGCATCGCGCTGGCCGATCGACTTGCGGGCAGCGTCGGTACAGCGAACTATTACGAATCGGGCACAAATTGCCTTGAAATAAGGTGTTGTTGCGTCGGCCGGTGCCGGAAAGCCTGGTAATCACGCGGGGCAGGCCGATTCCGCGCTGCAGTGGACGACGCTTGACAGGCCAGAACGCGCGTTCTGCAATGGTGAGGGAATTCGGGAGCCGAAGGCGTCTTCGGCCCATCTCGACGAAGCGGATGAGTAGCGCAGCCGGCTACTTCGTTTCAGTGCCGCGCAGCAGTTGCGAAACCTCGCCGTGGTGATGCAGGATCGCCGGATCGGCCTGCAACAGCGGCAGATAGCGCGGCAGAAAAGCATTGTTGGGCTGATTAGGAGAAAAGAGCCCCGTGACCGCTTCGACCGCGGCGAGCCGGTCGGCCGAGTCGGCCTCTTTATCGTCGAGAATCTCGTCGACGTTTGCGATGACGGTGGATAGCGGCGTGAGCCAGCGAAACGCCGAACCGTTGATGAGCACTTGCAGGAATGCCGCGGGCGTTACCGGACCGAATTCCTTTTCATACGAGGCGCGTTCGTGATCGAGAATCGCCTTATGCAGCGTCAATAGCGGTCGGCGAATCTCCGAGAGGAATTGAATGTTTTGCTGGTCGTTCATCGTGCTGCTCCTTTCGCGTTTCCGTCGCGCTTCTGTCAGACAGTCAGACCGGATCAAACCGGCTGATCGGGTCAAGCCATACCCATGCTAACAAAATCGCTCAACAATGAATCAGGAACAATTCAGCAATCGCCTGCGCTGCGTGGGCGCGAGCCGTTGAGCCGACGGTAACGCATTGATTTGAACCCCGTTTCAGCTTCGGCTCGCGATGAGGCAGGGCGCTTGTCCGCGCACCAGCATGTGCAGCCTCGCGGCGAACTTCTTTCGCGGCGGCTACAATTTCCTCGTCTCGCACGGCGCCATCGCGCTGCGCAGATCTTCCGCTTCAATCGCACGCCAGCCCCATCGCGTATTAGTACGGCTTGTCGAATAAATACGGCACGTCTTTGCGTTTTGGTTCAACGTCCCCGTCTAAACAGCCTGATAAACAATAAATCCCACTCGGAGCCGCCCATGACAACGCTTAACATCAACGGCCAGACCCATACCGTCGACGCACCGCCCGACATGCCCTTGCTGTGGGTCTTGCGCGACATCGTTGGCTTGACCGGCACCAAGTTCGGTTGCGGCATCGCCCAATGCGGCGCGTGCACCGTGCATCTCGACGGCGTCGCGGTGCGCTCGTGCGTGCTGCCGGCGTCCGCGGTCGGCGACAGGAAGATCACCACTATCGAAGCGGTCGGCAACACGCCGGCCGGGCAGAAGGTCCAGCAGGCATGGCGTCAACTGGATGTCGTGCAATGCGGATACTGTCAGTCGGGGCAGGTGATGTCGGCGGCATCGCTGCTGGCAAGCAACCCGAATCCCACCGACGCGGACATCGACGCCGCCATGGCCGGCAACATCTGCCGCTGTGGGACCTACAACCGCATCCGCGCGGCGATCAAGCAAGCCGCGAAGGGGGCCTGACATGTCCCAGGGATTGCTCGATGCACAAAACGGCGCGCAGCCGTCGAAGGGCGGCCAGAGTGGTGGCATCACGCGCCGCACGTTCCTGAAATTCGGCGTGACGGTGGGCGCGGCGACGGGCGGCGGCTTGCTGCTCGGCTTCAGCATGCCGGCGGTCAGCCAGGACCAGAAAGCCGGCAAATCGGTGATCGGCGGCGACGGCAATGAAGCGCCGCAAAACGGCGTGTTCGCGCCGAACGCGTTCATCCAGATCGACACGGCGGGAAAGGTCACACTGGTGATTCCGAAGGTCGAGATGGGCCAGGGCGTCTATACGTCGATCCCGATGCTGATCGCCGAAGAACTCGAAGTGCCGCTCGACTCGGTCACGCTCGACCATGCGCCGCCGAACGAAAAGCTCTTCATGGACCCGCTGCTCGGCGGCCAGCTCACCGGCGGCTCGACGTCGATCCGTTATGCGTGGGAGCCGATGCGCCGCGCCGGCGCGGCCGCGCGCACCGTCTTGATCAGCGCCGCCGCGCAGCAGTGGCAGGTGGATCCGGCCAGCTGCCATGCGCAGGCAGGCCAGGTGATTCACGCGGCCAGCAATCGCCGCATCGGCTACGGGCAATTGGCCGGGGCCGCCGCGAAACTGCCCGCGCCGCAAAACGTCAAGCTCAAGGACCCGAAAGATTTCAAGCTGATCGGCACGCCGGTCAAGCGCCTCGACTCGCCGGAGAAGGTCGACGGCACCGCCATGTTCGGCCTCGACGTACGCGTGCCGGACATGGTCTACGCGGCGATCGCGAACTGCCCGGTGTTCGGCGGCACCCTCGCGAGCGTCGACGACACCAACGCGAAGAAGATTCCCGGCGTGCGCCAGGTCGTCAGGATCGACAATGCCGTGGCCGTGATCGGCGACCACACGTGGGCGGCCAAACGCGGCGTGCAGGCGCTCGATATCAAGTGGAACGAAGGCGCGGGCGCGAATCTCTCGATGAAGCAGATCGTCGACGATCTCGCCGATGCGTCGCAGCGCAGCGGCGCGGTGGCGCGTAAAGATGGCGACGTCGGCAACGCGTTTTCGAACGCGAAGACACGCGTCGATGCGGTCTATCAGCAGCCATTCCTCGCCCACGCCACGATGGAGCCGATCAATTGCACGGTCCACGTGCGGCCGGACGGCTGCGATATCTGGCTCGGCTCGCAAGTGCCGACGCGGGTGGTGGATGCCGCTGTCGCCGTGACCGGTTTGCCGGCCGGGAAGATCGTCGTGCACAACCATCTGATCGGCGGCGGCTTCGGCCGGCGGCTCGAGTTCGATATGGTGACGCAGGCAGTGAAGGTCGCCAAACAGGTGTCGACGCCGGTGAAGGTCGTCTGGACGCGCGAAGAGGACATCCAGCACGACATGTACCGGCCTTATTACTACGACAGGATTTCCGCCGGGCTCGACGCGAACGGCAAGCCGATCGCATGGCAGCACCGGATTGTGGGCTCGTCGATTCTGGCGCGCTTCGCGCCGCCCGCGTTCAGGAACGGACTCGATCCGGATGCCGTCGAAGTCGCCGCGGACCTGCCGTACGACTTGCCGAATCAGCTGGTCGACTACGTGCGTCAGGAGCCGCATATGGTACCGACTGCCTTCTGGCGCGGCGTGGGCCCGACACGCGGCACCTTCGTGGTCGAGAGTTTCATCGACGAACTGGCCGCGCAGGCGAAGATCGATCCGGTCAAATATCGTCAGGGCCTGCTCGGCAAGACGCCGCGCGCGCTGAATGTGCTCAACACCGCGACGCAGGCCGCGAACTGGGGCAAGGCGGTGCCGAAGGGGCAAGGGCGCGGCGTCTCGGTGATGCACGCGTTCGGCAGCTTCTTCTCGATGGTCGCCGATGTCACGGTCGACAAGGGCGAGGTGACGGTGAAGCGCGTGGTGTGCGCGGTCGACTGCGGCATGGTGGTCAATCCGAACACGGTGGAAGCGCAGGTGCAGGGCGGCATCATCTTCGGCATCACGGCGGCGCTTTATAGCGAGATCACGATCAAGGACGGCCGCGTCGAGCAGAGCAATTTCACCGACTACCGGATGCTGCGCATCGATCAGACGCCGGCCATCGAGGTGCATATCGTGAAGAGCAGCGAGGCGCCCGGCGGCATCGGCGAGCCGGGCACGGCGGCGCTCGCGCCCGCTCTCGCGAACGCGATCTATGCGGCCACCGGCAAGCGGCTGCGGCAATTGCCGGTCGGCAGCCAACTGCAAACTGCCTGACAGCTTTGCATGGGATCGGAGTAAGCACTAAAGCGCTAACTCCGATCGACAGCTTTGCATGGGATCGGAGTAAGCGCTAAAGCGCTAACTCCGATCGACAGGAGCCTGACATGAAAAACACCCTCAAGGGTTTTGGTGCGGCGCTGTGCGTGGCGCTGCCGTTCCTGACGCCGGCTTCGGCGCGCGCCGCCGACCAGGCGCTGGTGCAACGCGGCGCGTATCTCGCGAAAGTCGGCAATTGCGTGGCCTGTCATTCGGCGCCGAAGGGCAAGCCGTTCGCGGGCGGCCTGCCGATGACCACGCCGATGGGCCAGATCTACACGACCAACATCACGCCCGATCCGGCCACCGGCATCGGCAGTTACACCGAGGAGGACTTCGCGAGGGCGATGCGCGCAGGCGTGGCGAAAGACGGCCACAACCTGTATCCGGCGATGCCGTATCCGTCCTACGCCAAGGTCAACGACGACGACATGAAGGCGCTCTACGCGTTTTTCATGAACGGCGTCGCACCGGTGCAGCAGGCGAATCGCGAGCCGGACATCAAATGGCCGTTGAACATGCGCTGGCCGTTGAAGATATGGAACATGGTGTTTCTTGAGAAGGGCGTCTACCAGAACAAGCCCGGCAAGGATGTCGCGTGGAATCGCGGCGCGTACCTGATTCAGGGCCTGGGGCACTGCGGCTCGTGTCACATGCCGCGCGGCATCGCGTTCCAGGAGAAGGCGCTGGATGAATCCGGCAGCGCCTTCCTGACCGGCGGCCTGCTCGACGGCTGGTTCGCGGCGAACCTGACCGGCGAACACAACGTCGGTCTCGGCCGCTGGAACGAGCAGGATCTGACGGCGTTCCTGAAGACCGGCGCGAATCGCCATGCGTCGGCGTTCGGCTCGATGACCAGCGTGATCAACAACAGCACGCAGGCCATGAACGACACCGACATCGCCGCGATGACGACGTATCTGAAGTCGTTGCCGCCGGCGGGCGGCACGGGCGCGGCGCCTTACACCTACGATCCGCGGACCACGAAGGTGTCGTTGAACCGTCCCGCGAACGATGCCGGTGCGCGCGTCTACACGGCGTATTGCATGCACTGTCACGGTGTCGATGGACGAGGCTTCGCGCCGATGCTGGCGCCTTTGGCCGGTAATCCGAACGTGCTGGAGAAGGACCCGTCGTCGCTGATCAACGTGACGCTGAACGGCACGGGCGATCTGGTGATCGGCGGTATTCCCGCGCCGTACCCGATGCCGAAGTACGCGCCGGTGCTCAACGATCGGCAGATCGCCGACGTGCTGACGTTCGTGCGCGCCGGGTGGAACAACGGTGCGCCGGCGGTGAGCGCGGAAGACGTGGCGAAGCTGCGGAAGTCGACGCAAGCAGCGCGGTAATCACGCCAAATAGGCAAAAAAAAAGCGGCAACCGTGTAGAACGGTTGCCGCTTTTTTCATAGCCGCAAATCGATCACCGATGCTGCCCGATCTTCTGCCGCTTCTCCAGCACTCGCGCATACCACGTCAACGGGAAGCACATCGCGAAGTAAATCATCGCGACCAAGCCGTAGATCGGGAACGGCCGGAACGCGGCATTGGTGATCATCGTGCCGGTCTTGGTCAACTCGGTGAAGCCGATGATCGACGCAAGCGCGGTGCTTTTCACCACTTGCACGAGAAAGCCGACCGTCGGCGCAACCGCGATTTTCAGCGCCTGCGGCCACACGATATAGCGCAGTTGCTGACTGAACGTCATGCCGAGACTGGCGCCGGCTGCCCACTGGCCGCGCGGCACCGCTTCGACACAGCCGCGCCAGATATCGACTAGATACGCGCTCGTATAAAGCGTCAGCGTGACGGCCGCCGCGACCCAGGGCGACACGTCGACGCCGAGCAACGGCAGCCCGAAGAACGCGAGAAACAGCTGCATCAGGAGCGGCGTGCCCTGAAACACTTCGACGTACACCACGACGATGCGGCGCAGCCACGGCAACGGCGAAACGCGCATCGCCAACAACAGCAGCCCGACGATGCCGCCGCCGACAAACGCGATCAACGACAGCAACACTGTCCAGCGGGCGGCAAGCAGCAGATTGCGGGCGATGTCCCACAGCGTGAATTCGACCATGATCAACGCTCCGTCGGCAGAGCGCGTGCGCCGCGCCAGGCGAAGCGCGTGCGCCAGTTGCGCGGCGCGCTGCCGGCGCCTCGCGCTGCGCGGCCGGCGAACAGTCCGCGTCCAAATCGGTTCAATAATTGCCGCAACAGGATCGACAGCAGCAGGTAAGTGGCGGTGATGATCACGTAGCTTTCGAACGAGCGGAAGTTGCGCGACTGGATGAAGTTGGCCGCGTAGGTCAGATCGGGCACTGAGATCTGCGACACGACAGCCGAGCCGAGCATCACGATCAGCACCTGGCTCAGCAGCGCCGGAAACACATTGGCGACCGCCTGCGGCAGCACGACATAGCGAAACACCTGGCGGCCATGCAGGCCAAGCGCCTGCGCCGCCTGCACCTGGCCGCGCGAAATCGAATCGATGCCGGCGCGCACGATCTCGATCGCGTAGGCGCCGAGATTGACGGTCATCGCCAGAATCGCGGCCTGGATTTCGTCGATATGAATGCCGAGGCTCGGCAAGCCGAAGAAGACAAAGAACAACTGCACGATGAAAGGCGTGTTGCGGATCAGCTCGACATAGCTCGCGACCACCCAGCGCGCCCACTTCGGCCCAGCCACCGCGACGCTCGCGCCGGCAATCCCGACCAGCCCGCCGAGCAGGGTGGACACGGCCGTGAGCCCCAAGGTCACGGCTACGCCGCGCGCAAGCATCCCCGCATAGAGGCCGAAGCCGCTGAAATCGAACGCATAGGTCATGGCGTGGCGCTCATCGTGAGGTCAAACTCCAGCGCGGACGCCCCGAAGGAAGTCCCCTTGGGGGACCGGCAGGCCAGTCCGCGCAAAAAAGGTTTAGAGGTCGGCCGGCAGCGGGGCGCGCAGCCATTTCTGCGAAATCGCGTTCATCGTGCCGTCCTTGCGGGCCCTGGCAATCGTCTCGTCGATTTTCTGCTTCAGACGCGGCTCGTTCTTGTTCAAACCGACGTGATCCGGGGAGCTGAACAGCGAAAACTTCTGCTCCGGATCGTTCGCCGGATGGCGCGCGAGGATCGTCGCACCGACGTCGTTGCCGACCACCATCAACTGTACCTGACCAGAAATAAATGCCGAAATTGCGCCGTTCGGATCGTCGAAACGTTTGATGTTCGCGCTGGGCGGCGCGATCTTGCTGACGCTCAGGTCCTCCAGCGTGCCGCGCGCGACCGAAATCGACTTGCCGGCGAGGTCGGTGGCGTTTTTCACGGTCAGGGTTTTCGAGCCGAAGACGGCGAGGTAGTAGGGGGCGTACGGCTGCGAGAAGTCGATCACCTTTTCACGTTCCGGCGTCTGGCCGACCGACAGCAGCATGTCCGCCTTGTGATCGGCAAGGTAGGCCATGCGGTTGTCGCCCGTCACCTGGACGAGTTCGACCTTGGCGTTGAGCGCACGGCCGATCAGGTTGGCGACGTCGATGTCGTAGCCCATCGGCTTCATGTCCGGGCCGATCGAACCGAACGGCGGGTAGTCTTCGAATACGCCGATGCGCACCGTGCCGGACCTGGCGATCGTGTCGAGCGCATCGGCATGGGCGGCCGACGGAAAAGCGCACAGCGCGCCGAGGCCCGTGAAGGCCAGGGTCGCGGCGAGCGTGGCGAACACGCGGCGAGTGGTTGATTTGGCAGTCTGGTTCATGGTCGTTCCTCTGTCGAAAACGTCGGTGGTTTTAATAAGCGGATTTCAATGGGCAGCGCGGGCGGCGATCAGTTTGCACGCATGCGGTGGCAATTCCGCGTGCACCGGCATGCCGAGCGCGAGCCCCGGCGTTTCGCGCGGCGTCGTCGCGGCTGTCAGCGTGAAGCCGGTGCAATCGAGCGTTGCTTCGAGCGAGGCGCCGACGTCGCGGATAAACGTCACCGTGCCCGCGAGGCGATTCGGCCCGGCATCGTTGCCAGAGTGTTGCGTGTGGAGGCACTCTAGGTTTGCCAAAATCCTCCAACAAACGAAATATGCGCATGGAGTCCATGACGTAATCTCATGCGTGAGCCGTTGCGCGATGCTCGTGGCGGGTTCGTTTGACGCAGCAGGAGCGCCGATGCAGTGGCGCATGCGGGTTAACATCCATGATTTTTACGTGGGCGGGCATCTGTGGAGGTATGAGGAAAGCTCGGTTCTGGTGCGGCAGGCGGGGACCTTTGCCCAGCGTCGGTGCAAGACGCCGCGCCGAACCTCGAACCGGGGTTGTGACATGAGCAGAGTGCATGCCCCCGGACTTGTGCCGGCTCGTGTGGAAATTTCGATTCGCGTATGCTGTGGGCTCAGCGGGCGTGGCGGCATGCAGCGCCATTCGTCCCCGCAATGATTTTTCCTGATCCTGGACTATTTCAATGCGACGTCTTCCGCCGCTCAATGCGCTGCAGATTTTCGAAACCGTTGCGCGGCACCGCAGCTTTACGCGCGCCGCCGCTCATCTGTGTCTGACGCAAGGCGCGGTCAGCCGGCAAATCATCGCGCTCGAGGATTACTACAAGTTCCCGCTCTTCAAGCGTCATGCGAAGGGTTTGACGCTCACCGCCGAAGGCGAATTGCTGCTGCCGGCAGTGAAAGAGAGCTTCGCGCGGATTGAGGAGATTTCGCTGCGCCTCACGCGCCAGCGCACCGATCTCGCGCTGAAAGTGCCGACCTGCGTGATGCGCTGGATGCTGCCGAAGATCATGCGCTTCCAGTCCGAGTATCCCGATCTGCATGTGCAGATCACCACCACCTGGCAGCATGACGTCGATTTCCAGCTCGAGCCGTTCGACGCGGCGATCATCTATGGATCGTCGCCGGGCGTGGATGTGCAGACGGTGCCGTTGTTCGAGGAGCGTTTGACGCCGGTGTGCGCGCCCGATCTGCTGAAGGATAAGCCGCTGGCGCAGGTCGCCGATCTGGCGCGCCACACGCTGCTGCATCCCACGCGCGATCATCGCGACTGGAAAATGTGGCTCGCCAAGGTGACCGAACTGGATGCCGCGAACACGCAGGGTATCGACGCCGAACACGGCCCGAGCTTCGATACGCTCGATATGGCGACCAACGCCGCGTTGCAGGGCTTTGGCGTGGCCATCAGCGATCTCGCGCTGATCGACGAGGATGTCGCGGCCAAGCGTCTGGTGCGGCCGTTCGAGACCGTGCTCAAGACCGGGTGGCGCTATTACTTCGTTTATCCCGACTCAGTCGCGCATCAGCAGAAGCTGAATCTGTTTCGCGACTGGATCGCGGCGCATTGGGACGAGTAGGTTTGCTCGCCCGGACCTTCGTTCTGCGACGCCGCGCCGTCAGGGCGCGAACGACATAAACAGATAGGCCGCGAACAGCGACAGATGCACCGCGCCTTGCAGAATCGTGGTGCGGCCGGTGCTGAGCGTGAGCGTGCCGACCAGCAGCGTGAGAACCAGCAGCACGGTTTCCTTGCCGTCGATGCCCAGCACGAGCGGCTGACCGCTCCACAAAAACACCACGGCGACGGTCGGAATGGTCAAGCCGATACTGGCGAGCGCCGATCCGAGCGCGAGATTCAGGCTGTTCTGCAAGCGGTCGGCACGCGCCGCGCGCACCGCAGCGAGACCTTCAGGCAGCAGCACCAGCGCCGCGATCACGATGCCGACCACCGCCGGCGGCGCGCCCGCGTCCTTCACCGCGCTTTCGACCACCGGCGACAACACCTTCGCCAGCAACACGACGGCAACCAGGCACACCATCAGCAAGCCGCCGCTCGCCAGCGCGGCGCCGACGCTCGGCGGCGCCGCGTGGACGTTTTCATCGGGCACGTCGGCGAGAAAATAGTCGCGGTGGCGCACGGTTTGCACGAACACGAACACGCCGTACAGCACCAGTGACGAGATCCCCGCGAACGCCAGTTGCGACGGCGACAGCACCGGACCGACGCTGGTGGTCGTGTAATTGGGCATCACCATGGTCAGCACCGACAACGACGCGAGCACTGCCAGCGCCGCGCTTGCGCCACGAATCTGAAAGTCCTGCTCGCGGTGCCGGATGCCGCCCACCAGCAAACAGATGCCCACGATCCCATTGCAGACGATCATCACCGCCGCGAACACCGTGTCGCGCGCGAGGCCGGCTTTTTCCGGGCCGGCGCTCAGCATCACCGAAACGATCAGTGCGACCTCGATCACGGTGACGGCCACCGCCAGCACCAGCGTGCCGAACGGCTCGCCGACCCGATGCGCGACGACTTCCGCATGATGAACCGCCGTGAAGACCGCGCCGCACAGCGCCGCTCCGACCAGCGCGAGCAGCACCGCATGGCCCGGCATGGCGTATGCCACGCCCAGCACGATCCACGCGACGAACGGCGCGGCGATGGTCCAGCGGGGCAAAGCGGTCGCGGGCGTGGTCATTCAGGACTTCCTTTCTAATGCTTATATTTAACGGGCGCGGCAGGCGCCGGCGAGCGGCGTCTGCCGCTTCAGCGAGCGAAAATGCTAACTTATCGTCTCAACAATGATATCTAACATATTAAATTATAAAGGATTTTTTCTTGTCGCGTGTTTGCCGGTCCAGGCGATATCTGGCGATGACACAGATTCGTCCGCTTCGTGGCGGCCGGCAATCGTGCTGCATTCATGGATGGGGTCCGCAAAATCGCGCGGAAAATGCCGTGCAGTTTCTCGTGCCGAAACGCTGGCGGCGCTGAACGGCGGGGATGCCTGCGGCTGGGGAAGCAACCGGTTGAATCGAACCGGACGCAACGCTTCACGAGGAAGCTTTGCGCCCGGGTATAGCGCTACGGCAGGCTGACTGGGGTTTACTGGCCGATCGGACGGGTCGTCAGCGCATTCTTCACCGACGTCACGCCGGCTACGCCTTGCGCGGTCTGAGTCGCCAGATCGACTTGCTGCTGCTCGGGCACGGTGCCTTCCAGCGTCACCGCGCCGCCGCGTGCGCGCACCGTGATGTTGGCCACGCTCAGACCCTTTGCCTTCGACAGCGCGCTGCGCACCTTGCGTCCCAGTGCACGATTGGCCGCCTTGTCGGCTTTGCTCGGCTTGGCGGTTGCCGACGATGCAGCGGCAGGCGCCGCGGCATCGCTGCTTTGTGCGTACGCATTGAGGGACGCCAGAACGATCAGCGCGCCGCCGATCATCTTGATTGCGGGGAATGCTTTCATTCAACTTTCTCCTTTTGTCATGAATACAACGGCCCCTGGATGGAGCCGGTGTACTGCACCAACGGGTACTTCGGGATCGGAACTGAATGGAACCGTGCTGCGGGTCGTGCGATTTCTTGCAATCTGTCTGCTGATCAGGCGGGCCGAGGCTCACGCGTGCCGGCAAAGGCTGTGCTGCAGGCCGGAAACACACGATACTCCAATTAGTGCCATGGTGATTGCGCCGGTGCGCCGAAGTGAGGCTTTGGTGCAACGAATCGGCCGATGAAAGCAGGCTGATGGCGCTGTATCGCTGGGTGCGCTTCGAACAAGGTCGAACTGAATGCCGAATCAGCCGCTTCCCATCATCCCATTGCTTCGTGACGATTTGCCGCTCGATACGGTCGAACTGGCGCGCTTCATGATCGGCAAATACCTCGTGCACGATCTGCCGGAAGGCCGCATTAGCGGGCGGATTGTCGA
This sequence comes from Paraburkholderia sp. FW306-2-2C-D06C, assembly GCF_058781505.1. Taxonomy (NCBI): domain Bacteria; kingdom Pseudomonadati; phylum Pseudomonadota; class Betaproteobacteria; order Burkholderiales; family Burkholderiaceae; genus Paraburkholderia; species Paraburkholderia sp. FW306-2-2C-D06C. Next base: position 34,948 of record NZ_JBYSWU010000037.1, on the reverse strand, counting down.
GACCGAGGCGTATCCGGTCGGCGATTCGACCAGTCACGCGTTTCACGGCCGCCGTTCGTATAACGGCTCGATGTTTCGCGCGCGCGGGCACGCCTATGTGCGCCTGACCTATGGACTTTCGTACATGCTCAACATGTCCGCGGAAGCGGAGGAGGTCGGCGCGGGGATTCTGTTTCGCGCGATCGAACCGCTCGAAGGGCTGCCCCTGATGGAGGCGCGGCGGCCCGGCGTGCCGCTGCGCGACCTGGCGCGCGGCCCGGGACGGATGACTACGGCGCTCGGCATCGGCCAGGCATTCGACGGCCGCGATCTTTGCACCGGGCGCGGCCTGTGGATCGGTGTGATCGAAACGGAACAGATGCGGGTTGGGGTGACGACGCGCATCGGCTTGTCACGCGAGATGCATCGGCCATTGCGGTTTTTCGAACCGGGCAGCGCGTTCGTCAGCGGGCCGAGAAAGCTGTTGATGCCGCGCTCCGCCGATTCGACGGACACGCAAATTTGACCGCGGATGGCACGCGCCGCGGCAAAACATACTCCGTGCGGGCGTGTTTTCGAAACGTCAGACGCAAAGGGTTACGATGCCGACAATTATTATGTAACGCTACAGCTCCGGCCGTAGCCAACCGGAAGTTTCTGCGCATTCTTTCGATTCGAACAATTATGTATCTCGAAATTAAGGGTTTTCCCTCGGCGATCTGATGACTAGACTCCAATCACTCGCTTCTCACAGGGCGTGTCAAGCGAAGCAAAAAATCAAGTCTGGAGGTCAATGATCATGAAGTCGCTCATCAAGGCAGTCGCCATTGCAGTCGTTCTTGCAGCACCGGTCGCTTCGTTCGCTCAATCGAGCCAGGAGCCCGCGACCCGCGCACAAGTGCGCAACGAATTGATCCAGCTGGAACAAGCTGGTTACAACCCCGCCGTCACTAATGACCCGACCTATCCGGCCGACGTCCAGGCCGCTGAGCGTCGTGTCCAGGCACAAAACCCGGCAGTCGCGCAAACTCAGCAACCGGTCGCCGACACCAGCGGTTACGGTGCGCCGATGAGCGGTTCGTCGCAGTCGGGCGCGGTGCTCCGGCCGTCGGGTGATCCGAAGTCGGTTTATTTCGGCAACTGATCCGGGTCGCCAAGCCGGCCGGCGAGCCGGCAGCAAACCCGGGTCGCCAATCCGGCCGGCGAGCCAGCAGCAAACTAATGGCGGGGCGCGTGCGCGGGTTATCGAGCCGGGCGCGCGCCGCGGCGGCCAACATGCAGTCAGCAGTTTGAAGTGGTGAGAAACATGCGTGCCGCATAGAGAGCACGCACGACAACACATTGCGGTCCTGACACCAGGCGGCGCGTGCAGCGGCATGTTCCGCTTGCTGGTTCAACCGGCCGCGCCGCGCACGTCGCGGTCCGCCCTTCAAGGAACCTCCGGTGCCGCAAGGTAGCTTCGCCCAACCTTTTTCAAGGATTGGGCTTTTTTTGCGCCTTTCTGTGTGTCGTGTCTTGCGGCGCGCGGGAACGTCAGGGCCGTTCGCCGTGGAGACGTTCGCCGTGGATATAGAACTCGAGCTGCTGAATGGTGAATTGCTGTTCAGCGATGATGTTCTTCACCAGGTCGCCGATCGACACCATACCGACCAGTCTGTCGTTGTCGATCACCGGCAAGTGGCGCATGCGGCGTTCGGTCATCAGCGCCATGCAGTCTTCGGTGGACTGGTCGGGGCGGACGAAGCGCACGGCTTTGCTCATGATGTCGCGCACCGGGGTGTCCTTCGACGACCGGTCCATCAGGACGACTTTGCGCGCATAGTCGCGTTCCGTGACGATGCCGGCGATGCTGTCGCCGTCCGTCACGACCAGCGCGCCGATGCCTTTTTCGGCCATCAGCTTGATCGCCTCGTAGACGGAATCCCCGGCCCCGATCGTATAGACGATGGTGTTGTTCGGTTTCGTTTTAAGAAGTTGTGCAACGCTTGTCATGGAGCGGCTCCGTTTCGCAATGCAGCACGCCGGCGCGGCGCGCTGTCGTGAGGGACAGGCGTTTCCAGTATAGGCTTGACCTGCAATCGGGTACATCGGGAATACCTGTGGCGCGCGGCGCGTCAATCTGAGGTATCCACGCGGCGCGCACCGGTTCCGTGCGCGGTGCATGGACATACAGGTGCAGCGAGCCGATTAGCGGTAAACTCCCAGTCCATACCTTATCCCCGGTTTGATCGGGTTCATGTCAGCACCACTGTCCAACGCCATGCTCACGTCTCACGATCCGTCGCAAGCAACAGACGGCGAAATCAGCGGCGAGTGCGTCGTCCTCGACGCCACCGCCACGCTCCCCACGCGCTACGGCACGTTCACCTCCTACGTGTTTCGCGTGGTCGAAAGCGGCGCCGAACATCTCGCGCTCGTGATGGGCGATGTCGCCAACCAGTCGTCGGTGTTGACGCGCCTGCATTCCGAATGCCTGACGGGCGACGTGCTCGGCTCGTATCGCTGCGACTGCGGCGAACAGCTCGATCTGGCGCTGCGTTATATCGCGGCCGAAGGTTGCGGCGTACTGCTGTATTTGCGCGGCCACGAAGGGCGCGGCATCGGCCTGTCGAACAAGATTCGCGCGTACGCGCTGCAGGAGCAGGGGCGCGATACCGTGGAGGCCAATCTCGATCTCGGCTTGCCCGACGACTCGCGCGAATATGATTCGGCGGCAGGCATTTTGCGCACCTTGAAGGTCACATCAGTGCGCTTGATGAGCAACAATCCGGAGAAATTCGACACGCTGTCGAAGCACGGCATTCCGGTGTGCGAGCGGGTCGCGCTGGCGATCCCGATGCGCGAGGAAAACGAGCGTTATATCCGCACCAAGCAGCTGAAGTTTGGACATTACTTCGACGAGAACGAGTAACTGCGTTAAAGGTGAATTAAAGGGGAAGCGCGCCGGTCGCCGCTTGCAAGCGGCGACCGGCGTTGCGGCGTCGATTTCGACGGTATAACGGCGCGCTTCAATTCAGTTCGCGTCACGACACGACACGACAGCTTAAAACAAACCAAAGTCGTCGTTGCTGTCGGGAATCGCGTTGAGTACATCCCGAAGCGCACGCCAGCCGATCAGTCCCGCGAGACTTGCCAGCAGCATCGCTAGCCAGTAGCGAGGGATGCTGATGTTTGTGCGCGTGGCGAAGCTTCGCTTTGCCGCCATGTTCCGCGATGCCATCGATACGCGTAGCAGAGGGCAGGTGTACATGCCGTGTCTCCTATGACGTGCGCATTCAGCGTGCCGCCGCAGCCGCGGGGACTGCCGCCACGCGTGACAGGATCGAAGCGAACACGTCCGCGAGAGCCGTGGCGCCGAAGCGCCGTTCGCTGATTTCCGCTTCGACGTCGATGCGGCCGGCGTTGTGCGCGTCGTACAGATCGGTGATCAGGCGCGCGTAGTTCGCCCCGAGTCCGGCGCCCTGGAGCATGGCGGCCCATTCGCCGCGCGGCATGTCGTGTGCGACGATCTCACGGTGAGTCAGTGCGCCGAATGTGCGCGCAACGTCGAATGCACTGACGCGCTCCTCAGCTTCGATGCTGACCACGCGTGGCGATACCCTGGCCGGGCGGTCGTCGAGCAGCAACTCGGCGGCGAGCAGTCCGACGTCCTGTGCGGCAACCGTCGGAAACAGCTTGCTCAACGGATGATGCAGGCTCGGCAGCACACCTTTGGCGAGCGCGATCGGCAGCACGCGAGCCCAGTTCTGCATATGTTCGGCGGCGCGTAAAAAGATCAGCTGAGTGGCGACGGGCGCAAGTTGCGTCTCGAGGTAGTGGAACAAGGTCGTGATACCGGTGCCGTCGGCGTGCTCCGCGCCATAGTCGGACAGTGCGAGCACGCGTTGCGGCGGGTTCTCGCGCAATGCGCCGGCGCCCACGTCGATCATGCGGCGCATCGTGGCGGCCGGATCGGGGTCGGTATGCGGCACGGGGCAAAGCATCTGCACGGCATACGCGCCCTCGATAGCCCGCGCAACCGAACGCGGATCGAGCAGGTCGGCCAGGGCAATCTCACAGCCGATGTCCGCGAGCAGTTCGCCTTGCCGCTCGCTGCGCACCACCGCGCATACCTCGCGGCCCGCCCGCCGCAACGCCGCGGCGCTCACTCGACCTACATGGCCTGCTGCTCCAAAAATCACAAACACGGTGGGCTCCTTGTCGGATTGGTGTGCTGTCATCATAGGGGCGCGCGAGTGGGGAGACGCGCGGGCAAGGATCGTGATGCGCAGATTCGGATGATTGGTTTTTTGTGGCGCCGCGGCACGGAAGATCAGGCGTCGGAGCAAGCCAGGCGAAACGGCGCAAAACACCGCACAATGCAGCTACATTGGCCGTCATCTACGAGGGAGCGCCATGAATGCCGTGACACCCCTACCGCAACCGCACAGCGGTTCCCGCATCGCCTTGCGTTCCAGCCAAGCGCTCGGCTGGCGGGGCTTTGGCGCGGAACTGGTTAGCGTCGCCGCCGGTCTGCACCGGATTCCTGCGCTCAAGCATCATCGTGTAGGCGTGCACGTCGGCGCGCCGGTGAGAGCGCGTTGCATGTGCAACGAACGCCGCTATTCGCGGATTCAGGCGCATGGCGATGCCGATGTGATTCCCGCGGGGCTCGACGGGCAGTGGACCGATGAATCCGCGTGCACGATTTTCAGCGTGTGGATCGCCGAAGACTTCGCGCGCAGGACCGTCGAGCAACTGGAACTGAAGTCGAGTGAAACTGGCCTTCGTCCGCAGTTTCAGATGCGCGACCCGCGCTTTCAGCATCTGACATGGGCGTTGCGCGCCGAACTCGAAGCCGACGATGCGTCCGATCCGCTCTACGCGGAAAGCTTGTGCACGGCGATGATCGTGCGGCTGATCGGCGGCGCGCCGATGCTCGACAACAAGCGCCGCACGCTCGCGCCGAAGACGGCTGCACGCGTGATCGACTTTATCGAAGCGCATCTGGATCAGCGTCTTACGCTCACCGAACTGGCTGCGCATGCGGAGTTGAGCGTGCCGCATTTCAAGGTGCTGTTTCGCGAAACGCTCGGCATGCCGGTGCATCAGTACGTGGTGCAGCGGCGCGTCGAACGTGCGAAAACGCTCTTGCTGAACGGCAAGCTGAGCGCGAGTCAGATCGCGCTCGATACGGGTTTCGCACACCAGAGCCATATGGCGCATTGGATGAATCGGTTGTTGGGGGTGACGCCGCGTGAGCTCGTCAAATCCAGTCCGGATGCAAGCAGCATCATCGATCTGAATTCGCTGAATGCCCGCCGCATCACGACACCCCGATAAACCTTCAACCCGCAGTGCAGTATCAGCAATCTGGAGTTCCCGCTCTATTGCCCTCAACCGATTTCCATAGCTAAATACGCGGACTTCGCAACCGGAGGCCGTTACATGTCGAAATCGAAGGGTTCTCGCATCGTCGCCTGGGCAATCGCCGCTGCTGTCGCCAATGCCCCGCTCGCCGTTCTTCTGACACTCGCGACGCCAGCCGGCATCGATCGCGCGGTCGCCGCCACGTCGAGCATCAGTGCCGACGATTACGCGGCAACCCGTTATCCGATCATCCTCGTGCATGGCCTCACTGGCACCGACAAATACCTCGGCGTGCTCGACTACTGGTACGGCATTCAGTCGGATCTTCAGCAGCATGGCGCGACGGTGTACGTGGCAAACCTGTCAGGCTTCCAGAGCGACGACGGTCCCAACGGCCGTGGCGAACAACTGCTCGCTTACGTGAAGCAGGTGCTCGCGGCAACCGGTGCGCAGAAAGTGAATCTGATCGGCCACAGCCAGGGCGGCTTGACGTCGCGCTACGTCGCTGCGGTGGCGCCTGAACTGGTCGCATCGGTGACGACCATCGGCACGCCGCATCGCGGCTCGGAGTTCGCCGACTTCGCGCAGGACGCGTTGCAAAAAGATCCGACCGGTTTGTCGACGCCGATCATCGGTGCATTCGCAAATATATTCGGCATCCTGACGAGTAGCACGAACAACACGAATCAGGACGCGGTGGCTGCGCTCCAAACGCTGACCACGGCGAACGTCGCGGCCTACAACACGCGCTATCCGAGCGCGGGGCTCGGTGCGCCGGGCTCGTGTCAAACGGGCGCGGCAACCGAGACCGTCAACGGCAACACGCATCTTTTGTACTTGTGGGCGGGCAGCGCCATTCAGCCGACCTCAGTGCTCGGCATCACCGGCGCCACCGATACGAGCGTCGCGCCGATCGATGCGGCCAATCTCCTCGACGCGTCGACGCTCGTGCTGTACGGCACCGGCGCCGTCATGGTGAGCCGCCAGTCGGGGCAGAACGACGGCCTGGTCTCCGTGTGCAGCGCGCTCTACGGTAAGGTGCTCGGCACTAGCTACAAGTGGAACCATCTCGACGAGATCAATCAGTTGCTCGGCGTACGTGGCGCGAATGCGGCGGACCCGGTCGCGGTGATCCGCACGCAGGCGAACCGGTTGAAGACGCAAGGCGTTTGAGCGGATGCGCCGGTTCGACGGGCAGCGGGGCAGTGCACGCAGTCAGTGGCTGGTGTTTTCGGCGGTGGGCGCTCTGTCAGCGGGCGCCGCGTTGTGGTTGAACGGCGCGCCGTCCGCGCGCGATGCGTCTGCCGCGCATTCGGCTAACGCGGCGAGTACCGCACAACCGCCGCTCGCATCGAGCCCGGACCCCGCCGCGCGCTTGCAAACTCCGGGCGCTTTACCGGCTTCGCTCGACGGCTCAGCGCCACCGCATCTGCCGACCGACGGCCGAGGTCATCTGGCGCACACGCGTGCGGTCCGCGATTTCTTCGACTACTTTCTGACGACGCAAAACGAGGTTTCGGCCGCCACGCTCGACGCATTGGTGCGCCGTCAGATCACCGCACAACTCGACGGCACGCCGGCCGCCGACGAAGCATTGGCCGTCTGGCAGCGCTACAACGCCTATCGCAGCGCACTCGCGCAGTTACCGCAAGCGCCGACGCAAAGCGGCGCAAAGAAGGATCTGGACGCGCTGCAACTTGCACTCGATCAGCGCGATGCATTGGGTACGCGGTTAATGGGCGACTGGAACGAAGCATTTTTCGGCGGGGAATCGCAGCGCCAGCACACGGATCTGGCGCGCCTGCGCATTGCGTCCGATACCTCATTGAGCGACGCGCAGAAAACCGCGCGTCTTGCGGCACTCGATGAGGCATTGCCGCCGGAAATGCGCGCGGCGCGTGAGCGCGCTCGGCAACAGCAAGCCTCGATCGATGCAATCAGCCAGGCGCAAAAGCAGGGTGCCTCGCCAGAAGCGCTGCGTGCGCAGATCACGCAAACACTCGGCCCCGAGGCGGCGGAGCGCGTCGTGCGGATCCAGCAAGCCGACAACGCCTGGCAAGCCCGTTACGCCGACTACGCAACCCAGCGTGCTCAGATCGACAAACAGGATTTGCCGCCGCAGCAGCTCGAGGCGCAGATCGCGCAATTGCGCCAGCAGTTCTTCGCGAACCCGAGCGACGCCATGCGGGCGGCGTCGCTCGATCGCGGTTCGGGAAGCTGAGCCGGCACGACGGAGACGGCGAAGGTGGCGAAAGCGGCGAATCAGCCCGGCGCTGCGCCGGTCAATTGCGAATACACATCATGCGACAGTTGCAGCAGCACCTTCCGGTCGATACCGCCTGACACCGCATAACCGAAGTCGCCGTCCACCCAGTAGAACACGTTCACCGGTCCGTCCTGATAGAGCTTGAACGCGGTGGTGTTCGCATTTGCCTGACGGCGCGAAATGCACAGTGTCACGCGTTCGCCGTTCGGGCCGCGATACATGAACTGCGCGGTCGGTCCGTCGGCGCCGGGCAGCAGGCGGCCGCCCGACAGGTTGAAACCGCTCTTCGACAGAATCGGCGGATGCACGTTCGTGCCGAGCCGGTTGGACAGCCACTGCACGAACTCCTGGTCGTGATCCGCGTCGATATCGGCGGGCCGGTCGATGGCGGGCATATAAACCACATGCGCTACCGCGGCTTGCCGCGCGAATCCTTCGGAGCCGTCCGTATTGACTGCGTGCGTGTCCGAGCCCGAGCGGCTCGCGAGCGGCGCGATGACGTCCTGCCCCATATGCGTGCCCACGCCGATGCCGATCCCCAGCACCAACGCCGCGGCCATACCGGCGAACTGCGGCCAGTTGGCGGCGATGCGCCAGCGGCGCCGACCGGCCGCACGCGCTTGCAGGCGCTTGGGCACGGGCTCGCTCAACACGCGGTCATAGCGCTCGTGGAACATGCTATTCAGCGAGAAATAATCGCTGACGCGCGCGGCCAATTCGGGGCTGTGTTCAAGCGCGCGCTCCACCGCGACACGGCGCTCGTCGGACAGCGTGCCGTCCACGTACGCGTGAAGCTCTTCTTCGCCGATCGGCAAGTGTTGGTCGCTCATCGCACCACCTGTAATTTCGCACCGGGCTGCGCGCCCGCCATCAATGCCCGAAGCCGCTCGCGACCGCGCGAAAGCCGCGACATCACCGTGCCGATCGGAATGTTAAGCGCGAGCGCCACGTCGGCGTAGCTCATTTCTTCGAGGCCGACCAGCAGCACCGCTTCGCGCTGCTCCACGGGCAGGCGCTGCAACGCATAGTCGAGGTCGCGCATTTCCAGTGAACGGGTCTGATCGGACGGCACGGCGAATTCGCTTTCGTGAACGCTGTCGTCGTCGACGGGGACGTGCACGGCGCGCACTGAAGCCTTGCGTGCCTGATTGGCGAACACGTTATGCATGATCGTGAACAGCCACGCGCGCAGGTCGGTGCCTTGCTGGAACATGCCGGTGCGGCCAAGCGCGCGTTCGAGCGTGTCCTGCACCAGATCGTCGGCCAGATCCCGGTTGTTGATCAGCGCTCGCGCATAGCGCCGCAAACGCGGCACATGTTCCATCAACTCGTCACGGACATCCATTTTTCATCCCAATCCTGGGGCTTCTCGTGGGGCGCCGGGTGGGCGGTCATTGCTTGGGCCACCACGCGCAATTCAGGTGCAAACACGCGTGGGCGCATTTTATTCCCTTGCCGATGATGTGGCCGTCGAGCGTCGTGGGGCATCGGATCGTTACCGCATCGTCAGTGCATCGGCGGCGAATAGTTGGCTCATCGTCAGCGCATCGTCAGTGCATCGGCGGCCCGCATCAGGCCGTGCGTGCGTGCGTCGCCGGCAACCACGAAGCGTTGCCATTGCGCCGTCCAGGTCAGCAGGCGGATATCGCCGATCCGGCGCGCGGCCCATTGCGGCCGCGACGGCGCCAGCGGCGCCAGGGCGGACATCAACACCACGGGCCGGTTGTCCGCATTCAGATAGACGAATTCGCTGGCTCGCTGGAGCGGCCCGAGCGCGAGAGACCTTTCATCGACAAGCCGCAAGCCGACCGCCGCGAGGTCGGGCGCCGACGCGCTGGTTCGCGTCGGCGAAGCAGCGGAGAACTGCACGGCTGCGGTTTCCGCCAGCGCCATCACGGCGGCGTTGTCGAGCGCCCGAGCGGATACCTCAGTCGCCGCGAGCCAACCGCTGGCGGTTGCCAGCACCAGAACGAGCGCCGCTATCGTCTTCACAGCCTTGCTGTGACGCATCGCCGTCTTCAGCCGACGAAGTGAGCCGCGCAATGAGCGGCGCCGTCCTGTTGCGCGATCCGTCGCCGGTTCGTCAGTTGTTTGAAAGGCCTGTCGAATCTGCGTATTCAGTCTGCCGTAGAACGCCACGCGGCGCGCTTCCGCCTGATCTTTCCCCAGATAGTCCCGCAGAAAGGCGGCGCGTTCCGGCGTCAGCATGCCGTCGGCGTACGCCTGAATGTCCGCTTCGGAAAGCGGCGAATCGCGGTGGGAGTCGATGGGGTTCATGGCGCCTGCATGCGTCGAATTTCAGCTTTCGAGTAGCAAACACCTGCACGCGCGGGTTTATTCCATGCGCGTGACGAACCGTTGGCGACACAGCCGGATGCCGGGCGAACCCATTCGCGCGAGGTTTTATTCCGCGTTCCAGCAATGTTTTTTTCGCGTATCGACGCAGGAATAAAAGCTGGAAACGCGGGGTTCTCCCTCATGCAAACCCGCACAAAACTCACTGGAGTTCATCATGAAGAAGATCGCATTTGCCGCGTTGTCCATCGTCGTGCTCGCCGCTTCGTCGAGTGCTTTTGCACAAGGCAAGACACGCGCTCAGGTGTACCAGGAATTGATCGAAGCGCAACAGAACGGTCTTGACTACGTCACCGATGCATCGTATCCGGACGTGAGTCCGGTCTTCGCACAACAGGTCGAGCATCACAAGGAAGCGCTCGCCGCTCAGGCGGCGGCCGGTGCCAGCCGCGTTGCAAGCAGTACGGCCGGCAGCGTCAATTGAGCGTATCGATAGCCGGCGCGCGTATCGAACGCGCGCGCCGGCTATCGAGTGGAATAGTTCGCATGCATTGCGTGTTAGCCGGCATGTGAACCTGTTCCAACGCCAAGGAGTCTTCGTGACAAAACCCTCCGTTTCCAACCCTGAACCTGTCTGCGTGCCGTGCCGCCTCGCCGCGATCAGCGCGGTGGTGCTGGTTCTCGCCGGCGGCTTTGCCTATACGGCGGGCTGGCTGACGCCCGCGCGTCTTACCGCGCCGCGTTTCATCAATACGTTCGAAGCCGTGGCTGGCAAGCCGCATCCGGGCTATCGCCGCAATCATGCAAAGGGACTGTGCGTAGCGGGCTATTTCGATAGTAACGGCGACGCTGCGGTGCTCTCGCACGCGGCCGTATTTACGCGTGGCCGCACGCCGGTTACGGGCCGCTTCGCAGTTCCGGGCGGCAACCCGTCCGCACCCGACACCAGTTCGCCGGTGCGCAGCATGGCTTTGCTGTTTCAGTTGCAGAACGGAGAGCAATGGCGCACGGGCATGAATTCGACGCCAGTCTTCGCGGTTCATACGCCTGAGCAGTTCCATCAGCAACTGCTTGCCGCGAAGCCCGACGCGGCCACCGGCAAACCGGATCCGGCGAAACTGAAAGCGTTTTACGCAGCGAATCCGGAGACCAGACCTTTTCAGGCATGGGTGAAGGCGCATCCGCCGTCATCGAGTCTGGCTAACGCCGCGTACTATGGCATCAACGCATTTCGTTTTACCGATAGCGCGGGCAATAGCCGCGCCGTGCGCTGGGCGATGGTGCCCGAGACGCCCTATGCGCCGATCACCGACGCGCAAAAAGACGAGAAGAATTTCTTGCAGGCCGACCTCGATCAACGCCTGCAAAATGGACCGTTGCGCTGGCATCTGATCCTGACGGTCGCGGAGCCGGGAGACCCCACCGACGACGCCACGCTGCAATGGCCTGACGATGATCGTCGGCATATCGACGCCGGCACACTGGTGATCGATCGCACGACGTCGCAGGAAGACGGCGCATGCCGCGACGTCAACTTCGATCCGACTATCTTGCCGGCCGGCATTCAGCCTTCGAACGACCCGCTGCTCGCCGCGCGCTCGGCGGCATACGCGCTTTCATACCAGCGCCGCACACGCGAAGAAGCGCTGCGCCCCGCGATTCATCAATCACAGACATCACAGACAAACGGAGCTCGGTCATGACGGCGGCGCACGCACATTTCAGTCCGCTCGCGCGGTTCTTGCATTGGACGATGGCGCCGCTGATCGTCGCGATGTTGTTCATCGGCGTGGGGATGGTCGCGACCGTCTCGCACGCGCATAACACGCTGATTGCAATTCACAAACCGTTGGGCATCGCGCTGCTCGCGTTGGTGCTGTTGCGCGCGAGCGTGCGGATCAAACGCGGCAGCCCGCCGCTGCCCGACGATATGCCCGCGCCTCAACGTGTCGCCGCCAAGGCGTCGCATCTCGTGTTGTATGCATTGATGGCGGCGATGCCGTTGATCGGTTGGGCCATGCTGTCGGCAGCAGGCTATCCGGTCACGCTATACGGTCCGCTGCATTTGCCGCCGATCGCGCCGCACGACGTCAGGCTCTTCGCGGTGCTGCGCGCGTGGCATACGTGGCTTGCCTTTGCCTTGTTCGCGACGGTGCTGTTGCATCTCGCCGCGGCGCTGTTTCATGGGCTGATCCGCCGCGACGGCGTGTTTTCGAGTATGGCGCGGGGCGGACGCTAACCTTTCACCCGCGCCGACCGCGGATCATAAGGCGCCTTCAGATGCACGGCAGCCGGCAGCAGGTAGCCGGCAGCAGATTGCCGGCGACGTCGATCGCATATCGCCCGCTGTTCAGATACTCGGTATCGGCAACGCCGTCCGGATTGTTGACATAGCCCATCGCCGCCGGATCCCCGCTCTAGGCGATTCGTCCGGCGGCTCGCGCCGCCTCCGCAGCCAACTCCGTCCAACGCGTAAAATGGCCGGTTACCACGGACAATCGAGGCCGTGGCGGAAACGCCTCGGCAGGCGGGACGCACCCGCTTGCCGCCTTGACTTTTCGCCCGTACGCGCCCTTGCCGGTCTGAATATAGGGATGGAATACGCTGATGTCGTCGTATTTTTTTGATCGAGACCAGATTGCGGATTGGCTGGGTGAGCATACAGTGGCCAAAGCCCGCTCGGTCGGCGCCGTCACGAACCTGCGATGGGATGGCGACACGCTCAGCGCCGACGTGCAGGGCACACAAAGGAGCCCCTATCACACGCGGGTGCGCTTCTATCATGGGAAGCGTTCGATTTGGGCCGATGGGGACTGCACCTGTCCAGTCGGAACCAACTGCAAGCATGCTGCCGCCTTGCTGCTCGCGGAGCTCGAGTATCACGAAGAGATGGACCATGTGACCAACGTCGATACGGACGAGCACTGGCCACCAGAGCATCCGCAGGCTGCGCGAGCCGGGAAAAAACCGGAACCGCCCCCCGGCGTGCGCCCCGAACTGGTCAGCTGGCTCGAGCGTTTTCGTGCGCGCGCCGAGGCCGACGCTGCTGTCGCTCAGAAGGCGAGTTCCGCGCGTACCCAGACGCTGGCGTATCTGCTCAACTGGTCCAACTTCCACATGCGCCATGAGGTCGTGCTGTACAAGGCGCGCTGCAAACCGGACGGCACGATCTTCGAAGTCGACGAACCGTGGGGCAATGTGGAAGCGGCGTTGCTGAAACAACCGAAGTTCGTCTCCGACGAGGACCTGTCGATCTTGCGCGGCCTGTGGCTGGGCCGTTCCCGTGAAGACTTCGGCCAGTTCATTCTGCGCGGCACGAGCGGCGCGGAAATGTTGCAAAAGCTGATCGCGACGGGGCGTCTGTTCTTCGAATTCAAACCCGGGCCCGGCCGTCAGGGGCCGACACCGCTGTCGCGCGGCGTCGACCGGCCCGGCCGGATCGAATGGGAGCCGCTTGCGGACGAGCGGCTGCGCCCCGCGCTGTGCACCGAGCCGCGCGCCAGCATGGTGCTGCCCACCGAGCCGGTCTGGTATGTCGACGGCGTCTCGAACGAGGCCGGCATCGTCGAGTTGTCGCTGCCGTTCCAGCAGTTGCCCGATTACCTCGCCATGCCGCCGATCTCGCTCGCCGAAGCGCCGCTGGTTGCCGCGGTGCTGCGCGAGATCGCGCCCGATTTGCCGCTGCCGCCCGCGCACGACGCGTCGGCGATTCGCGTGATCGACGTCGATCCGGTGCCGGTGCTGACGCTCAATAGCCACTCGCTGCCGTCCGGCGGCAAAGCCGGTCAGCGCAAGTCCGAGGCGGTGGAACTCGCCGGCGTCAGCTTCGACTACGACGGCATCAGCATCAACGTGGACAGCAGCGTTACGCTGGTGCCGGTGCCGGGCGGCGACGTGATTCATATCCGGCGCCGCTACGAGGTCGAAAAGAAACGCCTGCTCGAATTGCGCAAGACCGGCCTGCAACGGGTCCCGACCAGCCGCGTCTACGCCTCGCGGCTATTGCCCGACACGATGCTCGGTCTGCCGGACGCCGACGCGTGGTCCGCCTTCGTCAACGACGCCGTGCCGGAACTCGTGAGCAAAGGCTGGCGCATCAGCATGGCGCCGGAATTCCGCTACAACGTCATCGAGATCGACGCGATCGACGGTACGGCGCATCAGGCGGGCGACGGCTGGTTCGATCTGGAGATGGGCATCCGGGTCGGCGAGCGCAATGTGCGGCTCGAGCCGCTTCTGGCCGACCTGTTCCGGCGCGACCGGCGCTGGCTCGGTGGCGCGCTGGAAGCGATCGCCGACGACGAGCCGATCGAGCTGAAGACGGAAGAGAACAAGCGTCTGCGGCTGCGCGCCGACCGGCTGAAACCGGTGGTGCGCGTGCTGGTCGACCTGTTCGACGCATTGGGCGGCTCGCTTGCCCAAGGCGCGGCGCTGCGTGTGCCTGCCGTCGATGCCGGCCGGCTGGAAGCGTTGAACAGCACAGGCCGTTGGCAGTTTCAGGGCGAAGCTTCGATCCGCCAACTGGCGCAGCGCCTGCAGGCCGGCCCGGGCTTGCGCGAGGCGCCGGTGCCGCGCGGGCTGCAAGCGGAATTGCGCGCGTACCAGCAGCAGGGCCTGAACTGGATGCAGTTTCTGCGCGAACACGATCTGGCCGGCGTGCTGGCCGACGACATGGGTCTCGGCAAGACCGTGCAGACGCTGGCGCACATCCTCGCGGAGAAGGAGGCCGGGCGGCTCGACCGTCCCGCGCTGATCGTCGTGCCGACCACGCTCGTGCACAACTGGCGCGAGGAAGCGCGCCGTTTCGCGCCAGAACTGAAAGTGCTGGTGCTGAACGGCCCGCAGCGCAAGGAGCGCTTCGAGCAGATCGGCGGGCACGAACTGATTCTGACGACCTACGCGCTGCTATGGCGCGACCAGAAGGTGCTTGCCGAGCACGACTATCACTTGCTGATTCTCGACGAGGCGCAATACGTCAAGAACGCGACCACCAAGGCCGCCCAGGCGATTCGCGGGTTGCGCGCGCGGCATCGGCTGTGCCTGACCGGCACGCCGCTGGAAAATCACCTCGGCGAACTGTGGTCGCAGTTCGACTTCCTGCTGCCGGGCTTTCTCGGCAGCCAGAAAGACTTCACCAAACGCTGGCGCAATCCGATCGAGAAGAACGGCGACGGCGTGCGCCGCGCGTTGCTGGCGCGGCGCATCCGCCCGTTCATGCTGCGCCGTCGCAAGGACGAGGTCGCGAAGGAGTTGCCCGCGAAGACCACCATCGTGTGCTCGGTGGACCTGGAAGGCGCGCAGCGCGATCTCTACGAAACCGTGCGTACGGCGATGCGGGAAAGAGTGCGCGCGGCGGTCAGCGCGCAAGGCCTTGCGCGCAGTCACATCATCGTGCTCGATGCCTTGCTGAAACTGCGCCAGGTATGCTGCGATCCGCGCCTCGTTAAGGCGATCAAGGCTGACAGGGAGGCGGGTGAGAAGAGTGAGAAGGTAAAACAGGTCGAGAAGGGCGCGCGCCTGACACGTTCGGCCAAGCTCGATCTGTTGTTGTCGATGCTGCCGGAGCTGATCGAGGAAGGACGGCGCGTGCTGCTGTTCTCGCAGTTCACCGGCATGTTGTCGCTGATTGCCGAGGCGCTGGAGGAAGCCGCGATTCCCTATGTGATCCTGACCGGCGACACCGCCGACCGCAGCACGCCGGTCGAGCGGTTCCAGCAGGGCGAGGTGCCGCTGTTCCTGATCAGCCTGAAGGCGGGCGGCGTGGGCCTGAACCTGACCGCCGCCGACACGGTGATTCACTACGACCCGTGGTGGAATCCCGCCGCCGAGAATCAGGCGACCGACCGCGCGCATCGGCTGGGGCAGGACAAGCCGGTGTTCGTCTACAAGCTGATTGCGGCGGGCAGCATCGAAGAGAAGATCGTCGAGTTGCAGGAACAGAAGGCGGGACTGGCCGACAGCATTCTGTCCGAAGACGCCGCCGGCGCCACCAAGTTCTCGGACGACGATCTCGACGCATTGTTCGCGCCGATGCCGGAGATTGAAGGGGGGAGATGACGTCGATCGAGTGGTTTAAACGCCAGGGCAGTCGCGGTGCATTATCAAATCCATCTGACAATCTTTAAACGATTTATTTTGAGACAGTTCTTATACTGTCTCGCAAATTGTCAAATTTCTCGTTTCCCGAATGCGGGACGTGGAATGACATGAGAAGGCAGACGGGGCCATTCACCGTGCGGGCGAGACCAGCCAAACCGAAGTACGCCCCCTGGAGGTCGATAATTGAATACCCAGGAGCGCCGGAAAGAGCCTGAGAGAGAACTTCGGAAACGTAGGGGAGAGGCTCGCGCAGCACCGGGCCGGGCCGGATCGCCGCTTAATCGCATCCGGAAGAAAGACGGCTGTTTTCGATTATGATGATTCGCCTTCGTGGCTATTGACGCGACAAAAAGCAAAAATAGGCGCCAATTTTGAGACAGGACGGCGACGGATCTGGACAGGGCGGGGCCTTGGCGCCCGATAATCGAAAAAGAGTGAAGTCGAGGATGAAACGAGGAGCCGGATCGACGGCGTAGCTGCCGTCAATCCCGGTCATCGACCGGCCTGCCGGCCACCAGATACGAAGGACGATGTCGCGTTGCGGGGTTCTATGAGAATTGCAGTCCTTGATGACGATCCGGCTCAGGCCGATCTTGTATGCCAGACGCTGTCGGCGGCGGGCCATATCTGTCACGCGTACGGCGCGGGCCGTGAACTGGTGCGGCAGCTGCGGCGCCAGACTTTCGACCTGCTGGTGCTCGACTGGAACGTGCCCGACATGTCCGGCGAAGACGTGCTGCGCTGGGTGCGCGAAAGCCTGTCCGAGCGTTTGCCGGTGCTGTTCATGACGAGCCGCGGCCGCGAGACCGATATCACCTCGATCCTCAACACCGGCGCGGACGACTACGTCGTCAAGCCGGTCTCGGCGGCGGTGCTGCTGGCGCGCGTCGGTTCGCTGCTGCGCCGCGCGTATCATCTGAAGCCGGCCGCGGCGAAGGAAGTCTTCGGCGAATTCGAGTTCGATCTGGGCTCGAAGCACGTGGTGGTGCGCGGCACGACGGTGACCGTGACGCAGAAGGAATTCGAACTCGCGTTGCTGTTGTTTCAACATCTGAGCCGGCCGCTGTCGCGCGCGCACATCCTCGATGTGATCTGGAAGCAGGCGACCGATATTCCCTCGCGCACGATGGACACACACGTGTCGATGCTGCGCAGCAAGCTCGGCTTGCGTCCGGAGCACGGCTATCGTCTGACGCCGATCTACGGCTATGGCTATCGGCTCGAGCGGCTCGAGCGGCTCGAGCGGCTCGAGCGGCTTGAGCGGCTTGAGCGGATGGAGCCCGGCGCACCGGTCGCGAGCGACGAACGCCCTGAAGCGGGGGGCGTGTGACGGTTTCCTTCGACACGGCAGCGCGCGGTATCGTGCGCTCGCCGGGCCGCCGAGCGTGCGCAGTGCTGGCGGCAGGTCTGAGCGCCGCCGTGACGTGCTTCGCACCGGCATTGGCCGACGCCCAAACGTCCCGCCCGCCGAAGCCACGCGCGACGGCCGCCGCGCCGCTCTATGTCTCGTACGTGACCCACGATGGCGACACGCTATATGACATTGCTGGCCGCTATATGCGCGATCCGCAGGATTGGGCCGTCCTGAGCCGCCTGAATCACGTGCCCGCGCCGCGCCGCCTGCCGGCCGGAATTGCGCTGCGGCTGCCGGCCGGCCAGCTCAGGCAGGACCCGGAATCGGCGCGCGTCATCGCGACGAGCGGCCCGGCCGAGCGCGCGTTCGGCAAGAACCCCTACACCCCGCTGTCAGTCGGCATGACGATCGGCGAAGGCGACCGCATCCGCACCGGCCATGACGGTTTTGTCACGTTGGAGTTGCCGGACGGTTCGCACGTATCGATGTTGCAGGAAGGCATGTTCGACATTGGCAAGCTCCGGAACACCGTGCTGACCGGCGCGGCTGACCGGGTCCTCGAACTGCACCGTGGCGAAGTCGACAGCGAGGTGACGCACGCCACCAAAAAGGACGACCGTTTCCAGATTCACTCGCCATCCGTGGTGGCCGGCGTGCGAGGCACGCGTTTCAAGGTGGCGTATGACGGCGACGCGCAGACCACCGCCGTGGAAGTGCTGGACGGCGCGGTCGGCGTCGATCCTGCCGGCGTCGGCGGCCACGCGAAGGCGCCGCTGCCGGGGGTGCCGTTGCAGGCGTCCGCGCAACTCGTCAAGGCGCACTTTGGCAGCATCACGCGCGCGGGCAGCGAGATCGGCGATCCGGTCGAATTGCTGCCCGCGCCGGCGCTCACCGAGCCGGCGAAGGTGCAGGACGGTAAGACGGTCGCTTTCGACCTCGTGCCGGCCGAGCGCGCGGTGGCCTACCGCGTGCAGATCGCGCGCGATGCCGATCAGCTCGACCTGATCCGCGATCTGCGGGTGAGCGCGCCGCATGCGGATTTCGGCGAACTGGCCGACGGCACCTATTTCGTGCGCATCGCCGCGATCGACAGCAATGGGCTCGAAGGTTTGCCGCAGGTGTACGGCTTCGACCGGCGCCAGTTCGGGCTGGCGGCGTCGGCGGCGCAGCGCGCCGGCAGCCGCGACTACGAATTCCGCTGGTTCGTCGGCCGCACCAATGTCGAGACGCGCTTTCGCTTCGTGCTGGCGACAACTGAAGATTTGCGCCACCCGATTGTCGATCGCACCGATCTGACGGGCGGGCAACTGGTCGTGAGCGATCTGCCGCGCGGCGTCTACTATTGGACGGTCGTCGCCGAACAGTTCGAGAACGGCAGGTTCTATGAGAAGAGCAGCTCGATCCATTCCTTCACGCTTGCGCGCTGACACCGATAGAATCGCTGACTGAGAACCGCCGGAAAACCTGTTGCACAGCCCAGGAACGAACCACCGTCTTGCCGACCCCATCCCCGCGCCTGAGCCTCGATCCGCGCGCGCGCCTCGGAAGGCGCGCCGGGCGCCGTTTCCTGTTCGAATGGCTGGGTATCGGCTGCCTTGGCCTCGTCGTGATTCTGCTCGGCTCGCCCGGACGGCTGACCACGAGTGTCGATCATCTGGTCTACGACGGCTTTCTGAGCCTGCGCGCGCAGCCCGTGTCGTCCGACATCGTGATGGTCGAAATCGACAACGCCAGCATCGCGCAGCTCGGCCGCTGGCCATGGCCACGCAGCGTGCACGCACGGCTGCTCGAACAGCTCGCCAGGGCGAAACCCGCCGCGGTGATCTACGACGTGCTGTTCACCGAAGCCAATCCGGACGACGCCCAACTCGCCCGAGCCATCGCCTTGAGCCCCACCTATCTGCCGATGCTGCTCAGTCCGCTCGACAGTGCGGGCCGACGCGTCGCCGTCGAACCGGTGGCGCCGCTCGCGCATGCCGCGGCCGGCCTTGGCCATATCAATCTCGAGGTCGACAGCGACGGTATCGTGCGCAGCGTCGCGCAATTCGAAGGCGACGCGGATTCGCGCTGGCCGCAATTGATGGTGCCGGTCGCGCAAGCCGTCGAGCGCGGCGCGCTGCAACTGTACGAGCGCCCGCGCAAACTTTCCGCCGGCCATGCGGCGGCGCCGGAGCCGCAGGGCGAAGCCCGCTTTCTGATTCCCTTTGGTCCGAACGCTCAGAACTATTCGAAGCTGAGCTTCGCGAGCGTCCTCGCGGGCGACGTGCCGGCGGAAAAACTGCGCGGACGCGTCGTGCTGATCGGCGTGACCGCATCCGGCTTGTACGATCGCTTTGCCACGCCGGTGTCCGGTGTATTGGGCCCGCTGCCCGGCGTCTATATCCACGCGGACGTGCTCGACACGCTGCTGACCGGCCGCGCGATCGAGCCCGCCGAGCCGTGGCTGCTGTTCGCCGTGTCGCTGGTGCCGCTCGCCGCGCTGTTGGCGGGTTTTCTGGTGTTGTCGCCGCGCCGCTCGCTACTGTTGACCGGCGCTCTGTGCGCGCTTACCGCGGCCGGCAGCGCGGCTTTGCTGTACGGCGTGCGGTTGTGGATGTCGCCGGTGCCGGCGATTGTCGGCGTGATTGTCGTGTATCCGATCTGGAACTGGCGGCGCCTCGAAATGACCATGGCCTATCTGCGCGAAGAACTGCAACGGCTCGCCGACGAACCGCATCTGTTGCCCGAAACGCCGCAGCGCCGCCGTGAGTTCGGCGGCGACGTGCTGGAGCAGCATATCGCGCTGATGGCGCGAGCCGCGCAACGCGTACAGGACATGAAGCGTTTCGTATGGGACAGCCTCGACAGCATGCCCGAGCCGATCCTCGTGAGCGACGTGGACGGCATCGTGCTGATCGCGAACCACGCGGCCAAGGCGCATTTCGCGCGTCTGGGCGTGGTAACGCCGGAGGGCCAGCCGATGTGGACGGTGCTGGACGGCCTGACGCTCGTGAAGACCATCGATAGCGGCGCTGCATCCGATACCGAAAACAATCTGTTCGCGCATGCCCATTGGCCCGCGCTGCTCGACCCGGCGCGCGGCGAATTTGCCGCGCTGATGGCACAGGGCGTCGAGGTGCGCGACGCCAATGAGCGCGACCATCTGCTGCGGTACGCGAACTGCACCAACGAGCAGGGCGAGACGACCGGCTGGATCGCGGGTCTGGTCGACGTGTCGGCGCTGCATGCGGCCGAGCGCCAGCGCGAAGACGCGCTGCAGCTGCTGTCGCACGACATGCGCTCGCCGCAGGCGTCGATTCTCGCGCTGGTGGAGATGGAGCGCGCCCGCGGCGAATCGGCGCTGGCGCACGGTTTGCTGGAGCGCATCGAACGCTATGCGCAACGCGCGTTGACGCTCGCCGACGATTTCGTGCAACTGGCGCGCGCCGAATCGCAAACCTACGTGCTCGAGCCGGTAAGCCTGACCGAGCTGATGATCGACGCCAGCGACGAAGTCTGGCCGCAGGCCCATGCCAGGCGGATCACGCTGCAAACGGATACCGACGATACCGGCAGCGACGACGGCCACTGGATCTGCGCCGACCGTTCGCTGATGACGCGCGCGCTCGTCAACATCCTGAACAATGCGGTCAAATACAGCCCGCCCGATACGCGGATCACTTGCAGCCTCGGCCGCCTCGACAACCTGGCGGCGAAGGCCGCGCCGGGCGCCGCAAAACGCGTGTCGTGTACGATCCGCGACGAAGGCTACGGTATTCCCGAGGAACAGCAGGCGGGTCTGTTCGGGCGGTTCCGGCGCTTTCACCAGACGGAGCGGCCCGAAGTCGGCGGCGCGGGATTGGGGATGGCGTTTGTCAAAACCGTCGTGACGCGCCATGGCGGTGACGTGGAGGTGGTCAGCGCGCCGGGCAGGGGGACGGCTTTTACGATTTGCCTGCCGGCATTCGACGACACGCAGCCTGAATATCAGCGCTGATGCGCCGTAACGTGACGCCCGGCGGCCAGGCCCATGCACAGCATGCACAGCATGAACACGCACCTTATCGAGGCGAGAAGACGGTGAAATCGATACTGATCTGTGCCGCGCTGGCTGCGGCGACTCTTAGCGGTTGCACGGGCCTGAACGCCGACGTGCACACTGCGAATCCGGCCGCCGCATTGCAAGGCGAACGCACCTATACGATCGCGCGCATGCCGTCACAGGACGCCAGCGCGGATCATCCGCAATTCGAAGCCTTGCTGCGCGATGAACTGACGAGGCATGGTTTCGTCGATGCGTCGGCGCAGCAGGCGCACTATCTGCTGTCGATCGCCTATGCCACGCGGCCGGCCACGGTGGGCGTCAATGCAGCGGATTGCGCGGCAGGCACGTGCGGGCGTCCGGCCGAGCCGCCGGTCTCGCTGTTCGGCGGGCGCGCGTATCAACACTCGTTGACGCTGCGGTTTTTCGAGCGGGCGAACGGGCATGAAGTCTACAAAGTCAGCGCGATGAGCAGCGATCGCGATGCCGATCCGCTGCACGCTATGCCGACGCTCGTGAAAAGCGCGTTGGCGAAATTTCCGTTCGGCGCGCCATCGGACTGGCGCGTGAAGCTGCGCGCCGATCAGGCGGGCGGCGTGCCAGACGTGGTATCGGTGAAGCCGGTCGTACAGTAGAACGCAGGCGCTATTCCGGCGCTTTATCGTCCGGCCAGCGGTTTTCGAACACGCAATCGGCGAGCGGCATGCGGCTCGCCCAGCGTTCGGTTTCCAGCATCGGCTCGCTGTAAAACTGATCGACGTGGCCGAGGCACAAGATCGCCACCGGCCGTGCACCTGCGGGCATGTGCAGCTGCGAGCGCACCGTGTCGACGTCGAAGAGCGACACCCAGCCCATTCCCAGTCCTTCCGCGCGGGCGGCGAGCCACATGTTCTGGATCGCGCACGCCACCGAGGCGAGATCCATCTCCGGCAAGGTGCGGCGTCCGAAGATGTGCCGCTCGCGGCCGTCCATCAGCGCCATCACCAGTAGTTCGCCGCATTCCAGCATGCCTTCGACCTTCAGCTTCATGAACTCTTCGCGCCGCTTGCCGAGGGCGTCGGCGGTGGCGAGCCGTTCGCTTTCGACGGTCTCGTGCAACGCGGCGCGCAAGGCGGGATCGGTGATGCGCGCGATGCGCCACGGCTGCATGAAGCCGACGCTGGGCGCGTGATGCGCCGCGTCGAGCAGCCGTTGCAACACGGCGGGATTGACCGGGTCGCGCACGAAGTGGCGCATGTCGCGCCGTTCGTAAATTGCGCGGTAGACGGCTTCGCGCTCGGAGTCGTTAAAAGGCTTCGCCATTGAACAGGGCGGCCGTGAAGGCCGGGTTGGAGGGCCAATAAGCGTGCATGTAAGTCGCGACGATCGAGCCGGCACGGAACACCGCCTCGCCGGGCGCGTCGCTGTGCGGGCGGGTGGCTGAACGCAACGGCGTGAGCGGCGTCGTCAGCTTCGAGTAGTGAAAGGTGTGACCGGTCAGCGGGCCGTGCAGGCCGTCGATCTGCTGCATGCCGAGCGCGGTGAAGCGCGTTTGCATCGTCGCGTGGCCGGGCAGCAGGCCGAGCATCGGCGCGCTGGCGCCGTTCGTGTCGGTGAGCTGATCGAGCAGGTAGAGCATGCCGCCGCATTCGGCGACGACCGGTTTGCCCGCTGCCGCGTGCGCGCGGATCGCCGCGGCGCTGCGCGTGTTGCCGGCCAGCGCGGCGGCGTGCAGTTCGGGATAGCCGCCCGGGAGGTACAGGGCGTCGGTCTGGTCCGGTAAGGCATCGTCGGCGAGCGGCGAAAAGTATTCGACGTGCGCGCCGAGTGTTTGCAAGAGCGTGACGTTGGCTGGGTAGATGAACGAGAACGCCGCATCGCGTGCGATGGCGATCCGCTTGCCTTCCAGAAGGCGCGGCAACGCTTCCTGGACAGCTTCGCCGAATTCGACCGGCGGCGGCAATTCAGCCAGCGCGGTTTGCGCGAGCGCATCGGCGGCTCGATCCAGACGTGTGTGCAGATCGTCGATCTCCGCAGCTTGATGCAGGCCGAGATGGCGGTCGGGCAACTCGATTTCGTCGTTGCCGGCGATGTAGCCGCACCAGCGCATACCGGGCGGCAGCGATTCTTCGAGCATCCGCGCGTGCCTTGAAGAACCGACGCGATTGGCGAGCACGCCGTAAAACGGCAGTTGCGGCCTGAATTGCGCGAGACCGAAGGCCACCGCGCCGAAGGTCTGCGCCATCGCCTTCGCTGAAATCACAGCCAGTACCGGCACGCCGAATACGGTTGCCAGATCGGCGCTGCTCGGCGTGCCGTCGAACAGGCCCATTACGCCTTCGATCAGGATCAGATCGGCTTCGGCCGCCGCTTGCGCGAGCAGATTGCGGCATGCCGCTTCGCCCACCATCCAGAGATCGAGCGACAGGACCGGCGCGCCGCTGGCTTGCGCCAGTATCATCGGGTCGAGAAAGTCGGGACCGGTCTTGAATACGCGCACACGCCGCCCCAGCCGCCGATGGTAGCGCGCCAGACCCGCGGTGATCGTGGTCTTGCCTTGACCCGAAGCCGGCGCGCTAATGAACAGGGCGGGGCACGCCCCGAAGGAAGTCCCCTTGGGGGGCGCGGACATCGCTTAGAACTCCACGCCGCGCTGCGCTTTCACGCCTTGCTCGCGATACGGATGCTTGACGATGCGCATTTCGGTGACGAGGTCGGCGGCTTCGATCAACGCGTCCGGCGCGTGACGGCCGGTCACCACCACGTGCAGCATTTCCGCACGCGCGTTCAGGACGGACAGCACTTCGTCGAGCGGCAGGTATTCGTACTTCAGCACCGTATTCAATTCGTCGAGGATCACCATCTGGTAGTCGCCGCTCTCGATCATGCGGCGCGCTTCGTCCCAGCCTTTGCGCGCAGTGGCGATGTCGGCGTCGCGGTTTTGCGTGTTCCACGTATAGCCGTCGCCCATCGTGACGAAATCGCAATTGGCGATTGCGCCGAGGAAGTCGCGCTCCGAGGTATGCAGCGCGCCTTTGATGAACTGCACGACGCCCAGACGCATGCCGTGTCCGAGCACCCGCACGGCCATGCCGAACGCGGCTGTGGTCTTGCCTTTGCCGGTGCCGGTGTTGACGATCAGCAGACCTTTTTCGACGGTGGCGGCGGCCTGCTTTTTCTCGTGGCCTTCGCGCCGGCGCTCGGTCATGCGCTGATGCGATTCGGGATCGGTCTTCATGGAAGGTCCTGTTCGTTGGAGTCGTGGTGGGTGGGGTCGATGCCGGCGTGAGCGGTCGAAGCGATCGCTACGGTGACGCCGTCGAGTACGGTTTTGCGCACGATGAGGTGCGCCCCGGCTGCAGCGGATTTCGAACCTGCGGCCAGCAACGCGCAGGGTTCGCAGACGCCGTCCACGCCGAGATGTTCGCGTGTCGCCGCCGAAGGTTCAGTCTCCGCCACGGGCAAGGCGGCAATCTGCTCGCGGCTGAACAGTTTCAACGGTAGCGCGTGCCGTGCGCAGAATTCGAGCAGACCCGCTTCGTGGGCCTTGACGTCGATGCTGGCAACTGCGCTGATTTCATCGTGTGTATGAGTGCCGAGCGCCGCGCGCACGGCTGCCTCGATCTGTTCAGCCGAACTATGCAAGCGGCAACCGATGCCGACCGTCAGCGTTTTCATCGCGCCCCTGCTGCGTCGGCATTCGCCGCGGCCCGCGCGAGCGCCAGCGACGCCACCCCGCCGATCACCACGATCGCCGGCGAGCCAAGACCGGCGCGCGCGACTGCGTCGGCCAGGCCGCCAAGTGGCGCGAGCGCATGTCTTTGTTCAGGACGTGTCGCGAATTCGATCGCGGCACAGGGCGTATCGGCGCTCATGCCTGCCGCGAGCAACGTGCCGGCGATATCGTTGAGCCGCCGCATGCCCATGTAGATCACCAGCGTCATCCGCGTCGCGACGAGCGCCGCCCAATCCGGCTCGCCGCTGCCGGCGCCGTGTCCGGTGACGAACACCACGCCCTGCGCGTATTCGCGATGCGTGACCGGAATGCCGATCGCCGCGGGCGCCGCGATGCCCGCCGTGATGCCGTTGACGACTTCCACCTCGATGCCCGCCGCATGCAGCGCCTGCTGCTCTTCGCCGCCGCGGCCGAATACGAACGGATCGCCGCCTTTCAGGCGTGCGACACTGCGCCCGGCCTGCACATGTTCGAGCATCTGCGCGACGATGTCGGCCTGCGGCGTCGACGGATGCCCGCCACGTTTGCCGACATGAACGACCAGCGCGTCGGCGCGCGCGAATTGCAGCACTTCGGGATTCACCAGATCGTCGACCAGTACCACGTCGGCCTGCGCCAATGCGCGCGTCGCCTTGAGCGTCATCAGTTCGACGTCGCCGGGGCCGGCGCCGATCAGCCACGCGCGGCTCATCGCGGCGTGCATGGCGCGCCCCATGTCGTGACAAGTGGAAACAGGCGAGCCATGCAGACGGCCCAGGCGGAAATAGAACTCATGCGGTGCGACAGATTACGCACAACGGCAACGCCGCTCGCCGCATTTTCATCGAAATCGCAAGCGGGCGTTCGTATTACGTCATGCTTCAGCGCCTTCACATCCGTCCCTCGCGGATTCAGGCGGCCGGCGGCGTGACATTCGCCGCCTCCGCGTCTGGCCGGTATCCGGGCTGGCGGCCTCATGCGCTTTGCCTTCCCGTCCTGAATCGTCAGACAGTGGCATCGAAAACGCATGCGCGGCGCGACAGGATTGAACCCAGCGCCGCAGGTCGCTTACCGTTGCGGGGACAGCACAGGTTGAGCGCAATCGAGCGCGGCCTGTTTCCCGTTTAACTGCACATGCGAACGCATGTGCGGGCACCAAACGCGCGCATACGATAGCACACGGCGGCCCGCGCCGGCGCGCGCGGCAAGACCCCGGCGCGGCCCGCGCTTCCTGTCGCGCTTCCTTGACGGCGCGGGGCCGCGGGCCTACACTCGCACGCACTTTGGTGCTCGTGTGCGCGCTCGTGCGCATGCAGTTAAACGGGAAACAGGGCGCCCGCCTGCTATGGACCGGGTCAACCTGTGCTGCCCCCGCAACGGTAAGCGAAAAGCGGCGCCTGGATGCGTTCTCCAGCGCCGCGGAGCCGGCTTCGATGTCCACGCGCAAGGCCGCGTCGGCATATGACCACTGGGCGAGAAATCACTCGCGCGGGAAGGTGAAGCGGCGCTTTCGCCAGCCCGGATACCGGCCAGAATATGACGGATGAACGCCGCGGGGATGCGGTGGCTCGTTCATGACCTCGTTCTCTGTTGCCGCGGCAACGCCGCTTTTCGTCCCCGCTGTCGTATCTGTGTTCCGTTTTCGTGTTTGCCTGCCTGGCGCTGGTTTGTCCTGGACTCGAGCGCATTCGGACCCGAACCCGACCCGAACCAGACCCGGACCGCCGGCGTGTGAACGCGCAACTTCTTCGGATGGAACCAACGATGCAAACTCAAATGCGCAGGATCCCCGTCACCATCGTGACGGGCTTTCTCGGCAGCGGCAAGACCACGCTGCTGCGGCATATTCTTCAGCATGCGGGCGGCAAGCGCATTGCGGTGATCGTCAACGAGTTCGGCGAACTCGGCATCGACGGTGAAATCCTCAAGGGTTGCGGGATCGGTTGCGATGAGAACGGCGTCGAAACCGAGGGGCAACTGTATGAACTCGCGAACGGCTGCCTGTGCTGCACGGTGCAGGAAGAGTTTTTCCCGGTGATGGAAAAGCTCGTCGAGCGCCGCGAGCAGATCGATCACGTGCTGATCGAAACCTCCGGTCTTGCACTGCCTAAGCCGCTGGTGCAGGCCTTCAACTGGCCGCAGATCAAGAGCAGCTTCACCGTCGACGCGGTGGTGACTGTGGTGGACGGCCCCGCCGCGGCGAGCGGCCAGTTCGCCGACAACCCGCTCGCTGTCGATGCGCAGCGCAAGGCCGATCCGAATCTCGATCACGAATCGCCGCTGCACGAACTGTTCGAGGATCAGCTGTCGGCGGCCGATCTGGTGATTCTGAACAAAACGGATTTGCTCGACGATGAACAGCAAAGCGCTGTCGAGACCGCGATCCGTGAAGAGATTCCGCCGCAAGTGAAGATCGTGCGCGCACAGATGGGCCAGCTCGATCTGCACACGTTGCTCGGCCTCGAAGCCGCCTCCGAAGAAACGATCCACTTGCGCCACGACCACCACGGTTCGGCCGACGACGCCGATCACCATCACGACGAATTCGATTCTGTCGTGGTGCACGCGAGCGCGCCGTCGCGTGAAGCGGTGATCGCCGCGCTGCAAGGGCTGGTCGAAACGCATACGATTTACCGCGTCAAAGGTTTTGCGGCGTTGCCGGGCGCATTGATGCGGCTCGTGATTCAAGGCGTGGGGCGCCGTTTCGACAGCTACTTCGATCGTCGCTGGCAACCCGGCGAAATCGGCGAAATCGGCGAAATCGGCGAGGGTCGGCAGAGCCGCTTCGTGCTGATCGGCGAGGACCTGGATCAGGCTACGCTGCAACGCGCGTTCGATGCTGCACTGGGCGCTGCATTGCGGGTTGTGTCGAGCGCCGAACCGCAACAGGCGTAATCGATCATGCATCTGCTGCGCACTACGCCGGGCGGTTTTGTCGACGATACCCAGGGCGTGATCCGTATCGATCAGCAGCCCGCCGATATCGTGGTGCTTAGCTCCGCCGATACGACGCTGTCGCTGCTCGCCAGCGTGTTTCCTCGTTTGGGTGCCGATTTCCCGAGCGTGCGGCTCGCGAATGTCACTTATTTGCGGCAACCGGCGTCGGTCGATTTCTATGTCGAGGACGTGCTGCAGCATGCGCGCGTCGTGGTCGTGGATCACCTCGGCGGCGAGGCGTACTGGCCTTACGGGATCGAGCAGGTGGTCGCGCTCGCCGGGCGCAGGAAGCAGACACTGGCGATGTTCTCCGGCGATTTGCAGGAAGATCCGAATCTGCTTGCGCGCAGCACGGCGGATGCCGAACTGTGCCATCAGCTATGGCGTTATCTGCGCGAAGGCGGCGCGCAGAATGCCGAGGCGTTCCTGCGCTGCATTGCGTATCGTGCGGTCGGCTGGGGGCATGAACCCGCACCGCCGCGCGCGTTGCCTGCCGCAACGCTCTACCATCCCGAGCGCGATACGCCGACGATGGCCGACTGGCAGGCGCGCTGGAGCGAGGATGCGCCGGTTGCCGCGATCCTGTTCTACAAAGCGCACTTGCAGGCGGCCAACACAGCCGTGTTCGACGCGCTGATCGCCGCGCTCGAAACGCAGGGTTTGAATCCGCTGCCGATTGCGATTACCTCGCTGAAAGATGCGATGAGCCGCGAAGTCGTGCAGCGGTTGTGCGCGCAACATGATGTCTCGCTGGTTCTGAACACGACCGCGTTTGCCGCGTCGGCGATCGACGACCCCGAGCCGCTCGCGCTGGCCGGCGACGCGCCGGTCATGCAGGTGATCCTGAGCGGCGGCAATCGCGAAGACTGGCTCAAGGACAATCAAGGCCTCAACTCGCGCGATATCGCGATGCATATCGCGCTGCCGGAAGTGGACGGCCGCATCATCACACGGGCGATCAGTTTCAAGGGGCTCGCCTATCGTTGTCCGCACACGGAAGTCGATGTGGTCCGCTATCAGCCGGACCTCGAACGTGTCGGTTTTCTCGCTGAACTGAGCCGCCGCTGGTGCCGTCTGCGCACGCTCGACAACGCCGACAAGAAACTCGCGCTGATTCTCGCCAACTACCCTATGAGCGAAGGGCGCATCGGCAATGGCGTGGGGCTCGATACGCCGGCGTCGGTGGTCGGCATCCTGTCGATGCTGCGCGACGAAGGCTATCGTTTGAGCGAATTGCCCGCTGACGGCGACGCGCTGTTGAAGAAGCTGACCGAAGGCGTCACCAACGACCCCGTCGTGCGCGACTTGCGGCCCGCGCTGCAAAGCCTCGCACTCGACGACTATCTTTCGTATTTCAACCGGCTGCCTGCCGAAGCGCGCGACGCATTGAACGCGCGCTGGGGCTCGCCTGAGCGGGACCCGACGCTGCGGCGCGGCCGTTTCATGATCGCGGGCTGGCGCTGCGGACATGTGTTCGTCGGCATTCAACCATCGCGCTCGCGCGAACAGGGCGATTATGCGAGCTATCACGACGCCGATCTCGTGCCGCCGCATGCCTATCTCGCGTTCTATTTCTGGCTGCGCCATCAGTTCGGCATCGACGCGGTCGTGCACGTCGGCAAGCATGGCAACCTCGAATGGCTGCCGGGCAAGAGTGTCGCGCTGAGCGATGCGTGCTGGCCCGATCTGATTCTTGGGCCGCTGCCGCATCTCTATCCGTTCATCGTCAACGATCCGGGCGAGGGCAGCCAGGCCAAGCGCCGCGCGCAGGCCGTCATTATCGACCACCTGATGCCGCCGCTCACGCGCGCCGAAAGCTATGGGCCGTTGCAGGATCTCGAGCGCCAGGTCGACGAATACTATGAAGCGCTGATGGTCGACCCGCGCCGCGCGAAGCTCTTGAGGCGCACGATTCTCGCGACCATCGTGGAGCATCGGCTGCATGAAGAGCTGAGTCTTGCGGCGCCGGACGGGCAAGATGCCGAGGACGTGCTGCTGACGCGCGTCGATGCGTGGCTGTGCGAGTTGAAGGAAGCGCAGATTCGCGATGGTTTGCACACCTTCGGGCGTTCGCCGGAAGGCGTGCAGCGGCGCGATACGTTGCTGGCGTTGGGGCGTTTCCCGGTTGGCGACGGGCAGGCTGAAAGAGCCGGTTTGATCGATGCGTTGGCGCGCGATCTGCGGGTGGATCATCGGTTCGATCCGCTGTCGGTGGATTGGTCTGCGGCGTGGGATGGACCGCGTCCCGACGTTTTGCAGCGCGTGAGCGATGCGCCGTGGCGGCACTGCGGCGACACGCGCGAGCGTCTGGAGTTGTTGGCGGCCGGGATGCTGCGCGGCGCGTGTGGCGATGAAACTGATGCATTGGCGCCCGCGGCGGGAACCTTGCCGCAAGCCGAACGTGTGATCGAGCGCTTGCGTGCCGACGTCCTGCCGCGGCTCGACGCATGCGGGCCGCAAGAAATGCGGCATCTGAAGCGCGGTCTCGAAGGGCGCTTCGTACCGCCGGGGCCGAGCGGTTCGCCCTCGCGTGGACGGCCCGACGTGCTGCCGACCGGCCGCAACTTCTATTCGGTCGATACGCGCGCGATTCCGACGCAAGCGGCGTGGTCGCTCGGCTTGAAATCCGCACAGCAGCTCATCGAGCGGCATTTGCAGGAAAACGGCGACTACCCGCGCGCTATCGGGCTCTCGGTATGGGGCACGGCGACCATGCGCACGGGCGGCGACGATATCGCCCAGGCGCTCGCGCTACTCGGCGTGCGGCCGAAGTGGGCGCCGGGCAGTCATCGCGTGACCGACTTCGAGATCATGCCGATCGAGGTGTTCGACCGGCCCCGCATCGACGTGACCTTGCGCGTCTCGGGCTTTTTCCGCGATGCATTCGCGAACGTGATGCATCTGTTCGATGCCGCGGTACAGGCAGTGGCCGAGCTCGACGAACCCGAGGATATGAACCCGATCCGCGCGCGCGTGCTGCGTGAGCGCGATGCGCTAATCGCGCGCGGCATGGATGCGGCCGAAGCGCGTAAGCGCGCCGGCTGGCGCGTGTTCAGCGCGCGGCCCGGCGCGTATGGCGCGGGCTTGCAGGACATGATCGACTCGCGGCAATGGCAAACCGACGCCGACCTCGCGAACGCGTATCAGGCGTGGGGCGGCTACGCGTACACGCAGAAAAGCGCCGGCGAAGAAGCGCGCCAGGCGTTCGGCACGCGTCTCGCGGCGATGGACGTGGTGCTGCAGAATCAGGACAACCGCGAGCACGATGTGCTCGATTCGAACGATTACTATCAGTTTCAAGGCGGCATGGTGGCGGCAGTCCGGCATCTCGCGGGCAATCAGCCGCATATCTATCATGCCGACCACAGCAATCCGGCCGCGCCGCGAGTGCGCACGCTGCATGAGGAAATTGCACGCGTGATCCGTTCGCGCGTGGTCAATCCGAAATGGCTCGACGGTGTGAAGCGCCACGGCTATAAAGGCGCTGCCGAAATCGCTGCAACGGTCGACTATTTGTACGGCTACGATGCGACCGCGCGCGTGATCGCCGATCATCAATATGCGCTCGTCGCCGATGCCTATCTGAACGACGCCGATACGCGCGAGTTCATGCAGCGGCACAATCCGCATGCGCTGCATTCCGTCTGCGAGCGTTTGCTCGAAGCGATGCAGCGTGGTTTGTGGCAAGCGCCCGGCGACTATCGCGAGCAAGTCGAACAGCATCTGCTGGCAAGCGAGCAGCAGATCGAAGGAATGCAAACATGAATGCAGCCAAGCAACGGCCCGCTTTTCCATTCGCCGCGCTGATCGGCCAGGCGCCGTTGCAGCAGGCGCTATTGCTGGCCGCAATCGATCCCGGTTTGGGCGGTGTGCTGGTCAGCGGGCCGCGCGGCACGGCGAAATCGACCGCTGCGCGCGCGCTCGCCGAACTGTTGCCTGAAGGGCAACTAGTGAATTTGCCGCTCGGCGCCAGCGAAGATCGCCTGATCGGCACGCTCGATATCGAAACTGTGTTGCGCGATGGTTCAGTGCGGTTTTCGCCGGGTTTGCTCGCAAAAGCGCATCGCGGCGTGCTGTATGTCGATGAAGTCAATTTGCTGCCCGATGCGCTCGTCGATGCGCTGCTCGATGCGGCGGCAAGCGGCGTGAATGCAGTCGAACGCGACGGGGTTTCGCATAGTCACGACGCGAGCTTCGTGCTGATCGGCACGATGAATCCGGAGGAAGGCGAGTTGCGGCCGCAACTGATCGACCGCTTTGGGATGATGGTCGAGTTGCAGAACTGTTTTGAGCCGCTGGTGCGCCAGCAGATCGTGAAGGCGCGGCTGGCGTTCGATCTGGATCCGCAGGGTTTTCGCGCGGCTAATGCGCTGCAGCAGGACGCGTATGTCGAACGGATTCGCGCGGCGCGCGAGGCACTGCCTCAACTCGCGTTCGACGATACAGTGCACGCGCATGTCAGCGCGCTGTGCATTGCCGCGGCGGTGGATGGGCTACGTGCCGATCTCGTGATGCTGCGCGCGGCGCGGGCTTTGGCGGCGTATGAACAGGCGGTTGCGGTCACGACAGAGCACGTCGAGCGTGTTGCCGAAGCGGTGTTGATGCATCGGCGGCACGATCGCGAGGCGCGTGATAACGCAGCGCCGAACCAGGCTTTTTTCGATGCCGACGAGGCGTCTTCGCAAGAGGTTGCCTCGTCCGCAAGCGTCGCTGCTGCCACATCCGGCGATAGCGATTGGGGCTATCTGCCGCCCGAGCCGGCCGGCATTACGCAGGTCAAAGGCGTTATCCCGCTCAGCGCAAAAAAACGCTGAGCCATCGGAAGGGCGCCGCCGCTGACTCGCGCAGCGGTTTTCGATGGCGGCAAGGTGCGGGCACGGGTTCGCGCAGCCGCATGCAAGGCATGCCAGGCAAGCGCATTGCGTGGCCGCAGACATTCGCCGCGATGCGGCGCGAGAAGCTGCGCGCCGAGCATCTGCGCTTCGTTCGCGAGGCGCCGCGGGGCAGCGTGCTGCATTGCTTCGTCCTCGATTGTTCCGGCTCAATGTTGACGGGACAGCGTCTCGCGCTCGCCAAAGGGCTGTTGATCGCGTTGTTCGACCGGGCAAGCGCAGCGCGCTCCGAGGCGGCGCTGGTCTGTTTTGGTGGAACTCGAGCGGATCTGCGGTTCGGTCCAGCGGTGCCGCAGTGGTGGAATGAGCGGTGGCTGCGGCCGGTGGGCGGTGGGGGAGGCACGCCGTTCGCGTCCGGCGTGGGCAAGGCTGCGCAGTTGCTGGAGCGCGCCGCGCGCCGCAAGCCTGCGCAGCAGCGCTGGCTGTGGATTTTGACCGACGGCCGCTGTAGCGATCAACCGGCGCGTCCACTTGATGCGGACGAAGTCGTATTCGTCGACTTCGAGCGCGAGGCGATCCGGCTCGGCCGTTGCGAGGCGCTCGCCGATGCGTGGGGCGCGACGCGTGTCACGCCGGAAGAGTTGATCGGCTAACCAGGCTGACGATAGAGCACGCTTTCGCAGGTACTTATTTCAGGCCGTTCGACCAATACAGCGCATCGTCCTGGCGGTCGAACACGAAGACTTTCATTGCCATCTGCTGGGCGGCGTCGAGTTGGTCGAGTTCGAGGCCATGGGTCGACGGCTCGCCTGGCGAGCCGCCTTTCTGCACGTTGCGGATCACGGCGCTGGTTTCGATTTGCGTGTCGAGATCTGCTGATTTTAGCCGGAACGATACGCGCAGGCGTTCGCCGATTGCTCCCAGAGTCCACGGCGCGGTCAGCGACATGCCCAGTGCGCTGATGCCTTTCGCGAGGCCGACGCCTTCATAGGTGTCCCCGGTTTCGCCGATGCCAAAGCGTACCGCGAGGTGGGTGCGGACGCGGATCGACTTGCGCTCGCGCAGACGGCGGATGACGCCGGGCTCTGATAACACGACGTAGTCGAATGGTGCGCGGCAGACTGCCTCTACCGTGCAGACGAAGCGGAAGACGGCCTGGCTCGCTATTGCGACGATTTCTACGTTCTCGCCGAGTCCTGGCGGGAGTGGGCGGCCTTCCTGTAGCGGCGGCGTGACGAATAGCGCGTGGTTTGGCGCGAAGCCGATGATGCGGGATGGATGCATCGGTGCGCCGCTGCCGATTTGGACGCGCATGCCGATCAGTGCACCTATTGTCAGGTGCATGTCTTTTATTGTTAGCTCGCTGTTTTTTTCCGCTGGTTGCTCGGTTGTGAGTTCCTGGAGCGCGGTTGTGTCCAGTAAGTCTCCGCGTTGCGGGTGGAAGTTTTCAAACAGAAATTTGCGTTCGTCCGTTGTGGCAAGGATCGTGCCACTGGCGAAGAGGAGGGTGCCGTCGGAGTCTACGATTGGCCAGTCCAGAGGCGTGCCCACCGGCACTGCGTCTAGCGTGAGTTCCGGCGATACGGTGTCGGGTGGAGGTGCCGCGGCGCGGGATTCTGCTCGGTTTTCCATGATCGACGGCTAAATAAGTGGCGGTATGACTTGTTTACGGCTGTACCGGGTGGGAGCTTTAGGTTTTGTGGCTTCGCCTAAGGTGGTTGGGGTGGCCAATGTCCGCTCGCGGCGCGAATGTATGCTAGCTGTCGCGCCGGGTTTCGAATGGGAGTTTGCGAGTGCTCCCGGATTGATTCGGTTTTCTAAGTATTTTTCTGTTGCTAGCGAGGCTCTCCTGTTCGGGTGTTTTTCAACTTCTTTAAAATAAATTCACAAAGGGGGTTGACGGGGTGGGGGGCGCATCGCATAATTCGCCTCCCGTTTGATGACGGACGCGAAGAAAGCAGAGCTTCTAAGCGAGTGATCTTTAAAAATTAACAGCCGATAAGTGTGGGCGCTTGATGCGCGACGCGCCGGTGGGCCCTTCGGGATCTGCCGGGACAAGCGAAAGTATCAAGTCTCACACAGTATTAGAGGAAGGTTTGCCTGTTGAGAGACAGGCGTAATC
>NZ_JBYSWU010000036.1:0-78863 GCF_058781505.1 Paraburkholderia sp. FW306-2-2C-D06C | reverse complement strand
ACGCCCCTCAGCGTAATCGTGTTCTTCGACGTATCGTCATAGGCAACGAATGCGCCCGTCACATTGCCGCTGCTGTCGATGTTCGCGCCCATCTCCTTCAACTGCTGCACGTTCACCGCGTCGTTGTTCGCCTTGCCGTCCGCCACGTTGGCCAGCGTCACCGGCGTCGTCGAGCCGACACCGCCCAGCGTCACTTTGCTATGCGACGACGTGTCGTACTGCACTCCGTTGGGCGATTCACCGGTCGCAATCGCCGCGAGGGCCGAAGCAACGTCCGTGTATGTCTTCCCGCCGATTGCATAAGACGGCTTCGTGATCGAACCGTCGGTACCATTGACAGCCGCGCCGCCGCCGAGCGCCGTCAGGACGCCGGACAGCTGGCCGACGTTAACCGCATCGGTGGCTACCGTACCGGCTTTCACATTGACAACCTGACGTTGCGCCGTGCTGCTGCCCACCGAAATGGTGTTGGGGCGATCCGCCGACGAATTGGCGCCCAGTGCGACGGAATTAGCCTGACTGGCGCTTGAATTGCTACCGAGAGCCATCGAATTCGTGGCCTTCGTCGCCACGAAGGCATCGCTACCCATCGCGACAGAATTCGAGGCGTTCGTCTGGCTGCTAGAGCCGAGCGCCAACGCGTCTGCGCCTTGTGACTTAGACATATAGCCAATCGCGACACCATTGGTACCGTCGTTGCTAGTCGTCGCGCCGGATCCAATTACTGTCGCGTTCAAAGCCAGAGCTGCTGCTCCGGTGCCGACGGCGGTAGAGCCGGCAAACCCCGTGGCAGCCCCGGCACCGACGGCCAGCGAGCCTTCGCCCAGTGCAGTCGCCGTAGGACCAATCGCCATCGCGTCTAGCGCGTTATCTGTAGACGTCGTAGTACCCTGCGTGACATTTGAGCTTACCGAGATGTAGCTGGTGACCGGCACTGCCGCGAGAAGCATCGACTTCACGCCGATCGACGGCTGCGACACCTGCTGCGTGAGGGTATTCTGCATTGCGGTCAGCTGAGCCAACGTCACGACATCACTGGGCGCAACGCCGTTAGCCACGTTCTCGATGCGGCGTTCGAAGCCTTTCGATCCAACCGAAACCGTGTTCACGCCGGTCGTCGACGAATTCGAGCCAATCGCCACCGAATTTGCGAACTGTGAGCGAGCGCCCGCTCCAAAGGCCAACGCACCCGTCGCGCCCGCGTACGCTCCGCCGCCGATCGCCACCGTTTCGCCGGCGGTCGCAATCGCCCCAGACGACCCCGATACCACCTTGATGTACTTGGTGGTATCGGTAATCGTGTTGTTGATCGTGCTAACCGTGCCGTCTACGCGGGCAATTGCCGCGTCTACGCCGGCAAGTGCCGCGCCGACATCGGCATACGTCTTGCCGCTGAGCTCGTAGCTCGGAAGGGTAACCGTGCCGCTCGGGCTCGCGCTTGAACTACCGCCCAGCGCAAGCGCCACGCTGTTCGCCGTGTTGTAAAGTTGCGAACCGTTGACTGCGTCCGTGCTATTCGAGGTGATCTGACCAGCTGCCACATTCGTCAAACCGACTGCCGCCGTTGCGCCTGTGCCGCCGAGCGTCAATTTGTCGTGCGCCGACGTGTCATAGATAACTGCGTCAGGCGAACCGCCGCCCGAGATGTTGGCAAGCGCGGTATTCATTTGACCGAGGTTGACGGCGTCAGTGTCCTGCTTGCCACTGAGAACGTTGGTGATCTGACGTTCCGAGCCGGCTGCACCGACCGACACGGTGTTCTCGCGATCGGCCATGGAATTCGAACCTAGCGCCACCGAGTTGTTTGCCGTCGCGATGGAAACGCCGCCGATCGCCACCGAATCCGTACCGACTGCCGACGAATCGGCAAGCGTCGAATTGGCGTGGAAATACTTGACGCCGCGATTGTAAATGCTCACCCCAATTCCGCCCACGTTGTCTGCCAACGCGTTCAGGTTCCGGTTCGTCGTGTACAACTGGCCGCCGTTGACCGCGTCAGTGCTCGAGGCCGACGAGATATCGCCAGGCGCCACGTTTGTCAGCTTGACCGCATTCGTGTGGTCCACACCGCCGAGCGTCACCGTGTCGCGAGCCGATGTATCGTACGTCACCACGAGCGGTGAGCCCGCGATACCATTGCTCACGATGTTGTTGACGACGTTCGTCACGTTGGCAAGGTTGCCTGATATGTTGGCGACATTATTGACAACGTTCGTCACGTTCTGGTTCGTCTGGTATAGCTGCGAACCATTCACTGCATCCGTACTCCATTCGGATGAGACATCGCCGGCCGTCAAATTCGTGATCTTTGTGCCGGTTGCGCCCTTGAGCGTAATCAGGTTGGACGCGGAGTTGTCGTACGTAACGGCATTGTCGGCAACGCCACCACCGCCGCCACCGCTGACGCTTGCGATCGCAGCATTCATCTGGTCGACGTTGACAGCATCGGTACCCGCGGCGCCGGCTGTCACGTTGGTAATCTGTCTCGTGTACTGCGATTTGCCATCCGCCGACAGAAAGCCGATCGACACAGTATCGTCACGGCTGGCAACCGAGCCCGCGCCCAGTGCAACCGTGTTGTCCGCAATCGCAACAGCGTTTGCACCGTACGCACTTGACCGGTTGCCAATCGCCATTGCCGACGGTCCGGAGGCAACTGAACTGGCTCCCTTGGCCTGGGCATCGGTATACCGGTCGCTCGAAGGAGAGTTTGCCTGGAAATAACGCGTGCGCTGATACAGCTGCGCCCCGTTCACCGCGTCCATGCTCGTCGACGACATGTTGCCTGCCGCCACCCCGGTGATCTTATGGCTGCTCAAGTCGACTTCATTGAGCATCGTGATGCCGCCCACACCCTTGAGCTCGAGGCGGCCATCGTCAAAACCGGTTACGCGGGCAGTTATGTTGCCGCTGTTGTAGCCATTTGCGCCGCTGTCGTCTGCCGCGTTATTCAACGAGAACGACATCCCGCCACTGCCGCGGGCGCCGTTGCAGTCCATGAAGCCGACGGAGCTCGACAATGGCCCCCACGAAGACCCGACCCCACCTACCCCGCCAGGACATAACTCAAGACCGCCCTTCCCAGTGGTCGCCTGGGCCGCTGCCGTGCCCGGCAACATAGCCACGCCGATTGCCATGGCAATCGGCATAAACGCGGCCTTCAGCGGGGTGCCCGGACCGGCCGCCGCGTCCCTGCCGGGCGAGATCGCACGGGAAGACGCAGCTCCGCCACCGCAGCGCGCCTTGGCAGTTTCGGGCGCAGCTACCCACGTTCCGGATGCGTCGTTCCAGACGCTGATATACGACTTGTTCATAAATCCCCTAAAATCGGGCGAGCCCCGCTTGCAATTAGATTTGTAAAACCGTGCCCTACTGGTTTCCGCAAAATTCCGCAAAAAAATCGGTCGCAGACCATAAAGTCTCGACCTGGATTTTTCACGCGTCTTAAATCTAACTGGATGCCCCATCCCTAAAAATCAGGAAAATAGAAATTCGTGTCAGAATAATCCGAATCGACTTGAGATAATTCGCGGACGGCCAATTACCCACGCCAGGCTTGAGTTCGCCATTTATTTACCTCAGCCGGGATCAAGCGGCGCGCGAAGCTAATGTCGCGCCGTCGCAACAGGGATACACCGAGACAAGAAATACAGAACATGCACGCGCCCGCCCAAGGGCAAGCCGCGCTACGAAGCTATGTCCCCGGGC
The DNA here is from genome assembly GCF_058781505.1 of Paraburkholderia sp. FW306-2-2C-D06C. Taxonomy (NCBI): domain Bacteria; kingdom Pseudomonadati; phylum Pseudomonadota; class Betaproteobacteria; order Burkholderiales; family Burkholderiaceae; genus Paraburkholderia; species Paraburkholderia sp. FW306-2-2C-D06C. Next base: position 75,155 of record NZ_JBYSWU010000036.1, on the reverse strand, counting down.
GCCTCACGGCCTAGCTCGCGTCGGCACATTCACGTCAAGACGCTTGTCAGACGATCGCCAATTTCTCGCCCGCCAAACAAACTATTTACGCTTTCGGCTGCATGCGCATTTACACCAAAAGCTTCAGAAATTTCCCACGAGTATCTGCCCATGCTTACTCCTATACTTCGCACCGGCACTGTTGCCCGCGCGTTTTGAGCAGTGAATTTTTTAATTTCTGCTTCTTTTAAAAGCGATAAATCCCGCAAGGCCGCAGCCGGACAATATTCAATCTTTTTATCAATCAGTTTGAAATAGACATCATGAAAATTTCACAAATTCGCCGCAAGAATAAGCAGCTTGGTCAGGGCATGACCGAATACATCATCATCGTCGCGCTGATCGCGGTCTCGGCAATCGGTGTGTATTCGCTTTTCGGTCAAACCCTGCGTAATCAGACCGCCGGTCTCGCAAGGGAAATGTCCGGCAAGGACGCTGTAGAAAACATCGAGTCGGCGAAAACCAACGCGGACACGGCGACCGCCAACGCCAACAAGACGAAGAACATGGGTACGTATAACGACAGCAACAACAAGTAATCTCGTCTGGTTAGCGAAATCAATCATGAACCGCTCTGCCCGCAAGGGCAGGGCCAGGGTCGCCGGCGCTAGCGGGCAGGCGCTGGTCCCTGCACTGATTTTTCTTCTGGTCGGCTGTATCGGCCTGTATGTGGCGTTCAACTCGTTCCAGATGACGAGCGCCAAGATCAAACTCCAGAACACCGCCGACGCAGCTGCGTACAGCGCCGCCGTGCTGCAGGCGCGCGACTACAATTTTTCCGCCTATACGAACCGGGCAATGGTCGCCAACCAGGTCACTGCCGCGCAAGTGGTCGCGTTGAAATCCTGGATCGACGAACTCGATGCGACTTACACCCCGTCACAGCTCGACTCATCCATCAATCGATTGGCTGACCATCCGGCCCGATGGAGCACGCCCAAAAGCGTTGGCAAAAATGATATTGCGCCCGTGCGTGCGGCGCTGGACGCCTTGCTGCCTACCGTGGCTACGGGCATTGGCACCCTCAATCGCGCGCTAAGCACCGCGCAGGCTAACTACCATGCGGCGATCTTCAGCGCCGTGCCCGACACCGCCGACGCCATCGCCCAGCAAAACCAGCCCGACACGCACGTCACCAGCGGATACTTCATCAGCCCGCGCAACGCGGCACAGCTTGCAGCCTGGAGGTCCTATACGGCCACGATCACGCCTGCCGGCACCATCGGGAAGGACGCTTTCGCCGATGTGGTGACGGATCCGAATACCCTCGACGGTTTCGTCAAGAATCGCGACTCCGTGCGCAGCGTCGCGCCCAACTTTCAGCAACTGGACGACACGGCCGACAACCTATGCGGAGCCAACAGCTCGTTCACCGTCTACGTCACGCATGACGGAGGTACCCAGCTACGGAGCGACAAGTCGGGCTGGCAGTCCATCGATGCGAGCACCGCGCATATGCGGATCAGTTGCATTGGCCCCCTTGAAGCCGAAGCCGGCTTCGGCGGTAGTGCTAACGGAAACGTAACCAGTTTCATGACTCATCCGCCGTTCGCCGCATGGCAAGACTGGCAAGGCTATGGCGGCTACTTCAACTTTGGATATCAAGGGAGTTCCAGGCCCGGATGGCAGGTGCCCGATGCGATGGCGGAACAGTTCCGTCGCGGGCCCGGCCCCTCGCTCGACGCGACTAACGGCGGCCTGTTGCCCTACCAGAACGTGACCGGCACGCCGCTCAACGCCGCTCCGCGCATCACCATCGAAGTCACCCGCAATAGCAACACGTTGGTCAAGACAGTGGACCTGCGCGGCGGCGGACGGATGGCTGTCGACGACAACGCTGCCGGCGGTGCAATGCGGGCGCTGTCGAGCGCCAATGCCTATTTCGTGCGTCCCGACGAGACGTCGTTCGGCGCTTCGATCATCGGCGGTCTGGTGAATGCCGGCCAATGGGCGCGCGCCGATCACAAAACCGAATACCCGAGCCTGTTCAGTCCGTACTGGCAAGCCACGCTTGCACCGGTCAGCGACAGCGAACGCGCGGCGGCTCAGGCAAGCCAGATTTCGACGGCCACTCAGGCCCACAAGCAATGACGCGATTCGACAACAGAAAACCCTCACAGGCTGGCCAGGCGATGGTGGAATTCCTCGTCTCCATGACACTGGTCATGAGCGTGCTGTTGCTCGGCATCGTGATGCTTGGCAAGTTCAACGACATCCGCAACCGGACGCTGATGGGCTCGCGCTACGTCACGTGGGAACGCACCGTGTGGTCGGATAGCGATCCCAAAAAGAACCTTGTCGCCGATCCGACTACCGCCGAGGGCTGGTCGAGTACCTACGGTAGCGCAGCCTTGACCGCGAGCAAGGTGGATTCCGAGCTCAACAACGAGGTGATGCAACGCGTCCTGGCAGGCGACAATTCGCCGATTTCCAGTACCGACCGGAAGCAAAACAGATTGGCCGCGACCCAGCCGGCCATGTGGAACGATTACGGCGGCAAACCTCTGCTGGCAGCGGCAGGCGACGTTGTGGTCAGCACCAGCGCGGACGCCGATCCTGCGAGCAGTCAGACCAGCTACGCCGTTAATCCGTTTGGCACGATGACAACCGGAACCGGTGGCCAATACCTGTCGCAACTCAGCCTGCCGACGCGCACGCTGCAATCCGGCACGCTCAGTATTTCGATCGCCCAGGACAGCGACGTACTTAAGCGTCTGTGGCCTAAAGATAACTTGTTGCCTGCGTTCAGCGGCCTGACCTTCTCCGACACGAACGTGCTGATGACGAATACCTGGGTTCCTGACGGTACGGACAGCAACAAAGCCGTATTCAGCCAGGCGGTGCCCGCTGCCAACGTCGTGCTGGTCCAACCATACGGGTATCTGGGTCTACGAAAGTACGCGCCCGAGATTTCGTCGCTTGAGTTCGGCCGTGTTCAGCAAGACGTCGTACCGCCCAACCGCTTAAGTCCATGAAGCGTTTCAATGCCCTCGCTCGAGGCGGCCGCCTGGTTGTCACGTTATTCGTCACGCTATTCGCCACGCTGTTCGCCGCCTTGGTCGCCGGCACGGCCGTGGCCGGCACCGCGTGCAAGAAACAGCCCGTACAACCGCAAAGCATCCAGGCTTTCGGTCGGGACATGATCGTGAACGGCGTGCCCACATCGGTTGTCGGCATGCAATTCAGCGGTGCGCCGAGCGACGTCGCGCAGGCGTTCCGCGAATACTGGAAAGCCGAAGATGTGCCGTCGAAAAACCAGAGCAGCGCCTCAGGGATTCTGCTCAGCGCGCTCGACGAGCACTGCCTCTATGTACTCAGTATCCCGCCTCAACCAGACGGCGCGCATACGCGCGCAATGATGAGCGTCATCAAGCTCGGCAGCGATCAGGCGATCCATCGGATCCCGGATTCGGCGGTCCCGCTGCCCGAGGACAGCAAGGTCGTCTCGGATGTCGAGAGCCACGATCCCGGGCAAACCGGGCGCACGTGGCTGCTCGATATGCCGGGAGAAGCACGCTGGAACGCGCAGCGCTATCGCAACAGGCTTGCGGCGCGGGGATGGTCGAGCCTCGGCCGTCAGCCGGACTATCGGTCTGCCGGAACACAATCCGCGCACGGCACGGCATTCGTCATGCAACACGGCGGCGACAGCGTAGACGTGAGCTTTTCAGATCGCGATGGAAGAACCGTCGCAGTCGTCAACGCAACAAGGAACCGTTGAGATGCAACACCCAGGAATCTTTAAGCGCCTTGCGGGGCGGCGCGCTCGCCAGCGTGGCCAGGCCTACGCTGAGTACCTCGTCGTCGCAACCGCTCTCGTCGGCATTCTGCTGATGGCAGCAGGCGACACCGTAGCGCCGTTTACCGCCCTCGTCACGAGCTTCAAGTCGGTTTTTAGCGCCTATAGCTTCACCCTCTCGCTTCCCTGATCCGCAAGGATCAAATCGTTATGCTGAAAAAAATCAAACTTCGCTCGCTTCTCGGAAATTCCTGGGTATTGCTCTTCCTTGCTGTATTGGTCGCCGGTGGTCTGACGTTTCTCCTGTACACGTACCTGACAGACCGTGAAAACAAGCTGAAGGCCGACATGGCCGCGCGTCGCGTGCGCGCCGGCGTGGAGGTCGTCGTGCCGGCACAGGACGTTCCAGTCGGCACACCGCTGTCGAGCAGCGATTTCGTCGCGCGCGAGATTGCACCCGATCTGGTTTACGACGACATGATCCGCGCGGAAAACTTCCAGCAGTACCACGCTTCGCATCTCGTCAGACCGGTACGTCGCGGCCGGCCTTTACGTGCCGGCGACATTGACTCGCTACGTGGCCGCGATTTTTCCGACATCGTTCCGGCCGGCCAGCGCGCGGTCACGGTGGAAATCGATACCGTCAACTCAACCGCACTGATGCTCCGCCCAGGTAACCGCGTCGATGTGTACTGGGTCGGCAAAGTCTTCCACCAAAATCAGGCCTCGGACGACAAGAAAGTGGCCCAACTGATCATGCCGAATGTGCTGGTTCTCGCAACCGGCCAGGACATGCGCCCGCGCGACGCAGGCGAGGCAGAGCTGCAAGACCAGGCGAATGCCAACAGCAGCGCCATGAGCCGGCAAGAAGGTATGGGCTACACCACCGTAACGCTGCAGGTTCCGGTGGACGATGCTCCGCGCATTGCCCTTGCACAAAAAATCGGTGGCCTGCGCCTCATTTTGCGCAATTCAGACGACAAGGGTGCGGACGGGCCGCTGCTTGTGAAAGAAAGCGACGTGTTCATGGACCCGGATCGAGGAACGGCCACTGGCACCGGCCCCGTGGGCCAGGTCGTTGAAGTCATTTCGGGCGGCGGCGCGAACAGCAGCGTGCTCGTTCCCCAAAGCGCGCCGCCCGCTTCCGCGAAGGAAACGCCGGCCGCCGCACCTGCGCCCGCCAACGCGGCTCAACCCACGCCGGCATTGCCCGAGCGTCAGCCGAGCCTCTACGAGCAGGCCAACGCCATTGCCCAACAACTGCAGAAAGCCGTCGCGCCCCGCACGTCGAAGCAGAACTGAAGTATCGAGCCCAGGTTTCACACCATGAAAGTCAAACACAATGCGGCCCAATTGCGTCGCAGGGTCCTGCCGTCCCTTCTTATCGGCATGTTGTTATGCCAAGCCGCTCCGGCTGCGCTCGCTCAAGCCGCGTACCCGTCCACCAGGGACGATGCTTCGGCCAGCACCCGGGTGCTCGAAATGTTTCGTGGCGAAGTCCGCATCCTGCATCTGCCCGGCACGATCAAGCGCATCGCGATCGGCAACGGCAAGCTGATTACCGCGAATGTGGTCGACGGCAGCCTGATGCTGCTCGGCGAGCAAGACGGCATGACGTCGCTCGTGGTGTGGACCGAAAAGGGTATTGCGCTGCAAACCACGGTGCGAATCGCAAAGTCCGAGGTGAACGCTTCACTGGAACAGTTGCGTGCCGTGTTGAAATCGGTGACTGGATTGCGTATCGATGCGATCGGCTCGAACATCGTGTTGTCCGGTGTCGTGCACCGTGACATGGCGGGAATCGTCAAGTCAGCCACGCAGGACATGAAGAACGTGATCGACACCACCACCATCGACGAGGGCGACGCGCTCAAGAAGACGATTCACTTCAAGGTACAGATCATGGAGGTCACACGCAATGCTCAGAAGAACCTCGGCATTGCGTGGGACAGCAGCTTCAAGGGACCGCAGATCGGCGGTGCGACGAGCGTCGCCGCGGGTGCCGCAAAAGCCGTCACCGCGGGAACGAGCTATTTCCTCGCAGGCCTTGCCTCTAACATCACCTCACAGATCAACTTCGCCATCAACAATGGCGACGCGTACATTCTCGCCGCGCCAGAGCTGAATACGAAGAGTGGGGGCACCGCAAGCTTCCTCGCGGGCGGCGAAATACCGATCCCGCAATCCGGCGCACTGGGCACGACCAATATCGAGTACAGGAAATACGGCATCAAGCTCAACATCATTCCGGTTGTTGACGCGAACAACATCATCTCCGCGCATCTGACAACCGAGATCAGCCAGATCGATCCCACCGTTACGTATGGCGGGATGCCGGGTTTCCTGACTCGCAGCACGAGTTCGGATATTTCGATGCGCCCAGGCGAAACACTCGCGATCTCCGGACTGGTGAGCGCGGACGCGGTCAACGACAGCAACGGTATGCCGTTCCTCGGCCAATTGCCCATCCTGGGTCATCTGTTCCGCTCAGACAGCTTCCGCGCCAAGAAGAGCGACCTCGTGATCTTCGTGACGCCTGTCATCTCCGATCCGGAGCTTTCGCCCAACACCGAGTTGCTGGCGCGCGCCGACAAACTGGATCAACGATACCGTCAGGAGTACGGTCACCCGAACCCGCTCGTTTCCGATGAAGAAAAGGCCCCGGAAATGCCTGCCCCGCGTCAGCCGATCGCGCCGACACCAGCCCTGCCCCCCGCGCCGATCCGTAGCACGCCGGTGCAGATAGCCACTGAGCCGCAAGGGCCCATGTCCGCTCCGGTTCCGCATCAACCGCTGGTCCAAGCCGCTCCGGAACCCGACCTCAACGCGGCAGCTCAATCCTCCGCGCCCCAGCCGCCCGTCAGCGAGCCGCCGGCTGGGGTCGCCGAAGCCCTGCGCATGCTGAGCGCCACACAGCAGCCGCCCGCTGCGCCGCCTTCGCCGACAACCCCCGCGCAGCCAGCCGGCAACGGCAAGCTGCCGCCGCAGGTCGGCGTTCTCGGCAACGCAGACAACTGAGTGGATAGGGGGAGAAGTTAGATGCTCAATTTGCAAGTCCACACTCGCAATGCGCCCATGCGCGCTTTCGAAATCGATCAGGGCTGCACGATCGGTAAGGGCGCCAGTTGCGACATCACGATCAAAGGCATGCTGATCGGCAAGCTGCAAGCTCGCATCGTGCGTGAAAACAACGCCTACTACATCGAAGATAAGGGCGGAATTGCAGCGACACTCGTCAACGGTTCGCCGATCACGCGCTACGGTCCACTCGCTGAGGTGGACCAGATAGAAATCGGCATGACAACGATAAAAATCGTTCGCGCAACGACCGCGGCCCAAGCCGCGCAAGCGGCAGCGGCACGTCCGGTCGATCATCCGGCGGCGCATGCTGCGCAGCCGGAGACTGAGCCGCCGACGTACGCACAATCGTCCTACGCGCAAGGAGCGGGCCTCCCGGATGCCGGGTCGTCGTACTCACCGAACCCTGCGTCGCAGTTGCCCGCCGTATCGCACCCCGATCACACCGGTCAGGTCCTGCCGGTTGGCGCGACGCGCAACGACCTCCGGTCGTCCACGCCGCACTCGAGTGTTCACACGGCTGACGCGTCGACTGTTCAAGCTGCGCCGGGCCCACAAGCCGTGCGGGCAATCAAGGCAACGGCGCCTGAATTGCCTGTTGCGCCGATCAACAGTCCCCTCGGCATCGAACTGCGCAAGCAGGCGCACATGAAGGTCATCGCGGCGCTCGACTTGCGGCGTCTGAACGTCGCCCGCATGGAAGACGACGAGCTGCGTAAAACCGTCAGCGCGGCGCTCGACGAAATTCTTAACCACGACACCAGTTTCCGTACCGCGGACATTCCGCTCGAAATCCTGAAGAAAAGCGTCTTCGATGAAATTATCGGTCTCGGCCCGCTCGAAGAGCTGATCGCGGATCCGAGCGTGTCGGAAATCATGGTCAACTGCCATAACGAAATCTTCATTGAGCAGGCGGGACGGTTGACCCGTTCGCCGGTGATCTTCACCGACGACCGCGCAGTGCTTGGCGCGATTGAGCGCATTGTTGCGCCGGTTGGCCGCCGCATCGACGAAAGCTCGCCCATGGTCGATGCGCGTCTCTCCGACGGTTCGCGCGTGAACGCAGTGATTCCTCCGCTGGCGTTGAAAGGGCCCAGCCTGACCATCCGGAAATTTTCCAGGCGCAAGCTCGTCGGCGAGGATCTGATCAGCTTTGGTTCGATGTCACCCGAAATGCTCGAGTTTCTGCATACGGCCGTCAAGCAAGGCGCGAACATCATCATCTCCGGCGGCACTGGCTCCGGTAAGACCACTTTGCTGAACGTGCTGTCGAGCTACATCCCCGACGACGAGCGCATCGTAACTGTCGAGGACGCTGCGGAACTGCAACTGTCGCAGCCGAACCTCGTTTCGCTGGAAGCACGCCCTGCGAATATGGAAGGCAAGGGCGCCGTGTCCATCCGCGATCTCGTGAAGAACTGCCTGCGGATGCGTCCGGACCGGATCGTCATCGGCGAATGCCGGGGTGGGGAAGCGTTGGACATGCTGCAAGCAATGAACACCGGTCACGACGGTTCGCTCACCACCGCACACGCGAACACCCCGCGCGACTGTATCGCACGTCTTGAAGTGATGACACTGATGGCGGGTCTCGACCTGCCGGCACAGGCGATTCGTGAACAGATCTGTTCGGCGGTCGACATTATCGTGCAGCAGTCGCGCTTCTCTTGCGGTTCGCGTCGCGTGACGCACATCACCGAAGTCAGCGGCATCGAGTCGGGCATGATCACGCTTCACGATGTATTCATCTTCAAAGAGGAAGGGTTCGGCGAAGACGGCAAAATTCAAGGCAAGTTTATTCCCACCGCCTACATCCCCGACTTCTATCAGGAACTGATCCGCAGGCGCATTAATGTGAATACCGAAATATTCACGCGAGCGGAATGAGAGAAAAGCCATGAGTCTTCCCATCATCCTCGGACTGGCGTTCTTCGGCAGCCTCATCCTGATCTGGCTAATCGCCCGGCTCGGCTCGACCTCCCTCGAAGCCGGTTCACGGCAAATGGCAGGCGAAATCGAATCGTCACTCGCCGACGCTTTCGTGTTCGTGAACCGGCAAAAGATGGCCGCGTGGAGCATGCTCGCCATCGTCGGTTTGCCGGTCATTGTTTTCCTGTTGAGCCGCAACATCCTGATCGCTTTCGCAACCGTGCCGGTCGCCGTGACGTTGCCCAAGAAGTACCTTGCGCGCATGCGCAAAAAGCGTATCGATACAGTCGAAAAACAATTGCCCGATGCGTTGCTGATGATGTCCGGCGCGTTGCGGGCCGGCGCCAGCTTTCCCGCCGCGCTGGAAGCTGTCGTGAGTGAATCCGCCGCGCCGATCTCACAAGAATTCGACCTCCTGATGCGGGAAATTCGTCTCGGCATCGATCTCGATATCGCGATGCGCAACGCTGAAAAACGCATTCCGATTCCCGACTTCATGATGGCCACGGCCGCCGTCACCATCGCGCGTGAAGTGGGCGGGAACCTCGCTGAAACGCTGGAATCCGTCGCGCGCACATTGCGCGAAAAACTGCAGATGGAAGGCAAGATCAAGGCGTTGACATCGCAAGGCCGCATGCAAGGCATCGTGATGACCTGCCTGCCGCTGTTCCTGATGCTGGTTCTGCGCTTCATGGAACCCAAGGCCATGGCGCCGCTTTTCAGTGAGCCAGTCGGTTGGGCCACCTTGGCTGTCATCGGCGTAATGGAACTTCTCGGCTACGTGTCAATTTCCAAGATCACCAACATCGACGTGTAACTTATGCTGCTATTTATCGCTTTCGCCGTCAGCGTCGGTGTACTTATCGTCGGCGTCGTCATTTTCAAGTCGGTCGATGGTCTGACTCGCAACATTCCTGAAGAGGATCGGCTCTATCTTGATCCACTGCCCAGGTCGCTGCGGATTCTGTGGCCACTCGTCAATTTTGTCGTATTTCACTTCGGCAATAGATTCAGTCCCAAGCTCGTCGCAAAGACGGAATTGCAATTACGGCTGACGTCACTCACGTTCCTGATGAACGCGCAGCAGTTTCTGGCGTTGTCCCTGATCGGCGCGCTAGTGGCCTCGCTCGTCAGCGCGCTGCTGCTGCTCGCGCTCGGCATGTTTTCGGTTTTTGTGCCGATCGGCGCGGCCCTGCTGGGTTATTTCTACCCGCGCATCTGGACACGGAACGTCCGTCGGCGCCGTGTCATGCAAATTCTCAAGCATTTGCCGACCTATCTGGACTTTCTGACACTTGCCGTCGAAGCCGGCCTGAATATCAACGGCGCACTGAAAAAAGCGGTCGAAAAAGGCCCTGAGGGTCCGTTGCGCTGGGAACTCGAGCACGTGCTGCGCGACCTGAAATCCGGGCTGAACCGTACCGAAGCGCTCCGCCGCCTGGAAGACCGGTTGCGCATCAAGGAAGTGACGAACCTCGTCGGCGCGATTGTGCAGGCCGAGCGCATGGGCTCCGGACTGGCGAAGTCATTGCGTTTCCAGTCTGAACAGCGCCGCTCGGAACGCTTCCAGCGAGCGGAGAAGCAGGCCATGGAAGCACCAGTCAAATTGGTGTTTCCGCTGCTCTTTTTCATTTTCCCGATCACCTTTATCGTGCTCGGTTTCCCGATCGCGATGAAATTCGTGCAGGAAGGTCTATGGTGAAATCGACCCGCCTTCGCGTTCGCGGACAGGACCTCGGCGTCAAGGTCTCGATCACTGAGACCACGCGTGAGCGCATGCGTGGTCTGCTTGACCATGATGATCTGCCGCGCGACGAAGCACTGCTTCTGAAACGCTGCGGTTCGGTCCACACGTTCGGCATGCGCTTTCCGATCGACGTGCTGTTCCTCGACCGGCAGCAGCGCATCGTAGCGATCCATCACAGCGTGCCCAGGCGGCGCATGCTGCTTAGCCTTCGCGCAAGTCAGACCCTGGAAATGCCGGCGGGCATGGCCCAGCAGTTCCAGTTCGCGCGTGGCGACACGCTTGATTTCGAGGACATCCGGTGATCGACCCACGTTGCATGTTGCGTAGCCTTACATCGCCCCGTGCGGGATCGATCCGAAGTGCACGCAGGCTCCGGCAATCCGGTCAATCGATGGCCGAGTTCATCGTTATCGCGCCCGTGCTGCTGTTCGTGTGCTTTGGTGTCATCCAGTTCGTGCTGCTCTATCAGGCGAAGTCGACGCTGGACGTCGCCGTGCTGGAGGCCGTTCGCGAAGGCGCGGTCAACAACGGCTCGATGAAGGCAATGCGGGCGGGATTGGCGCGCGGGCTTGCGCCTATCTATGCGCGCGATGCCAGTGCCGAGGGCGTCGCTGCCGCGCTGACCCGTGCGCAGTCGGATGCGGTCAACCTGAGCGCCATCACCATATTGAATCCCAATCGAGCGGTGGTGCAGGATTTCTCACGGCCGCGCGTGTATCAGGACCCGGCTAATCCGATTATGGAAATTCCCAACGATACCTTGATGTATCGCGATTCGCAGACGCCTGGACCCAACTCTCTGATGAACATTCAGGACGCAAACCTGCTGAAGATTCATGTGCACTACTGCTACGAGATGTACGTACCGTTGGTCAACAAAGTCATCTACTACGCGGCCAACATCATCGGCAGTATCGGTACGGGGGGCATTCTGACGCGCGAACCCGCCAACGTGAACAACGATCCCTACGGTGCGCCACAGAACGGTGACTATCTGTGCAAAACCAAACTTGTGGACGGAATCGAAACGAATCGTTGGCTGCTGTCGCTGGATTCGGAGGCAATGGTGCGCATGCAGTCGCCGTTCAGAAATTCCGCGGCGAACGACTCCCCGAATCCCACAGGTAATTGATGGCGCGTCGTCTACGTAATTGGCCGCCGGTCTCGCTCGACGCCGCGCCCAGGCGGGTACGCCATGCCGCGGATAAGACTTTGCCGAAGGCACGACTGTATGCGTGGCTACTTGCCGGTCTAATCATGGGATCGGCGTGCCTGTCAGACAGCGCGCGCGCCGCAGACGTCACAGCCGCGCGTGCCCGTCATAGGTCCGGCGTGGTCATGATGGTCGGCGGGATGGCCCATTCGGACGACGCGGTCGAACCGGCCACGCCATCCCTATCAGCACAATCCGTCGTTTCGCCTGACGACTCCGGGCCGCTGTCCCTTGTCTTCCAGCCAGGCGCGGTTTCTTCAACGACATCGACACCGCGAGGTTCCGCCTCTGTCGCATCTCGAGTCATGGCGCTCTCGCCGTTGATCAACGAAGCCGCTCGCGCAGCCAATGTGGACAGTGCGCTGCTGATGGCGGTAATCGACGTCGAGTCAGGCGGCAATCCACAGGCTGTCTCGCCCAAAGGCGCAACAGGACTCATGCAGTTAATGCCGGGCACAGGCGCACGGCATGGCGCGTCCGACCTGTTCGATCCTCTGCAGAATGTCAATGCGGGAGCGCATTACCTGAAGCAACTGATGCGGCAATTCGGCGATCTGCAAGTCGCGCTTGCCGCTTACAACGCCGGCGAAGGCGCAGTGCAGAAGTATGGCAGGCAAATTCCGCCGTATGAGGAAACGATGAATTACGTGCCCAAAGTCATCGATCGCTATTTCCGCTATCGGGATGCGATTTCATCGACGGGGACCATGCAGGAAAAACCTGCATCGGGCGGCGCTATCGGACGCTTCTTGCAGGTCCGTCAAACGGGTGGGGACTGAACCATGCCAGCCTGCCGGTTAGCGGGTATCGCGTTTACTGGACCACGCCAAGCGATGTCTGCACCGACATCTCGAGGCTTTCGAGCGTATTGACCGCCAGCGGCATAAGCGCTTTGACCAGTTCGACCTGCCGGTCCCGTGCCGCGGTTTCCAGACGCTTCAGTAACGCCGTCAAGCCGCCGCAGTCGAGTATGCGTGCCGATCCCGCGATTCGATGCGCCGCGCTGCGCACCTCATCCCACGCTTCGCGGCGATCGCTCTCGCACAATGTAGCGAGTCCAGTTCGATTGGTATCGATGATCAGGCGAAGCAAATGGGCGCCGGTGGCTTCGTCGCCGCAAGCGAGTTCGTCAACCTTCGCGCGCAGCGACCGGCGTTCAGTCGCCGTGAGCGCGATGTAGCGTTGCGCGACGAGCGCCTTGCATAAGGCGAGCTCATCGACCGGCGCAGTCAGAATGCCGTGGAATAGCTTCTCCAGTGCGGCGCGCGTTGCCTCGGGGATATCGGCCGGCACGACGACGAATTTAATGCGGTCGGCTGGCATCGTGTCCCAATCCATCGCCGACGCAGCGCCCTTGTCGTCCGCGGACCACTGCACAATTATCAGTTGAGGCGAAACAGAAACCACCATGGTCGATATGTCAGAGCGTGGTGTGAAGCCGAGACGTTCGAGCACTCCATTCAGTCCGCTCGCCAGGCCCCAACCAGCCTCTGCGCCAATCAAGCTCACGTAATGCATGCTGTCCATCCGAACTGTTGCGTTTCACTGCGCCGACGCGATACGGCAGCGGCGCGCCAGATCGACCAGTTCGACGAGCGACCTGACACCCAGCTTTTGCATGATCCGCGTCTTATGGCTACTGACGGTCTTGTTGCTGACAAACAGTGCGTCGCCGATCGCCTTGTTCGACATGCCTCTGGAAAGCATTTGAAGAATGACAAGCTCCTTGTCCGACAGCAGCGCGAGCTTGTCTTCCTCACTTGCCGCGCCATCATTCGGCGCCATGCCTGAACCACTGCGCGTAACGGGGAATACCGTGTAGCCAGCCAGTACGGCTTCCACACCGCGCAAGATTTCTTTCATTTCCTGCGATTTCCCCACAAAACCGTGGGCACCGGAACGCATTGCCCGCGGGGCAAATGTGACGGGATCCTGGCCTGACAGCACCAGCACGCGGATCGAAGGATGCGCGAGCTTGAGACGCGGAATGACATCCAGTCCGCTGATGCGTGGAATATCGAGATCGAGTATCGCGAGGTCCGGCGCATGTTGCCGGGCCATTTCCACAGCGGCCTGTCCGTTGTCAGCCTCGAATACGTTTTCGACACCAAGCAGCTGCATGAGCTGCAGTCTGATAATCAGTCGAAATGCCGGATGGTCGTCGACAATCAGAATAGTAGACATATGTTTGTGTTCCTAATGAAAGAGACCCTTGCGTGCAAAGGAGATGCCGCGGCGAAATCCCGTCCCGTTGCGCGCATACGCATGCCGGGCTCTAGATAAAAGACAGGGAATCGGCGCGCAGCGTGATGGTTTGCGGCGGCTACGCCGCAGCGGTCGGTTGAGGCGCAGCCTGGGCGCATTGCAACGCGGTCTCCGCTGATTTGCGCAAATTGTCTTTAATCGCTGGCAAGCGCTTTTCGGCGGAAGTGAAATTGCGAACCCATGCGTCGTGCCCTGCTTGCATCAGTTCGACTTCTCCACACGCAAGGGGTGGTTGCGCGTCCGGACATTGCGCGATCGCAGAATCAGCCTTAATGGTATTGACGACTTGCCACAAATCGGGGCGCACCGTAGAAACGGTTCGCAAAACCGGATTGGCTGCTGACAACGGCGTGCCATTCTCAAGCCCCATCGTGATCAATGCGGCCTGGTCGATCGCTTCCTCGACGAAGCCCCAATGGTCGTGAGCCTGCGACGTCTGCTGGCCCGCATCGATCCAGCATTGCGCCTTTGCGTGAAAATAGCTGTTTTTGTCGCCGGGCAGGCGATCGAGCCGCCGCTGCAGCGACACCAACGCGGCCTGGCTTCTGACGATGGGGGCGTAGGTGCTGACCCACTGCCAGCTAGCCGCACCTGCAGCGCTGTCTTGCGAGGCGCCAAGGCCCGTTTTCAGCACCGTGGCATCCTCGATGCCGAGACGATCACGCGCGGCGTGATCCGCGCAGCCGGACAGGGGCAGCGCGAACGCCAGCATCGTTAGCTGAAATTTCATGGAATATCTGCGTCGAGCGCATCTTCTATAAGAAGTCTCGGAGTATGAACAGACGCAGACCGGGGCGGAATGGGAAAATTCTTAGAATGACATCGGAAGTTTTCAATACGACGGCTTATGCCCATGCCGCATGACAGCCTCTCCGCCAACCGACACTCAGGCTTTCACCGCCCGCGCCGCATTCCTCCCGCGCAGCCACTCCAACGCCAACAGCAAGCATGTGGAAAACACGATCAGAATCGTCGCCAACGCCGCAATGGTCGGGCTGATATTCTCACGAATACCGGTGAACATCTGCCGCGGCAAGGTCGTTTGATCCGCGCCCGCCAGAAAGAGCGTCACGACCACTTCATCGAACGAAGTCGCGAACGCGAACAGCGCGCCCGAAATCACGCCCGGCGCGATCACCGGCAAGGTAATGCGAAAGAACGTCTTCACCGGATTCGCGCCCAGCGACAAACTGGCGCGCACGAGGTTGTAGTTAAAGCCCTGCAACGTCGCCGCCACCGTCGTCACGACGAACGGCACGCCGAGCGACGCGTGCGCGAGAATCAGCCCGATATAGGTATTCGCGAGCCCGAGCGGCGCAAAGAACAGATACATGCCGACGCCGACCACCACCACCGGCACGATCATCGGCGAAATCAAAATGGCCATCAGCAGCGCCTTGCCGCGGAAGTTCGCCTTGGTCAGGCCGATTGCCGCCAGCGTGCCGAGCACGGTCGCCACCACTGTCGCCGACGGCGCGACGATAAAGCTGTTCTTCGCCGCCATGCGCCATTCATCGGACGCGATCAGGTTCTGATACCAGCGCAGCGACCAGCCCGGAATCGGATACACCAGAAACGTACTGGACGAAAACGACAGCGGCACGATCGCCAGCACCGGCAGGATCAGATACAGCAGCGTGAGCACGGCAAGCGCGCGCAACGCGAAGTACCACACGCGTTCGATCCATGACGTATGCGGCGCAAACAAGGGCTTGGCAAGTTTCATCGCGGGTAAGCTCCGTTCAGGCGATCAGCCGAGGCTCAGTGACGAGCGCGTAAAGCGCCCATAGATGACGTACAGCACGAGCGTCGCGGCGAGCAGCAAACCGCCGAGCGCACACGCCATGCCCCAGTTGATCGTCACGTTCGTGAAGTACGCGACGTAGTAGCTGACCATCTGGTCGTTCGGTCCGCCGAGCAGCGCTGGCGTGATGTAGTAGCCGATCGCCAGGATGAACACCAGCAACGCGCCCGCGCCGATGCCCGGATACGTTTGCGGCACGTACACGCGCCAGAAGGCGGCGAACGGATGGCTGCCGAGCGAGATCGCGGCGCGCTGGTATGTCGGCGGGATCGACTTCATCACGCTGTACAGCGGCAGGATCATGAACGGCAGCAGGATGTGCGTCATCGAGATGTACACGCCGGTGCGGTTGAACAGCAGCGCGAGCGGATCATGCAGCAGTCCGCTGCCGATCAGCGCCTTGTTCACCAGCCCCTCGCTTTGCAGAATCACGATCCACGCCGCGACGCGCACGAGAATCGACGTCCAGAACGGAATCAGGACCAGAATCATCACCAGATTCGCGCGACGGTCGGAGAGCGTCGAGATCCAGTAAGCGAGCGGGTAGCCAAGCAGCAGCGCGAAAATCGTCACGGCCGCGCCGATCACGAAGGTGCGGCTGAATACGGCGAGATAAATCTGTTGGTCAGGATCGGTCTGGATGATGTGGCCGAACGCGTCCTGCTTGTGATCGAGCGAAGCCAGCAGATAGAACTGCGAATACGCGCTGGAATTCTTCGCAATCGCTTGCCAGTAGGCAATGTTGTTCCAGCGTTCGTCGAGCTCGACGAACTTCGCATGGACCTGGGCAGGCGTGAGCGTCAACGGTTTGCTGTTGTCGTCGGCGAACGGCATGGCGCGTGCCGATTTCGCGACCAGCGAGCGATAACCCGGAATCTCCACGTTCAGCCGTCGCGCCAGCGCACCCATGCCGTCGCTGTCCGCGATCGCGGTGAGGTCGACCGCCAACGCGGCATAAGCCGCGTCAGGCGGCGGCGTCTTGCGGTCCCACCCGCTCAGTGCATTCAGCGTATGCGGCAATGCGCCAACCACTTCCGGATTCTGCGCGGCGCGCGTCAACAGCGCACCGATCGGCACCACGAAGATTAGCAGCAGAAAAATGGCGAGCGGCGCGATCAGCAGCAGCGCCATGGCGCGCTTCCTGGCTTCCGCGGCCTTCAGTTCGCGTTTGAGCCGAACGCTCGACTCGGGCGTCGAATCAGCGGCGATCGTCATGGTAGTCACACCCTTCTCCTGTGTCGACCAGAGTTAGCGCTTTAGCGCTTACTCTGGTCCCATGCAAAGCTGTCGACCAGAGTTAGCGCTTCAGCGCTTACTCTGGTCCCATGCAAAGCTGTCGACCGGCGTTAGCGCTTCAGCTGTCGGCTGGAGTTAGTGCTTTAGCACTTACTCCAGCCCCATGCAAAGCACTTACTCCGGTCCCATCCATCTAGCCGGGCACGCACGCCGAATAGACATGCGCGCGTTATGTTGCATCGTCAAAGGGCGGCTCGATCAAACCAAGCCGCGCCTTCTCACACCCGGCAAATTACTTCGAAGCCCACGACGAAAAACGTTGCTCCAGCTCATCACCATGATCGGTCCAGAACCCGAGGTTCTGCAGCACGGCGTTCTTGCCATTGGCCGGCGAATTCGGCAGATCGGCAAGCGTCTTCGCATCGAGCGCCTTGATCGCCGCCACGTTCACCGGACCGTATGCGATGTGATGCGCGTATTCCGCCTGGGGCTTGGGCGAAATCGAATAGGCGATGTACTTCTCGGCCAGCGCCTTGTTCGGTGAGCCCTTCGGAATTCCCCAGTAGTCGAGGTCGTAGATGCTGCCGTTCCAGACCACCTTCAGGTTCTTGCCTTCCTTCTGCGCGGCGTCGATACGGCCGTTGTACGCGGTGGACATCACCACGTCACCCGCGACGAGGAACTGCGGCGGCTGCGCACCCGCTTCCCACCACTGGATATTCGGCTTCAGCTCGTCGAGCTTCTTGAATGCGCGGTCCTGACCTTCCTTGGTGGCGAGCACCTTGTAGACGTCCTTCGGCGGCACGCCGTCGGCCATCAGCGCGAACTCCAGGTTGTAGCGCGCGCCCTTGCGCATCGCGCGCTTGCCCGGGAATTTCTTCACGTCCCAGAAGTCGGCCCAGCCGGTCGGCGCGGTTTTCAGCTTGTCGGCGTTATAGGCGAGTGCCGTCGACCACACGAAGAAACCCACGCCGCAAGTTTGCGGCGCTTCCGGAATCAGGTCCGACTTCTTGCCGATCTTCGACCAGTCGAGCTTCTCGTACAGCCCTTCGTCGCAGCCGCGGCCGATGTCGCCGGATTCGACTTCCACCACGTCCCAGTTCACATGCTTCGCTTCGACCATCGCCTTCACTTTGGCCTGCTCACCGTTGTATTCGACGGCGGTCACCTTGTTGCTGGTTTGCGCTTCGAACGGCTGGTTGAATGCGACCTTTTGCGCGTCGCCATTCGCGCCGCCGAAATTGACGACGGTCAGTTCGGCTGCATTGACCTGCGCGGCGCCCAGCGCGAGCGCCACAGCACCGACAGCGATGGCGCAGCGCGATTTCCCGATCTTGCTCATGGTGTGTTGCTCTCCTTTGGTGGTTTGCTTCCAGCTAAGTACGATGCGACTTTTTATGTGCTGCCTGCCTGACCGGCCTGCGTTGAACTGCCCGCGCATCAAACGCGCTCACGCCCCGGCAAACACCCGCAGATGCTCGGCCGCGAACTCCAGCGCGACCGGCGCGCCGGGCGCGAAGGATTCGAGTGCGTCGGTGCCGAGCGGCACCTTGACGAAGCACTCGTCCTGCTCCGGCAGGCTACAGCGCATGCGCACGTGGTCGCCGAAATAGATCAGCCCGCGCGCCTCGCCGGCCAGCGCGTTGGCGCCGGGGCGCGAGACGCCGTTCACCAGGTTGGCGAGCTTCATGCGCTCGGGCCGGATGCACGCAACCGCCGGCGTGCCCGCCCGCGCGCCACCGATATTGCGGCCGGTGAGCCGCGTGCCGTCAATCAGATGAAACTCGCAGTACTCGCCATCGACGTTCGCGATCGTGCCGCGCAGCTTGTTGCTGTCGCCGATGAAGTTCGCCACGAACTCGTTGCAGGGCGATTCGTACAGCCGGTCGACGGTATCGAGCTGCTGCACGATGCCTTTGTCGAACACGGCGACGCGGTCCGACATGGTCAGTGCCTCGCCCTGGTCGTGCGTGACGTAGACGAACGTGACGCCGAGCTTCTCGTGCAATGATTTAAGTTCGTACTGCATGTGTTCGCGCAACTGCTTGTCCAGCGCGCCGAGCGGCTCGTCCATCAGCACGAGCTTCGGCTCGAACACCAGCGCCCGCGCCAACGCGATCCGCTGCTGCTGGCCGCCGGAAAGCTGTGCCGGATAACGTTTTGCGAAGCTCTCCATGCGCACCATCTTCAGCGCGTTATTCACGCGATGCGCGCGCTCATCCGCCGAAAGCTTGCGTACGGTGAGCGGATACGCGACATTCTGTTCGACCGTCAGATGCGGAAACAGCGCGTAGTTCTGAAACACCATGCCGATGTTGCGCTTATGCGGCGGCACGGTATTGAGCAGCGTGCCGTCCAGCCAGATCTCGCCGCCGGTGGGGAATTCGAATCCCGCCAGCATCATCAGACAAGTGGTTTTTCCCGAACCCGAAGGTCCGAGCAGCGTCAGGAATTCGCCCTGGTAAATATCCAGATCGAGCTGTTTGACGACCAGCGTTTCGCCGTCGTACGTCTTGCGCACGCCCCGAAAGCTGACGATCACGTCATCGGTTTTCATCGCCTGGTCTCCTCTGCGGTCCGGCTGGCTCCCTCGTCGAAACAAAGGGATTGCAACAATTGCGTGGCTCACTATAGTCCCTTACGGTTCTACAATATGGAACCATTTCATTATTCCGGATAGAACCACTTGGACACCGTGATCTTGTCGGATTGGCTGGCCGCACGGCTCGACCGCACGGCCGCCGAACCGGTCTACAGGCAGACATTGCGACTGACCCAGCAGGCCATCCTGACTGGCCAGTTGCCGCCCGGCACCAAGCTGCCCAGTTCGCGCACGCTCGCGGGAGACCTCGGGATTGCGCGCAATACGGTGCTGCACGTCTACGACCAGTTGACCGCCGAAGGCTATGTGATCTCGACCACCGGTAGCGGCACGTATGTCGCCGACACGCGGCCGGACAGCGCGGCCGTGAACGCGCGCAAGAAGCCGGTGGCGAGCGTCGATACGGAAGGCAATCCGGCCGCCCCGGCGGCGAAACCGCCGAAACGCGATCTCGGCGACCTCTCCAGCCGTGGACGAAGGCTGATCGATCAGGCCGGCGTATCGGCCAAACAATGGGGCGCGTTCATGCCGGGCGTACCCGACGTCGCCGAATTTCCGGCGCGCATATGGAGCCGCTTGCAGGCAAGGTTGTGGAAGGAAGCCAATCCCGATCTGCTGACCTATGCGCCCGGCGGCGGCTATCGGCCGCTGCGGCGCGCGTTGTCCGATTACCTGCGTGTTGCGCGCTCGGTGAACTGCACGCCGGACCAGATCATCATCACGACGGGTATCCATCAGTCGATCGATCTCGCGGTGCGTTTGCTGACCGACGTCGGCGATCGCGCGTGGGTCGAAGAGCCGTGCTATTGGGGCGCGCGCAGCGTGCTGCAATCGTCGGGGATTACGCTGGTGCCGGTGCCGGTCGACGACGAAGGGCTCAACCCGCGCGAGCAGGATTTGCAGCAACCGCCGCGCCTCGCGCTCGTCACGCCGTCGCACCAGTATCCGCTCGGCATGGTGATGAGTCTTGCGCGCCGCCGCACGCTGCTCGAATACGCGCGCCAGCACAACGTGTGGATCATCGAGGACGACTACGACAGCGAGTTCCGTTACGGCAGCCGTCCGCTTGCATCGCTGCAAGGACTCGACGACGCCGGCCAGGTGATCTACGTCGGCAGTCTGGGCAAGATGCTGTTTCCGGGTTTGCGGATCGGCTACATGATCGCGCCGGAGCATCTGGTGGATACGTTTCGCACGGGCGTTGCCGAGCTGTATCGCGAGGGGCAGTTGATGCAGCAGGCGGTGATGACCGATTTCATCATGGACGGCCACCTCACGTCGCACGTGCGGCGTATGCGGGCGTTGTACGGCGAGCGCCGGCAGATTCTGATCGACGCGATCACCGCGCGTTTCGGCGACGAATTGCCGGTGATGGGCGACGAGGCCGGCTTGCATCTGGTGCTCGGTCTGCCCGATCACGCGAACGATCGCGCGGTAACGGCAGCCGCTTTCGATGCCGGCGTGATCGTGCGGCCGCTCGCCAGTTACTACAGCAGCGAGACGCCCGCGCGGCGAGGGCTGTTGCTGGGTTACGCGTGCGTACCGAATGACAGGATCGGTCCGGCGTTCGACACGCTCGCACGCGTGATCGAACAGACGGCGCTGAAAGCGCCGACGCGCGCCGCCTAACTGCCCGCCCCTGGTTGCAGGGCGGGCGTCCACAGCGCATCACTTCAAGCCAAAGTCCACGCGCGTCGTCGCGCCCTTGTCCTTGATGCCTTCAGCGTTCAGTTTCGGCGCGACGACAAACACGCGGCTGCTGTCGATCTTGCCTTCGAAATACTGCTGCACGCTTTGCGCCCGCTGCTGCGCGAGGTCGCGCAAGCTGGCGTCGTCGATCGGCGCGTTGGCGGCCAGCGCGCTCTTCATTTCGTCGTCCGGCAGGCTCTTTGTCAGGCCGACAAAATTGCGCGGCTTCTTGAAGTCGGCCGCCTTGTAGGCCCTGGTCAGATACTTGTCGTACTCCTTGGAATCGACGGTGACGGTCGACAGATCCACGCTTTCGCCATTGCCCACCACGTCCTTGATCTTCTGCTGCTTGACCAGCCGCTCGACATAGCGGTCGCGCAACGCCGGTTCGTCGACAGCCGGATCGACGCGGCCGATCAGGTCGATACGAATCGAGCTCTTGTCAGCCAGCGCCTTCACGATCGTATCGAGCTTTTTATCACCGGCGTCCGAGAGTTTCGCCGAACCCGGCTCGAACTCGACGTAGCCCAATTCCTCGCCGCTGCCGCCGAACGCATTGGCGATCAGCGAGAACGGCGCGGTCACGGCCTTCTGCAACAGATTCAGCACCGCGTGCCAGATCAATCCGCCGATGCTGAACTCCGGATTCGACAGCGAGCCCGACACCGGCAGATTCACGTTGATTTCGCCGCGCGAGTTTTTCAGCAGCGAGATCGCGAGACGCACCGGCAGCTTGGTCGCCGTATCGTTCTCGACGTGATCGCCGAACGTGAGCTGATCGATGAACAGGTGGTTGTCCGCGTTCAACTGATCGTTGTCGAGCTTGTAGTGCAGATCGACGTTCAGCTTGCCCTTGGTGATCGGATACCCCGCGTATTTCGCCGAATACGGCGTGAGGTTGGTCAGCTCGATATCGTGCGCGCTGGCAGTCAGATCGAGCGACGGTTTGGCGATCAGCGGATTGACCGTGCCGCGAATCGACAGCGGACCGTTGGCGGCCAGTTTTGCGGCGATGTCGACGGGCGCCGGCGTGGTCGATTGGGTGCCGAACGCGCCGACCGTGCCTTGAATGCCGACCAGGTTCGCCGTGTAGTTCGGCTTGATGAAGTTGTCGGTGTAGGTCACGCGGCCCTGTTGCAGCACCAGTTGGCCGAAATGCAGCTTGACGGGGCTTTGCGGCGGCGTCGCGGCGGTCACGGTGGCCGCTGGGGTGACGATTGCCGCCGCCGACGCCGGCGCCGGCGTGGACGCCGATGCAGCTTGCGGCGTCAACGGCACCGGTTCGGCGCCGCTCTTGTCGCGCGTCAGCGACTGAGCCGCGCCGCTTTCGTGCGCGACCACGTCCTTCAGATTGAGCTTGCCTTGCGCGTCGAGCAGCACGCGCCCATAGAACTTCGTGAACGTGACGCGGCCCGCGTCGACTACCGTGCCGCCGCGCTCGTCGTAATCGGCCTTCAGGTTGGTCAGCGCGAGCGAACCCCATCCGGCGAACGGGTCCGACGTGGCTTTGTCGAGCATCCGCACGTCGACCAGCGCCACATCGCCGCGGTACGCCGCTTTCAACTCCTTCGCCTGAGTCAGCGCAAGGTCGCCGTTCGCGTTGAGCAACGCGCTCGCGATCAACGCATTCAGCTTGCTGCCGAAGTACGGCTCGAAGGCCGCCGCGTCGAGCCGGTTCGCGTTCACCTTCAACGCGAGTTTGAGCGGCGTCGCCGTGACATTGCCGGTTACGCCGAGCGTGCCTTTCTTGTTCAGCGTCGCTTGCAGATCGATCGGCAGCGGGCGGCTTAGGTCATCGCTGATCTGCTGCACTTTGAGTTGCAACGGCGTGACGTTCAACTTGACCGGGTGCGGCGTGGTGTTGTCGGTGAAATTGGCGGTCGCGTCCTTGAGGTTGAGTTCGGCGATCTTGTAGCGCCATGCGGGCCCTTGCTCCTGCGTCTTCTTCACCGCGTGAATCGCCGTGCGTTGCTGCTCGGCCTGATGCGGGCCGGCGAGCGCGGCGAGGTCGATGCTGCCGTCTTTCAGACGCTGCGCATTGACGACCAGGCCGGTCGTGTCGACGCCGGCGATATCGGCGGTGCGGCCAGCCACGTCGACCTGCTTGACCGTCACACGGCCTTGCGCGAGCGAGACGGCCGGCTCCTTGCTGCCGCGCGCCGCGAGTTTCAGCGATTGCAGATCCAGTTGCGTGTCGGTGACCATCACGGCCGCCGGCGACTTCGACCAGTTCGCGCCGACGTTCGCCGTCGCGGAAAGCGCGCCGTCGACAATCTGCGCCGCGGTCGCGGTGTCGAGATACGGTTGCAGCAGCGGCAACGGCAGCGACTTCAGGTCGAGCTTCGCGCTGGCGGTCTTCGTGACGAGGCCGAATGCGCCCGCCGCGCCGAGCGAGCCGGCGGCGTCTTTGAAGCCGGTGTTCACCGTGTAATGCGCGGGCGCGTTGGCGAGCGTCGAAAAGTCCGTCAACGTGACGGCCAGTTTTTGCAGGCCGAGGTCGACCGGTCGCGAGGCCGCTTCGTCGTGAACATTCACCGTGCCGTCATTGAGAGCAAAGCGCTTGATCGACAGGTCCAAAGGCGGTGCGGCTTTTTCCGTGGCGGCGGCGCCGGAGGCCGCAACCGGCGCGCTGGCCGGATTCTTCGCCGTGGCGCGCGCAGATGTGGGCGTAGATGCAGATGTGGGCGTAGATGCAGATGCGGATGCGGATGCGGGCGCGGATACGGGTGCCGATGCAGCCGCAGGTGCGGAAGCCGCAGCAGCCGGCTCAGCTGCGAACATCCGCTCGACACTCAGCACGCCCGCTTTATCGCGCGCAAGATTGGCGGTCGGCGCGTCGATGCGGATATCGTCGAAGTGATACGCGCTCTTTAACGGCTCGAGCGTCGCGGCGGCCACATGCAGCGCACGCGCCGCGAAAAACGGCGCCTTGCTCTGATCGCGCACGTCCACATCGTTCATATCGACGGTGCCCGCCACGCGCAGCGACGGCGTGTCGTTGGAGAGCACGAAGTTGAGCTTGAGATCGGTGGACAGCTTGCCGCTCTGCACGATCACCGGCAGTTTGGTCGGCACGTAGGACATGAGGCGCGGCACGTCGAGCCCGTCAAAGCGCAGCGACACTTCCGATTCACGCGACGCCGCAAACGGCTTGGTCTTGCCGTCGATGGCGAGCGGACTGCCGTCGATCCGCGCACGCAACAACGGCTCGACGAAGATATTGGTTTTCGAGGGCAGCGTCGCGATGAACGGAATGCCGAGCTTCCATTGATCGATCACGTGGGTGGCGCCGAGCAATTTATCGTCGAACGTGATCTGGCCGTTTTCGAGGCGAATATTCGACACGGAGAAGAGCGTCGGCTTGCTGGAAGGCTGGGACGGCTGCTTCGCGAACTTCTCGATCAGATCGGTGAAATTGAAGCGCTGCGCATCGTAGCGAACAATGTGAAAGCGCGGCGAATCGAGCTGTATTTCGTCGATGATCGGCGCCGCGCGAAACAGCGAACTCCATGAAGGCTGCACGATGAGCCGCGAAATATCGACGAAATCGCCCGCGCCGCCGCGCTCGCCGATATGCACGCGATCGGCTTCGAGCTTGAGCGTGTACGGATTGAGCGCGATGCGCCCGATCGTGGCAGGCCGGTCGAGTTGCTTGCTGAGCTGCTGCTCGGCGATGTGGCGAATCAGCGGCGGAGCCGCGAAAAAGCCGAGTAGACCGAATACTACGAGGAAGATCAGCAGACCGGTGATGACACGCCGGGTACGGCGTGACTGCGCGGCCTCGCGCACGGTCCGCATGGAAGATGCCAGTGTTGCTTTATTGAGGCTTGCCATGCTCGGTCTTGGATAGTGCGGCGGCAAGCCCGCCGCGAAAACGAAAATCCCGCAAGCGGCAGTATAAGTCGCGCACCTTGCATGGGACAGAAATGTAAGTCGTGACTTACACATTGATTCGCGGTACAGCATCGCGTGTCCGTTGCGCCAGGCAACGGACACGCACTTACCTATACGTCACTCATGGAACGTTGTCATGTCACTGACGCACGACAGCCGG
Organism: Paraburkholderia sp. FW306-2-2C-D06C; assembly: GCF_058781505.1. NCBI lineage: Bacteria > Pseudomonadati > Pseudomonadota > Betaproteobacteria > Burkholderiales > Burkholderiaceae > Paraburkholderia > Paraburkholderia sp. FW306-2-2C-D06C. The sequence continues at coordinate 49,760 of NZ_JBYSWU010000036.1, read as the reverse complement.
CGGTTGCCAGCTGCCGTCGGTGGCTTGCGGCTTCGGTGCATACAGACGCAGCATCAGTTGCAGATCGGCGCGCGGCGCCGGCAGCCAGTTGCCGCTCTTGCCGCGCGCCGACGACACCGTCACGTCGAGTGAGCCGTCGCGATTGCGGCGCGCGCCATTGCGGTCGCCGACCGCCAGACGCGCCGGCGCGCTTTCGCCGAGCGCGCCATCCCTGGTATAGGCGGTGATCGACCAGAAGCCGCGCGTCGGCGGCAACTGGTTCGGTCCGAAATGGATCACGTAGCGGTTCGCGCCGTTGAGCGCATGACCGTCGCTGTCCTGCGTGACGACCGCGCGCACTTCGTCGTCCTTCGTGCCGATGCCCGGTTGTGCAAAGGCAGCGTAAGCGCGCATCGCGTAGTCGGGACCGTAGTTGCCCACGCCGTCGCCGAACCAGCTCCAGCCATTGCCGGCCAGCAGATTGGACGGTGGCGTGACGATGCGCTCGTGACCGTCGGCGAGACCCGCGGCAATCGCCTCGGCCGCGTCCGGCAGCTTTACCGGGTCGCCGGGCGTGATGCCAAGGTCAGAGAGGATTTTCAGCGCGTGCGGATCGGCCGGAGTCGGCGGATTGTCCTGCAACGCCTGCGCAAGCCGGCTGAAGAAGCCGTTCGCGTCGAGTGCGGCGATCTGCGCGGCCGGCGTGCCGGATGCGGCCGCCGCAGCGGCATCGGCGGCATTGCTGCGCGGCGGCGTAATCGACGCGGAGCGCGTGTCGCCTGCATACACGCTCACGGGCGCCACGCGAATCGCGCGTTGCAGCTTGCGCACCGCCGTCAGGTCGCGCGTGCCGTTCGACTGGATGCGCACGCTGACCCATGCGTTGCGGGTCGGCACGTCGACGCGCGCGACGCCCTTGGGCAGCTCGCCCTGCCAGCCGGGACCGACGAACGCAATCGTTTGCGCCTTGATGCCCGCTGCACGCGTGGCGAACTGGGTGCTGGTCGACCAGATCACGTTGGTCCACATGTCGAGCACGCGGGCGTCGACGTAGCGGCCATGCGAATCGGGCAATGAGACGATCACCGGTTCGGCGCCGACGTCCAGCCAGCCAGTCGAATCGAGCGTGTCGAGGCTGGGCTGCGGCGGATTGGCGGTGCCGACCGGCGGCAAGGCCTGCGCATGACGCAGCGTATTGATCGGCGCCTGGCCCGGATCGGTGCCGACCGCCGCGTCACGCGCGACGCCCATCAGCACGAGCGGATAGCCGAACACGTACGAATCGGCGACTTCGTCCTTGATCCAGCCGGCCGTCTTTTGCGTGGCGGACGGTGTCGACGCGCAACCGGCCAGAAATGCGAGGCCCGCGAGCGATGCGCAGGTCCAGTGAAGCGAAAACAGTTCTCGGCGAGTTTTTATCATTCGTTCAGGTGTCGGAACGTACGGTCCAGGGAATTCCTCGGTGTGCGGCGAAGCCTGCCTGCGCGGCTTCCTCAAGCCCAGCGCGGGCAGTCTGGGGGCATCATGCCAGCAACATCGGGTTGTATCGTATCCTTACTCACGAGGCAAGCGCAAAGGCAACAATTGAGCTTCGTAATAAGCGCGCAGGATTCACTCGCGGTACGGTTGATGGCGCTCGTGATCTTCCAGGGACCGGCCGCCTATATTTCGCCAAACTGGTATCCGAGCAAGCACGAAGCGCATCGTCAGGTGCCGACGTACAACTATATGGTGGTGCACGCGCACGGCAGGCAGTCAGCCAGGCGATGCTGGACGCGCCGCCGGCGTTCTGAGCGGGCCGCTTCCGGACGCCGCTTCTGGAGGTTTCCGGACGCCGCTTTCACGCGCTTTCGGCAACATTCCCGAGCGATATCAAAACGTCCTTTACCTTTCCATCATGGGAAGGTCGATACTGGGCTCTTGATGCGGCCCGATGCCGCCACGAGCCTTGCCTGCCATGACCGAACTTGCCACTCCCCAGCGTCCCGCGGACGCGCCCGCCAAAACCGCCGAACTCGACATCGGCGGCATGACCTGCGCGTCCTGCGCGATGCGGGTGGAGAAAGCGCTGGCGAAGGTGCCGGGCGTCGCGGGCGTGTCGGTGAATCTGGCGACCGAAACGGCAACCGTCAATTTCGCCGATGCGGCCTTGAGCCCGCCGGATGCGCTGATCGAAGCCGTCAGGAAAGCAGGCTACCAGGCAACGTTGCTTGCGCCGCCAGACGCACCGCCGGCCGACGGCGGCGCCGCAACAGCCGACGCCAAGCGCGACAAGACACGTCGCGAGCTTTATGCCGTACTCGCCTCCGCCGTGCTGACGCTGCCGCTCGTCCTGCCGATGGCCGGCGAGTGGTTCGGGCTGCACGCGATGCTTTCGCCGTGGCTGCAACTCGGCCTCGCGTCGATCGTGCAATTCGTCTTCGGCGCGCGCTTCTATCGGGCGGCGTATCGCGCCGTGCGGGCCGGCGCCGGGAATATGGATCTGCTGGTGGCGCTCGGCACCTCGGCGGCGTATGGGATCAGCGTCTATCAACTGGCGAGCCATCCGGGCGACGTGATGCATCTGTATTTCGAAGCGTCGGCGGTGGTGATCACGCTGGTGCGCTTCGGCAAGTGGCTCGAAGCGCGCGCCAAGCGTCAAACCACCGACGCGATCCGCGCGCTCAACGCACTGCGTCCCGACCGCGCACGGATTCGCATCGGTACGGACGAACGCGAGGTGCCGCTCGCGCAAGTGCGGGTCGGCACGGTGGTGATCGTGCGGCCGGGCGAACGGGTGCCAGTCGACGGGTCGGTGCTCGAAGGCCGCACCCATATCGACGAATCGCTGATCACCGGCGAAAGCCTGCCGGTGCCGAAGCAGGTAGCCGATCTCGTCACCGCCGGTTCGATCAACGGCGAAAGCGCGATTGCAGTGACAACCACCGCGATCGGCGCCGAAACGACGCTGGCGCGGATCATCCGCCTCGTGGAAAGCGCGCAGGCTGAGAAGGCGCCGATTCAGCGGCTGGTCGACCGGGTCAGCGAGATCTTCGTGCCGGCAATTCTGGTGATCGCCGTGCTGACGCTCGCGGGCTGGCTGATCGCCGGCGCAAGCGGCGAAACCGCGATTCTGAACGCGGTCGCCGTGCTGGTGATCGCCTGCCCGTGCGCGCTCGGACTGGCGACGCCGGCGGCGATCATGGCCGGCACGGGCGTCGCTGCGCGGCATGGCGTGCTGATCAAAGACGCCGAAGCGCTGGAAACGGCGCACCGGGTGAATGTCGTCGCGTTCGATAAAACCGGCACGCTGACGGTCGGACAACCCTCCGTGACGGCGTTCGAGCCGATCGGCGCCATTAGCCGCGGCGAAGCACTGGCGCTCGCCGCGGAGGTGCAGCGGCATAGCGATCATCCGTTGGCTCGGGCAGTGGTGAAGGCTTACGAAGAAACGCAGGCAGGCGCTTCGCCGGCGGAGAGCGTAGTTGGGGCGGCGTCAGCGCATGGCGGCGTCGCGGCGGGCGGCGATAACCCGCTTGGCGTTCCCGGGTTCGCTGCGACAACCGCATCCCCAGTGGAGTCAATGGCCGCGGCGACGACCGCATCCCCTATGGAGTCAACGGCTGCGGCGACGACCGCATCTCCGGTGGAGTCAATGGCTGCGGCGGCGCCTGCAACAGCCGCCCGCGCCGTGCCGGGCCGGGGCGTGGAAGCCGACATTCAAGGCCATACCCTGGCGCTCGGCAGCACGCGCTGGCTCAACGAACTGGGCATCGCGTTACCGCCACAACTCATCGAGCGCGCGCGCGAACTCGAAGCCGCCGGCAACACCGTCTCCTGGCTGATGCTGCGCGAGCCGCGAGCGCCCATTGCGCTCGCGTTGATCGCCTTCGGCGACACCGTCAAACCGACCGCGCGCGCCGCCATCGAACGGCTCGCGCAGATGGGCGTCAAAAGCGTGCTCGTCACCGGCGACAACCCGGGCAGCGCGGCGAGCGTCGCGAAGGCGCTCGGCATCGACGAATTCCACGCGGAAGTGCTGCCGGAGGACAAGGCCCGCGTGATCCACGACCTGAAATTCCGCAGCGCCGGTATTGTCGCGATGGCGGGCGACGGCATCAACGACGCCCCCGCGCTCGCCGCCGCCGACATCGGCATTGCGATGGCGACCGGCACCGACGTCGCGATGCATGCGGCCGGCATCACGCTGATGCGCGGCGATCCGGCGCTGGTGGCCGACGCCATCGACATCTCGCGCAAGACCTGGCGCAAGATCCAGCAGAACCTGTTCTGGGCGTTCGTCTATAACCTGATCGGCATCCCGCTCGCCGCCTTCGGCCTGCTGAATCCGATGCTGGCCGGCGCGGCCATGGCATTTTCGAGCGTCAGCGTGGTCACCAATGCGCTGCTGCTGCGCACCTGGCGCGGCGCGCCGGGCCGCTGAGCGCCGACGCGTGGGTCGTGTAGGTCGCGTGGGTCGCGTTGCGGGTCGCGTTGTGGATCGCCTTACGGTCCATTACGCGATGCTTTCAATGAACTAAAGAAAACCGGCCCCGCGGCCGTAAACAGGACATCGATGCCGACCATGCCTGAGCGTGGCCTGCGCATCACCCTTCCTCCTTTACTCCGCAATCGCCGATGGAACATCTCTCGTTGCGCCACGCCAGCGTGGGCGCCAGGCTGGCCATGCTTTCCTGCGCGCTCGTGGCGTTGATTTTCGCCGCCTTCACGTGGGGGCTCACCCGCAGCGCGGGCACGCAGATCAGCGATCAGGTGCTCGAACGCATCGCCGATAAAGACCGCTCGATCGCCGCGATGATCACGCTGTTCGACAAAGCGTTATCGGCGGACGTCGATCGTTCGATGTCGTTGTTCGCGAGCTTCCTGCCCACCGGCTATACGCTCGACGAAACCCAGAAGGTCGACATCAACGGTCTTGCCACGCCAACCTTCAAGGCCGGCGACAAAGTCCTGAACATGGACTTCTCGATCCCCGACCAGTTTCTCGAACGCAGCGGCTCGGTCGCCACCGTGTTCGCACGCAGCGGCGACGACTTCGTACGCGTGACGACGTCGCTGAAGAAACAGGACGGCTCGCGCGCGATCGGCACACTGCTCGACCGCAAGGGGCCGGCGTACGCGCTGATCCTCGCGAACAAATCCTATACCGGGCTTGCCACGCTCTTCGGCAAACGTTTGATCACGCAATACCGGCCGATTACCGACGCGAGCGGTCGCGTAATCGGCGCGCTGTTTGTCGGCGTGAACGTGGACAGCGAGATTCAATCGGTCGAAGACGGCATCCGCAAACTGAAGATCGGCGACAGCGGCTACTACTTCGTCGTCAACGCCTCAAATGGCCCGGAGCGCGGCAAGCTGATCGTGCATCCGGCCGCCGTCGGCCAGAGCGCCGACAACGCGAACGCGCCATATCAGCAGATGCTCGAGATGCAACAAGGTCAGCTCCAATACAGTTCGGCGGATGCGACGCTCGGCGAACACAACGCGCGCGACAAATACGTGTCGTTCATCACCGTGCCGGAGTGGCACTGGCTGGTGGGCGGCGTCGCGCCGCGCGACGAGGTGATGGCCGACGTCACCGCGACCCGTAACGAATTTCTGCTGATCGGTTTCGTGCTGGTCGGGGTCTTCGCGGCGGTGTTCCTGATCGCGGTGCGCCGCCTCGTCAGCCGCCCGCTCAATGAAGCCGCCAAAGCATCCGAGCGCTTCGCCGCGGGCGACCTGAGCGTGCGCGTGGCGCAGGGAGCGCATGCCCGCACCGACGAAATCGGCCGCCTGATGCAGTCGATCGACGGCATCGGCGAAGGCCTCGCGCGCATCGTCTCGCAAGTGCGCAACGCGTCGTCCGATATGTCCTACGGCACCGAAAAGATCGCGACCGGCAGCGGCGACATCGCCGCGCGCATTGCCACGCAAGCGAGCAGCCTCGAAGAAACCGCGGCCAGCATGGAGCAGATCACGTCGACCGTGCAACAGAACGCCGACCACGCGGCGCAGGCCAACTCGCTCGTCACGAATGCCGCCGACGCCGCGCTGGAAGGCGGCCGCGCTGTCGAACGGGTGGTCTCGACGATGGGCGAAATCAGCCGCTCGTCGCAGAAGATCGCCGAAATCACCAGCGTGATCGAAGGCATCGCATTCCAGACCAACATCCTCGCGCTGAATGCGGCCGTCGAAGCGGCGCGCGCAGGCGAACACGGCAAGGGCTTCGCGGTGGTGGCCTCGGAAGTGCGTGCGCTGGCGCAACGCAGCGCGGCTTCGGTGAAAGAAATCGAGGGCTTGATCGCCGAATCGACGGCGACCGTCAAAAGCGGTTTCCGGATCGCCGAAGAAGCCAGCTCGACGATGCAGGGCATCGTCCATCAGGTCGGCCAGGTGCGCGCGATCATGGCCGAGATCAGCGTGGCGTCGCGCGAGCAATCGGGCGGCATCGAACAGGTCAACCTCGCCGTTACCCAGATCGGCGAGGCGACCCAGCAGAATGCGACGATCGTCGGCGAGGCCGAACTCGCGGCGGCCGAATTGCGCGATCAGGCAGCGCGTCTCGCGCAGGTGGTCAGCGTGTTCAAGCTGGACGCCGGGCGCGATTAAGCGGCCGGCGCGGGTTGTCCCTTCGTCTGATCGCGGCGCGCAGCGACGCGCCGTAATCAGAACTCGACGTCCAGTTCGTCGATCTCTTCCACCTCCTGCTGGGCATCGCCAATCCATTGCTGCATCTCGGGCAGCGCCATGATGCGCTGTCCGTATTCGACGATCTCCGGATCGAGCTTCACGTCGTAGGTGACGAAACGCGTCACCACCGGCGCGTACATCGCATCGGCCGCGGTACGCTCGCCGAACAGAAACGGGCCGCCGTACTGCTTCAGGCAGTCGCTCCAGATCGTCACGATACGGTCGATATCCGATTGCGCACGCGCCCAAACCTTGAAGCCGGGAAAATGCGCCTTGAGGTTCATCGGCAACGCCGAGCGCAGCGAACTGAAACCCGAATGCATCTCGCCGCAAATCGAGCGGCAATGCGCTCGCGCGCGCAGGTCCTCGGGCAAGAGTGCCGCCTCCGGCTTCAGTTCGTTCAGGTATTCGGCAATCGCCAGCGTGTCCCAGATCTTGATGCCTTCGTGAAAGAGGCACGGCACCAGAATCGACGGCGACAGCAGCAGCAATTCGGCGCGCGCGGCGGGATCGTCGATCGGCATCACGATCTCTTCGAAAGGCAGGCAGCTGAACCTGGTCAGCAGCCAGCCGCGCAGCGACCACGACGAATAATTCTTGCTGCTGATGGTGAGCGTGGTATTCGTCATACGTTCCTCCTCCTGATGAGGCGTTCGCGCGACGCCTGACGATGTGCATGCACGCTGCCGTGCGTCGGCGCACCAAAGCGCGGCAATTCCGGCCCGCTTCAACCACTGGCGCAAATGCTATGCCAACGTACACTTGGCATAAGGCAGTGCATGTGCATGATTGGCACATGACTTGCCTCTATTTGGGTTCCTTCCTTTCTCGCATTCGTGCGAAGGTTATGAACCTGTTCGCATATCCTACATACCAGGCGTTTGCCGACATGATGCTGCCGATGCGGCACGGCGCGGCGCTGGTCAATCATTCGCTCGACGCCTGGCCCGCGTTCGGCGAAACGCCGCACGGGCGCTCGGTACGCGCGGCCTGCGATCTTTTGACACTCGCCGGGCTCACGCCCGTTAGACCGCCGTTCGGCATCGAAAGTGTTGTGACGGAAGGCAAACCGGTCGCGATCGTCGAGGAAGTCGTCGCGCACACGCCGTTCTGTTCGCTGTTGCATTTCCGTAAGGACACCACGCTTTCGACTCTGCAGCCGCGTGTGCTGGTGATCGCGCCGATGTCCGGCCACTTCGCGACGCTGCTGCGCGGCACCGTGCACACGATGCTGGCCGAACACGACGTCTACGTCACCGATTGGCACAACCCGCGCGACGTGCCGCTCAGCCAGGGCCGCTTCGGTTTCGACGAATTCGTGCGGCACGTGATCGACTTCACCGAAACGATCGGGCAAGGCGCGCATCTGCTGGCGGTCTGTCAGCCGACGGTCGCCGCGCTCGCCGCCGTCGCGCTGATGGCCGCCGACGATCACCCCGCGCAGCCCGCCAGCATGACGCTGATGGCCGGCCCGATCGACACGCGCATCAATCCGACGCGCGTCAACGAACTGGCGAAGAGCAAGCCGATCGAATGGTTCGAGCAGAACCTGATCAGCGCGGTGCCGTTCGGTTTTGCGGGCGCGCACCGGCGCGTGTATCCGGGCTTCGTGCAGCTCACGGCGTTCATGTCGATGAATCTCGGCCGCCATCTCGACTCGTTCGAGACCATGTATTACGAGCGTGCCAAAGGCGATCCGGCCAAGGCCGACACGATTCGCACCTTCTATGAAGAATACTTCGCGACGATGGATCTGACCGCCGACTTCTATCTGGAAACCGTGGATACGGTCTTTCAGCGGCACGCGCTGCCGTTGCATGAACTCGCAGTCGATGGGCGCAAAGTCGAGCCGTCGAAGATCAGGCGCACCGCGCTTCTGACCGTGGAAGGCGAAAAAGACGATATCTGCGCGGTGGGACAGACGCTCGCCGCGCAGGATATGTGCGACAAGTTACGGCCGTATCTGAAAACGCATCACGTGCAAACCGGCGTGGGGCACTATGGCGTGTTCAATGGGCATCGATGGGAGCGGCAGATTTATCCGCGCGTGCGCGCCGTCATTTACGACAACGAGCCTCGTGCCGTGATGGTCAGCTCGCGAGCACGCACGATCCGGCCGGTGCCCGCGGCTGCCGCCGCAGAGATCACCCCGGCGGCGCCGGCTGTCACCGCAGTGGTGGATGCCGACGTGGACGCCGAGGTCACCGCCACGCCGAATGGCGCTGGTGTCGGCTCGTCCCCCTCCAAACCGCAGCCGGCCGCACGGTCGCCGCGACGGCGCCCGCCTGCGGCGCAATGAGCTGATGCTTCGGGTGGCCGCGTTGTCGCGTGCAAGTGCCGCTGCTGCTGCGGCGGCGCTGTTCAGGCGGTGACGCTCTTCCACGGCGTTACCGCCGGAACGTCGCACGGACCGTCGACTTCGACCGATTTGAAGTCGGCCGGCGAAACGATCTCCAGGTACTCCATATCTTCAGAGTAGTCGAACAGATAATGGACGATGCCCGGCGCCTGATGCACGCAATCGCCGGCGGCGACGAGTGTTTCCTTGTCGCCGTACATGAAGCGCGCCCAGCCCCTCAGCATGATCACAATGTGGAAATCGGCTTCATGACGGTGCCAGCCGGTGCCTTGCTCTGGTGCGTGATTCGCCTTGACGAGTTGCGCGAGCACCTTGCCGCCGGTTGCCTGCGCAATGCCTAAATCGCGATAGAGAAAAAAATCGCGTAAGCCCTGATCCACATAGGGCGTGTCTTGCGGACGGACATGCGAGAACTGCGTAGCGAATTCGGTAGACATGATCGCGCTCCTTGGGAATGAGCCGGTACTTGAAAACGACGCATTGGAGTGTCGGTTGCAAGCATCAAGCGGGCCAGTTTCCTGACGTGGGCTTTCCGCGAAGGCGATGTGGCTGATGCCGCGCCGCCGTGAGCGACGCGGTTTAAACATTTGATGCCTGGTTCGACGATTATGCGCTCGGGCGGAACATCTGGAACATCTCACCGATTTCCGCGTAGTCGGCACGGTAGCCGGCACGCATGATCGGCTGCGCGGCATGCGTGTCGAACAAACCGTTCTTCAGATAGGCTTCGTTGATGTGTACGCCGACCACCTGGCCGAGCGACAGATAGTTGTCCATCGGTTTACCGTCGAGCGTATGCAGACGCACCACTTGCAGCAGCTTGCACTCGAGCGCGGCCGGCGATTCCGCGACATGCGGCACGTTGACGTTGCGCCCCGGAGCCGGCGTGAGACCGGCGAGTTCAAATTCGTCGACGTGAGGCGCGACCGGCGCCGACGAGCGGTTCATCTGCTCGGCGAGCGGTTTGCTCGAGAGATTCCATACGAACTCGCCGGTGGCTTCGATGTTGGCGACGCTATCCTTACGGCCCTCGCTGCAAAAACCGATGATCGGCGGAAACGAAGCGAACGCGCCGAAGAAGCTGTACGGCGCGAGATTCAGCGTGCCTTCGGTGTCGCGTGACGAAATCCAGCCGATCAGCCGCGGCGCGACGATTGCCTTGAATGGGTCATGCGGGAGACCGTGGCCGGCGGCGGGATCGTAGAAGTAGTGGGACATGATTGATGCGGTTTGGCGTTGTGGGGCGGGAAAGCCGGTTATACCGCAGTCGCGTGGGTGCTGCTTAAAGGCTGGGAAGGCCAGGCGAGCGGCCACGTTGTGAGTGACCCGCTCCCGCCGTACTTCATCCTCGGCCGATCACCCGCTTGCGCCCGTCCTTCACCTGCGCGAGATGCGCATCGTCCCAGTCATAAAAGCCTGCGCCGCTGCGCACGCCGACGCGTCCCGCGTCCACCTGCGCACGCAGCAGATCGAGCACGTCTTCATCTTTGGCAAGCTCCGGCATCAGATGAGTCGAGATATCGAGGAACGTATCGAGGCCACCGAGATCCGCACCTTCGATGAAAGCGTTCAAGCATAGCGCAGCGCGCCTATTTCCCACGCCGAACGCGGCAAAGCCGGTCTTCCGTGAGGAACGACCGGCTTTGCGGGACTTCACGCCGCGTCATGCGGCGCCGTCATGCGCGCATCAATAACGCGGGGGCGGGGGCGGCGGCGGGCGATGGTCGTCGCGGTCGTGGTGACGTGGATCGCGGTCGTGCGGATGATGGCGCATCCACTCGTCATGCTCCCAGTAGCGATGGCCGTCGTAGTAACGATCGCCATGCCAGCCGATACTGATCGACACATCCACCGGCGTCATGTGCGGCTGACCGTAAGCCGCGGGTCCCGGACCGGTCTCGACGACCACCCGCTCCTGGGCGAAGGCGCTGCCGGCAGCGAGCAAAGCGCTACCCGCCAGCAAGGTTGCGAGAATCGAGCGCGATGTCTTGTTCAAGGTTTTCATAGTGATCTCCCATGCAAAGTTTTGTATCAAGCCGGCGCCTGTGTTCAATCACCCTCGGACTGCAATTTCGGGTTCGGACCAGACGCCGTACGCTTGAGACGAACTCTAGCGGCGCAAACCGCGTGAAGACGTGAGCACTTGTAAGCGCACATTTCATACATGGGGCGCGATGAACAGCCAGCTTTTTTGCATTCGCGGCCCGTCTGCAGCACCATGCCCGATGGATTGGCGGCGTGGCCGCCGCGACGCCACGTCAGGCGCCGTTACATTCATTTCGGCGGGGAAATATTCGGACAGGTCAGGTATTCGGGGAGAACACGGCGCACAAAACAAAAGCCACCGCACGCGTTTCGCGGGCGGTGGCTTCAATGAGGCGAGGCGCACTCGACGTGCGCGGCCATGCGCGGGTGATCCGCGCTCAGGCCATACGACCTGGCTGTTTAGTCGGTCAGCTTGATGCCGAACAACGTAGCCTGCGCCTGGCGCACGCGCTGCGCTTCGCGGCTACGCGCTTCGTACGAGTAGTCCGAATCCAGTGGCAGATGGGGCGACGCAAAGAGGTCGCTGACCTTTTGGAACAGTGCAAAAATGAAGCTCATGGCGACTCCCGGTTGATTACTGCAATTAGCTAGGGTTTTCCCTTAAAAATAATTATAGGGTTTTCCCTGGGCAAAAGCTAGTGCAATGCAGCAATTTTTCGGGTGCGGTGCGTTGTTTCAGGCTTTGCGGCCATGGTGCGTTGCACCATGACAACGACCCCGTTTCTTTCATTTTCAGGGTCAAAACTGGCCGCCTTATTGGAGCGTGCTGGACTGGGGTTTCCTGATTCGCGCCGGCTTCGCGCTCGCCATGTCTTTGCGCGGGTTGACCACGGCGGCGTCGACGGCGCCGGTCGCCACGCTCTCCGCCTGTGCCAGCGTCGCACTATTGACGGAGACGATCAGGCCCGGGAGGGTTCGCGCGGAATTGTCCTGCGGCTTGACGGACGCTCCCGACATCGAAAACTCGACGCTCAGCGCCCAGTGTCCCTCATGAATGCGCTGATCGCGTAGAAGCGCGCAGATCAGTTCTTCGATGGAATATTTGTGCTCGCTAGTCGGCATGGTGGCTCCCGTCAGAAGTTGCGCTGGCGGATCCGGTCCGGCTTCGCAACAGCAACGAGAGTGTAAAACGCGGTATTTGACTTGCGAGACGCTGGCCGCATGCGGCGCCTTACGGCGCCTATCCGGCAGAACAACATGGGAAGCGGGGAATGCCCCGGCCAGGCGGGCGGGTGGCAAAGCGAGCCGCCGCAGCCGGCTGACGCCGGCGCGGCGGTCACTGAAGATCAGTTCGAATTGACTGCTTTCGGCTTGTGCGCGTGCTGAACTCGTGCGCTGCGTTTGCCGTGCGACGGACCGGCGGCTTGCTGAACTGCAGCCGGCGAAGACGCGGCAGCGGCCGGAGCAGCGGCATTGGCTACCGCAGCGTTGGCCATCGCCATGTGAGTGTCGAGCAGGCTGGCCATGGCGGCCTGCTGGTTCTGCATCATTTGTTCGATACGATGCTGCTGGGCCGTGGTTTCACGCGTCAGACGCATCAGCAGGACCGTCTGCGTGATACCGATCGCAACCGTGGCCAGCAACGCGCCGACCACGATCGACAGCATCCATTTCATGCGGCGTGAATGGTCCGTCGCAGCGCGGCGTTGGTCGGCGATCACGCCATACAGTGCATCGACGGTATCGGCGAAGGCCGTGGCGCGTGCGCGGTCGAGTTCAGGCGCGGCGCGCAAAGCCGCCGCAGCCGCTTCGCCGCGTTGGGCTTCCCTGAATTGCGCGCCAAACGCAACATTCGCCGGCGCCGGCGCAGGGCGCGCCGGCTGGCCGCCGGACTTCGGCTCGGCCGCCGCAGCGCCGGTTTCAGGCGAAGCGCGCTCCGGTGCGGCTTCCGTTGCGGCTGCGGCGGTTTCGGCTACGGCAGTTTCGGCTGCGGCGGTTTCGGCTACGGCGGCTTCGCGCGAAGCCGTCGTAGCCTTGGCGGAAGTCGTCGCAAAGCGCTGCGGCGGCACGGGCGGCTTGCCGCCGGCCACCGTCGATGAAGCAATTTCCGCCGACGCCCCCGGCTCGCCCGCTTGACGCAAGGCGGTCACGCTGCGCGCCACGGTTGCCGCCGCCATCGCAGGCGTGAGCGGCGTTGCCGCCGGCTTTTCTTCGACGGCGGCAGCGCCTGCCGGCTTCGCCTCGGCAAAAGCCAACTCGCCCATCGGCGATGCCGCCGCGGCCTCGTGCTGCATCTCCAATCCGCTCAACTGCGCGCTGACCGGCGCCGCTTCATCGGACTTCGCGACGCGGGGCGCACGGCGCGCCGCCTTCGCATCGGTGTGCGTGTCCACGGCATCGAACGCACCGACCGCCGCCAGCACCACGTCGGGCAATTCAAAGCCATGCAGCGTGCCTTGCCGCACGTCGATATTCATTGCTTCGAGCGTGGCGCGGGTGGGATCGTCAGGGAACAGGTCGAGCGTGCTGTCGTCGCGCGAGGCATCGCTCAGTTGCGCGAGGCGTTGCGCCGAGCGCGCGGCGCGCGCCAGCTTGTTTTCGGTTTCGGTCGAGACGGTGGCCTGACGCTGCTTCTTCGAAGCGGCGCGCGAAGGCCGGGGCTGCGTGGATGCTGCGGAATCTGCCATAGAGAAAAAAGCGGTCGTCGCCGAAAAGCGGGCGCCGGGCACCGCTCGTCAATACCATTGGAATTTTTCGAGACCGCATTGTCGCATGGCCGCCCGCCCCTGCCGAAGCCATTCGCCGACGATTTCCCGATTTTTAGATGGCGTCTCGTCTAGCAGGAACTGCTTGACGCCGGGCAGTTGACGCAAGCGCTCGCCTCCTTATCCGTAATCATCTGAAGCGGATTGCGCACCTGCGCCGACGTGCCAGCGGCAACCGTTTGCTTTATGCTTGGCCGCACGCCGAACGGCCTGAACCTCTGGGCGCTTCGGATTACCGCGTTTGACGAACTGAACTATGCAAAGCATGAACCCTTCCGCCGCTTCAACGATCGCCCTTGCTGCCACGCTGCGCGATCACTTCACTCGCGTGGTGCTGCCGCTGTGGCGCGGGCCGGGTTTCAACACTGAGTTGAAGCTGCCGTACGAAGCGGTCAGCGCCGAGGATCATCTGCCGCTGCCTGCTGCGCGCTACCGTGCAATGGCGTGCGCGCGGCAATTGTTCGTGTTCTCGCAAGCCGGCGATGCGGCGCATGCACAGGTGCTGTTCGACGCGCTGGTGCACACGTTTCAGGACCCGCGCCACGGCGGCTGGTTCTACAGCGTGGATGCGCAAGGCGCGCCGCTCGACACCACCAAAGACCTGTACACCCACGCATTCGTCGTGTTCGCGTGCGCGGAATATGGCTGCCGTTCCGGCAACCGCGACGCGCTGGAAATCGTGCATCGCACGTCGGCGTTGATTCAGTCGCACTTTGCCGCCGACAGCGATCTTTTCAACGCCGCACTCGACGCCGACTTCTCCGCCGTGACCGGCACGCCGATCCAGAATCCGCTGATGCATCTGACGGAGGCCTGGCTAGCCGCCCGCGAAGCGACTCGCGATTCCACTTTCGACGCCGCGTTGAGCCGCCTGGCCGGCGCCGTCGCGCGTCATTTCGTGCACGCGCCGACCGGCTGCGTCGCCGAATTGCCGCTGGGCGCCGACGACAACCGTCTGGAGCCGGGTCATCAGTTCGAATGGTTCTGGCTGGTGAAACGGGCGGGCGCGCTGTTCGAGGGCTCGGGTCTCGACGAGGCGCTGACGCGCGCGTTCAGCTTCGCGCAGCAGTACGGGGTGGACAAAGACACCGGCGGTGTGTGTGCGTCGCTCGACGAAACCGGCCGGATCAAGGACGCTACCCAGCGGATCTGGGCGCAAACCGAATATTTGCGCGCGCTGGCGAGCCATGACGATCCGGCTGCGCTAGCGGTCCTGCCGGGCCAGATCGAACGTTTCCAGCAGCGCTTTCTGCGTCCGCAAGGCTGGTTCGAATGCAAAACGCCGGCGGACGTTGTGGCGCGGGCGGACATGCCGTCGACCACGCCCTACCACCTCGCGACCGCCTATGAGGCGCTGCCGGGCTGAGCTGACCTGCACGCCGCCACTGAGCCGGACGGCGCCGATCTGGCCGACCGGCCGGAGTCGATCAGTATTCCTCGCGCTGCCAGGGTCCCCAATCGGCGTCGGCAGTTTTAAATCGCGTGTAGGTTGCGCTTTTTCCGGTGGGGGTGTCCGACGCGTCGCCGTGCGGCTTCCGGTCGGTGGTGTGAAGGGCGAAAGCCTGGTGACCTTCGGTGTCGGCGGTAATTCGGCCGACCGGATCCAAGGCGCCCTCTTGAGGTGATTTAGACTCCAATATCGCGAGATAGGGGGTCAAACGACTCCAGAACGACGTAAGTTCTTCTTGCAGATAATGTGTCAATGGTTTTCCTGGAAGTGTAATACAGCCAGTTTACCCTACCGGCGGCGGCATCCTTTCAAAATGCCCCGGAGGTCTCAAAATGGGGCCATCGGGGGAATACCCGAATACGGGTTGATTGGCGTCCATCATAAAGACGTGATACAACTCGTACTTCGCGCTCCGATCTCGTGTTGAGAAATAGCGGTCGCGAATGCAATACACAACATTTACTGGATTAAAAATGGCAACAGGTACTGTGAAGTGGTTTAACGATGCAAAGGGCTTTGGCTTCATCACGCCGGACGACGGCGGCGAAGACCTGTTCGCGCACTTTTCGGAAGTTCAAGGTAGCGGCTTCAAGTCGCTGCAAGAAAACCAGAAGGTGACGTTCGAAGTTAAGCAAGGCCCGAAGGGCAAGCAGGCTGCGAACATCCAGCCGGCCTAAGTACCCTTGGGTACGCTCTGGCACCTTTAGGCGCTTGCGTCTAAAAAGCAAAATGGCCCGCTCGCGCGGGCCATTTTCATTTGCAAACGCCCTTTTTCGAGGCGTTCGCACGATTTAAATCGCCCGCCCGTCCGACAACGAAAACGCCGCTGCGTGGCCGCGAATTTCATCAAAGTGTTGCGTGCGCAACACAGCCTCCGAAATTTCGAACACGGAAACGGCCTGCTTCAACTGTTGCGTCTGTTGATGCAGCGAAGCCGCCGCTGCCGCCGCCTCTTCGACGAGCGCCGCATTCTGCTGCGTCATCTCGTCCATCTGCACCACCGCCTGATTGACCTGCTCGATGCCCGTGCTCTGTTCGAGCGACGATGCGCTGATCTCCGCCATCATCTGCGTGACGCGTGAAATCGACGCCGACACGTTGCTCATCGCCTCGCCGGCATGCTCGACCAGCGTCGACCCGCCCTGAATCCCGGCGACCGATTCGTTGATCAAGGTCTTGATTTCCTTGGCCGATTGCGCGCTGCGCTGGGCCAGACCCCGCACTTCGCCCGCCACCACCGCGAAGCCTCGGCCCTGCTCGCCCGCGCGTGCCGCTTCGACGGCCGCGTTCAACGCGAGGATATTGGTCTGGAACGCGATGCCGTCGATCACCGAAATGATCTCGGCGATCTTGTCCGAGCTCTGCGCGATGCCGCGCATCTTGTCGACCACTTCGTTGACCACTTCGCTGCCGCGCGCAGTCGCGGCGAGCGCGGTCCCGGCGAGCGCGTTGGCTTCGCGGGCGTGCTCGGCGTTCTGGCGCACGGTGGCGGTCAGCTCCTCCATGCTCGACGCGGTCTCCTCGAGCGAGGCCGCCTGGTTTTCCGTGCGCGCGGACAGGTCGGCGTTGCCGGTGGCGATTTCGTCGGCGCCGAGGTGGATCGAGTCGGCGGATTCGCGCACGGTCTGCACGGTGCGCGCGACGCTCGCCTGCATTTTCGCGAGGCCGGAGAACAGACGGCCGATTTCGTTGGTGCCGCGCGCCGCGATCGGCTGATCGAGACGGCCGAGCGCAATACGGTCGAAATGCCGGCCGGCTTCTTCGAGCGGCGCCACCACGCCACGCCGCAACGCCATGTGAACCGCAAACGTGCCCGCCACCAGCAACAGCAGAATAGCGATGCTGACGCCGCGGAACATCGTCATACGGGCATCGATCGAATCGAGCGACGCACGGCTCGCGGCATCGCCGAACTGCACGAAGTGGTGCGACTCGGCAAGGTAGGCGTCCTGGAACGACTGAGTGGGCTGGTCGAGAAACGCCTGAATATTGTTCGAGTCGAGGAACTGCACCAGTTCCGCGAGCGCGTCGTGCAGCTTTTTATAGCGATCAGCCAGCGCCGTCGCGCGGGCGCTGTTTTCGTCGCTGGTCTTCGGCGCGTTCATGAAAACGGCGAATGACTGATCGGCGGCCATCAGCTGTTCACGGGCGTGCTGCACGATGTCGGCCGGCTCGCCGCCGCCGCGCACCATCCGCGTACCGGCGCGCGACAGGTTGATACGGGCATCCATCAGATGCTGCGTCGTTTCATTGACCGCATCGACCTGCTTCAGCGCGATGTTCGACAGATCGCCCACGTCGTCATGGGTGCGAGTGAGCGACCAGAATCCCAGGCCTACCGTCACAAGCTGGAACACGCAGAACGCAGCCAGGACACATAGCAGGCCGGATGCGACCTTGATCTTGCTGAACATCATGAATACCTGAATGGCGAAGAATGGCAGGAGCTACGTTCGGGTTAACGGCATCGCCGGACTTTGCTTGAGCCCAATTTCACCAAAGATCGCCTTACGCCCCATTTTCATCGGCCAACTTCGGGATTGCAGTTGTTTTGTACAACAATACATTGCGGATTTTTCCGAATCACCTTGACGCGGTGTGCACACGCTTCCTAGAGTGGGTAAGGACTGCACACAACGCACGCCTGTGCGAATGCCACTGCGGGCCATGCCCGAAGGAATCAAGATGACCGACCTCCTCGACCGGGCGCGCGGCGCATTGCATGCCCAGCCGTTCAGCATGCTGCTTGGCGCCGAGCTGATGCACACGGGCACCAGCGAACTGACGCTGTCTCTGCCGATCCGCGACGAACTGCGGCAGCAGCACGGCTTCGTGCATGGCGGCGTCATCAGCTATCTCGTCGACAATGCGCTCACGTTCGCCGGCGCGTTGTCGCTGGGACCGAAGGTCGTGACGGGCGAGTACAAGATCAACTATCTGCGGCCGGCGATCAACGGCACGCTGATCGCGCGCGCCAAAGTCGTCTACGCGGGTCAAACTCAGGCGACCTGCCAGTGCAACGTCTACGTGATGGAAGGCAACCGCGAGAAGCTCGTTGCGGTGGCACAAGGCACGATCAATCGCATCAGCGACAGCGGCGAGCACGAACTGCCGGGTTGAACGGACCGCTAGCAGTGACCGCGCGCCGCCGTAAAAGCGCTTGTTCACGTTTTGTCATTTAGCTAATATACGAAACGTTATCGACTCCGCGCACGCCCAACCCAATGACGGACGACCTCACGCGCATCAACGCGCTTGCCAATGCCAGCCGGCTTGCCGTCATGCGCTGGCTGAAGGAGCCGACGCGGCATTTCCCCTATCAGGACCACGCGGACATCGAAACGGTCGGCGTGTGCTGCACCTTCATCACCGACAAGCTCGGCATCGCGCCCGCCACCACCACGCGCCACATGCGCATCCTCGCCGACGCGGGGCTGGTGCGCGCACAGCGAATCGGCAAATTCACCTACTACAAGCGGATCGACGCCGAACTGCAGAAGCTCGGCCGCGACCTCGCCAATCTCTAGACCTGCCGGCCCCAAGACCTCAAGGACTCTCAAGGACTCTCATGGACGAACTCGCTCTTGTCGCCGATGCGGACCGGCGCGCCCACGCTTACCTCGCGGCCATCGGCAAGCGCCGGGTGTTTCCGGACGCCGCCGCGCTGGCGCAACTCGCTGCGTTCGACGAAGCCTTCCCGCAACACGGCCACCCGCCCGCCGACGTACTGCGTCTGCTCGACGAAAGCGGGTCGCCCGGCACAGTGGCGTCGAACGATCCGCGTTACTACGGCTTCGTGATCGGCGCCGTCTTGCCGGCGGCGGCAGCCGCCGAGCGTTTGATGGGCGCGTGGGACCAATGCGCGTCGACCTTCGACAACTCGCCGGTGGCCGCCACCATCGAGAAGATCGCAACGCGCTGGGTGCTCGACGCCCTCGATCTGCCGCGCGAAGCGGCGATCGGCTTCGGCACCAGCGCAACCGCCTGCACGCTGGTTTGCATCGCGGTGGCGCGGCGCGCGTTGCTGGACCGCCAGGGCTGGGATTTCGACAACGACGGCTTGAATGGCGCGCCCGCCGTGCGCGTCGTGATCTCCGACATGGCGCATATCACGGTGAAAAAGGCGCTGCGTGTGCTCGGCTTCGGCATGAAGCATGTGATCGTCGCGCCCGTCGATGCGCATGGCCGCATCGACCCCGACCAGTTGCCGCCGCTCGACGACATGACGATCTTCTGCGTGCAGGCGGGCGAGGTGAACACCGGCGAGTTCGACCCGTTCGCTACGCTGATTCCGCGTGCGAAGGCTGCGGGCGCGTGGGTCCATGTCGACGGCGCGTTCGGCTTGTGGGCGCGAGCGTCGTCGAAGCGGGCGCTGACGGACGGCATCGAAGGCGCGGATAGCTGGACCACCGACGGCCACAAGTGGCTCAACACGCCCTACGACGGCGCGATGGCGATCTGCCGCGACGCGGGCGCAATGTCGGCGGCGATGGACAGCGACGCCGCGTATTTGAGCGCGGCGCACGATGCGCAGAAGAATCTGAACCTCGAATTCTCGCGCCGGCCGCGGGGCATTCCGATCTGGGCGGCGTTGCGTTCTTTAGGGCGAAGCGGCGTGAAGGACATGGTCGATCGCCATTGCGCGCAGGCTTCGCGCATCGCCGAAGGTTTGCGTGCCGCGGGTTTCGAGGTGTTGAATCGCGTCGTGTTGAATCAGGTGCTCGCACGGGCCGCAACCGACGAGCAAACCGTCGCGGTCCGCGAGGCGGCGCAGGCTTCGGGTGAAACGTGGTTCGGCGCGACGGTCTGGCAAGGCAGGCCGGCGTTCCGTATCAGCGTGTCGTCATGGCGCACCGAAGATCGGCACGTCGATCAGCTGGTCGCGTTGCTTGCGCGGCTGCTCGAGGCCCAGCGCGCATAAACCCGCCTGAACGCCCACCTTAACGCTCGCGCCGAGGCTCATAAAAAAGCCGTTCCCGCATCGAGCAGGAACGGCCTTTTCCATCATCAGCACCTTTCGACTACACCCGCCGCTCACTCCGCGGCATAAGTCTTCTGCGTCTGCTCGCCGAGGCCTTCAATACCCAGACGTATGGTCTGTCCCGGCTTCAGGTACACCGGATTCGGTTTCACGCCCATGCCGACGCCCGGCGGCGTGCCGGTGGAAATCACGTCGCCCGGTTGCAGGCTCATGCACTGCGACACATACGACACCAGCTTCGCGACGCCGAACACCATCGTCTTCGTGTTGCCGTTCTGATAGCGATGGCCGTCCACTTCGAGCCACAAGCTCAGGTTCTGCGGATCCGCGACCTCGTCGCGCGTGACCATCCACGGACCGATCGGGCCGAATGTGTCAAAGCCCTTGCCCTTGTCCCACGTGCCGCCGCGCTCGATCTGCCATTCGCGTTCCGACACGTCGTTGATCACGCAGTAACCGGCGACGTAATCCAGCGCGTTGGCTTCGTCGACGTATTTCGCCGGCTTGCCGATCACCACGCCGAGTTCGACCTCCCAGTCGGTCTTCTTCGAGCCGCGCGGAATTTCCACGTCGTCGTTCGGGCCGCTGATCGCGCTCGTCCACTTGTTGAAAATCACCGGCTCGGCCGGCACCGGCAGATTCGATTCCGCCGCATGATCCGCGTAGTTCAGCCCGATGCAAATGAATTTGCCGATCTTGCCGACGCACGGACCGGTCCGCGGATTGCCTTCGACCAGCGGCAGCGATGCCGGATCGACCGCGCGCAGTTTGGCGAGGCCTTCGTCGGTCAGCGCGGCGCCGTCGATATCGGCGAGCACTTTCGACAGATCGCGAAGCTTGCCTTGCGCGTCGAGCAAGCCCGGCTTTTCCTGACCTTTCGGCCCATAACGAAGCAGTTTCATCCTGACACTTCCCTTTTCAGTGGTATTCCGTGTGCATCAGTTCGACCAGCCGCCGTCGATCACATGCGCGTGACCGGTGGTAAACGACGATTCGTCGGACGCAAGATACAGCGCCAGCGCGGCGATCTCTTCGGGTTTGCCGACGCGGCCCATCGGCTGGCGCGCGACAAAGGCCGCCTGCACGACCTCGCGCGTCACGCCCTGCGCCTGAGCCTGCTCGGCGATCCGCTCTTCGAGCGACGGCGAAGCCACCGTGCCCGGGCAAATCGCGTTACAGCGTACACCACGCGTAATGAAGTCCGCAGCAACCGACTTGGTCAGCCCGATCACCGCGGCTTTCGACGCGCTATACGCGAAGCGGTTCGGCACACCCTTCACGCTCGACGCCGCCGACGACATATTGATGATCGAGCCGCCGCCGTGCTCCAGCATCGCCGGCAGGAACGCGCGGATCGTGCGGTACATGGCCTTCACATTCAGGTCGAACGCGAAGTCCCAATCTTCTTCGGTGCATTCGAGAATCGTGCCGGCGTGGACGAAGCCCGCGCAATTGAACAGCACGTCGATCGCGCCGAATTCGGCCGCCAGCGCCTTGATGGCCGCGTCGTCGCGCACGTCGAGCTTGCGCGCTTCGACCGGCTTGCCGGCAAGCCCGTCGATGCGGATATCGGTGGCGATCACGCGCGCGCCTTCGCGTGCGAACAGCTCCGCGGTCGCGAGGCCGATGCCTTGTCCCGCCGCGGTGATCAGGGCCGTCTTGCCGGCCAGTCTTTGTGTCATCTACGACTCCAGTTGAATGGAATGGGCTTCTCTTGTCTCGTCCTGGCTTCGTACCTTCAAAGCCGGTAAAACGCGGCGGCATTGCCGCCGAAAACCGCCTCGCGCTCGTTGTCGCTCAAGGACGCGAGCAAGGTGTTCGCCACCGAGTGCCACAGCAGATAGTCGCCGTTCAGATCGAGCACCGGCCAGTCGCTGCCCCACATCAAACGCGCCGGACCGAACGACGCCAGCAGATGCTCGACATACGGCTGCAAGGTTTCTTCGGTCCAGCCGGGCGCTGCCTCCGTGACGAGCCCCGACAGCTTGCAATGCACGTGCGGCAGCCTGGCGAGCCGCGTGATCGCATCGGCCCATGTTTGCCAATCCGCGCGGCCGTAACGGATCGGCGGCTTGCCACCATGATCGACGACGATGCGCAGCGCCGGAAAACGCGTCGCGAACGTTTCGACGTGCTCTACGTGACGCGCGTAAATCAGCGCGTCGAACGCGAGGTCGCGCGCGATCAGCGCTTCGATCGCAGGCGCGAGCTCGGGGTTGGCGATCCACGTATCGTCCGGAATATCCTGCAACATCGGCCGCACGCCTTTGAACTTCGGCTCGTGCGCGAAGGCGTCGATCACATCCGGCGCAGTCGGCAGCAGCAAGGGCACCCAACCCACCACGCCTGCAATCGACGGCTCATCGCGAGCCATGTCCAGCAAGTAACGCGTTTCATCGATGGTCGGCGCCGCCTGCACCACCACCGTACGCTCGATGCCGGCTCGTTCGCGCAACGGCGCGAGATCGGCGGGACCAAACGGCCGGTACAGGATTTTCAGTTCCGGCGTGAGCCACTCATAGTCGCCTCGAGCCGGGTCCCAATAGTGCTGGTGGGCGTCGATATGCATCGTCGGTCAATCCTCCGGTGCGGGCGCGCGGCTGTCCAGCAAGCCGTTGTCGCGCAACGCGGACCACAATTCCGCGGGGATCGGCTGCTCGAACGACGCCACGTTCTCGCGCAATTCATCGGCACTGCGCGCGCCGGTCAACACGGTGGCGACCGCCGGATGCGCATACGGAAACTGCAAGGCGGCGGCGGCAAGCGGCACGCCATGCTCGCGGCACACCGTCTCCAGCCGCGCGACGTGCTCGATCACTTCGCGCGGCGCGTCGCCATAGTTGAATTTCAGATCGCCCTCGACACCGCGCGCCAGAATGCCCGAATTGAACGCGCCGCCTAACAGGATGCTGACGCCGCGTTTTTCGCATGCCGGAAGCAGATCGTCGAGGGTGGTCTGTTCGAGCAGCGTATAACGGCCCGCGAGCAACGCGCAATCGATATCGAATTCGGCCATCGCGTCGAGAATCGCCGCGCCTTCGTTGACGCCCAGGCCGACCGCCTTGACCGCGCCCGACGCACGCAACTCGTCGAGCGCGCGAAAGCCCCCGCCTTCGGTCAGTTGCCGCCAGTAATGCGGATTCTTGTCGCCGTGGGTGACACGGCCGATATCGTGCACCAGCAGAATGTCGATATCGACAATGCCGAGGCGCTGCTGGCTGTCTTCGAACGAACGCAGAATGCCGTCGTGCGTGTAGTCATAGATCGCCTGGAACGGCAGCGGGTCTTGCCAGCCCTCGCTGCCGTCGTAGGGCGTGGTGCGCGGCACGAAGCGGCGCCCGACTTTCGTGGAGAGCACGTATTCGCTGCGCGGATAGCGGCGCAACGCGTCGCCCAGACGATGCTCGGCTTTCGTGTGGCCGTAATGCGGCGCGGTATCGAAGTAACGCACGCCGGCGGCCCACGCCGCGGCGATGGTCGCGTGTGCTTCTTCGTCGGACAGATCGCGGTAAAGGCCGCCCAAAGGCGCCGTACCGAGCCCCAATCCGCTGACTTGCAGCGCGCGGCGGCCGATGCCGCGCCGTTGCCCGATCTTCGAACCGACCGTTGCCGTCATTGACCGCGTCTCCTGTGATTAAACGTGTTTTAGCACGCGCGAACGATGTTTGCCCGGCGCACGCAAATCGGCACTCAAATCGGCACTCAGAGCGGTGCGATCGCGAGCACCCGTTGCGGCTTCGCAGCACTCGACGGCAGGCACGCCGGCCCGACCGGCTCGAAAGTCTTGTAAGTGAGGATGAATTCCTGATGCCCGAGCGTCTCCGATTTCGACGCCTCGCCCGACGCGATGGCCACGGTATGATCGAACACCTCGCGGCCGACTTCGTCGAGCGTGCCGCGGCCTTCGAGGATCCGCCCTGCGTCGACGTCCATATCGCCGGCGAGATTGCGATACGTCGAGGGGTTCGCGCAGACCTTGATGACCGGCGAAATCGCCGAGCCGACCACCGAGCCGCGTCCGGTGGTGAACAGAATCACATGCGCGCCGCAAGCGATCAGTTCGCCGATTTCCGCGTTGTCGCTAATGTTCGGAAAGCCGAAGCGCGGTTCGCCATCCGGCACGACATCGAGCAGATAGAGGCCGCCGGTCGGCGGAATATCGCCGGGTTTGATGATGCCGACAATCGGCGACGCGCCGCTCTTCGCATACGCGCCCAGAGATTTCTCTTCCTGCGTGGTGAGGCCGCCGTCCGCGTTGCCGACCGCAAAACTGCCGTGCCCGAGAATCGAGTAATAGCGCGCCGCCTTCGCGACACACGCGACGATTTCGTCGCCGAGGTCGGGCCGCGCCGCACGCGTTTTCATATGAAATTCGCAGCCCACCAGCTCGCCGGTTTCTTCGAAGATGCAGGCGGAGCCCGCGCCGATCAGATGATCGAACGCGCGGCCCACGGCCGGATTCGCGGTGATGCCGCTGGTCCCGTCCGAGCCGCCGCAGATCGTGCCGATCACCAGTTCGCTCAGCGCCATCGGCACTTTCCGTTGCGCGGCGAGTTGCGTGCGCGCGCCGCGAATCCAGTCGACGCCATATTGAATCGTGCTGCGCGTGCCGCCCTTTTCCTGGATCGTCAGTACTTCGACGGGACGGCCGCTCGCGCGCACCACGTCCACCAGATAGTGCTTGTTCATGCTTTCGCAACCGAGCGATACGAACAGCACCGCGCCCACATTCGGATGCGTGGTGAGGCGCTCCAGCATCTTTTCCGCGTAACCGTTCGGATAGCAGCCGGGAAAGCCGATCAGATGCACCGGCGGTTCACGCTCGGCCGATGAATCGTCGAATGCGTCGAGCGGCTCGCGAAACCGCGTGACGATCTCGCGCGCGACGTGATGCGCGCACTCGACCAGATACGCGACCGCGACCACGTTGCGGATGCCTTTGCGGCCGTCGCCGCGCAGGTAGCCTTGCAGCGTCGGCGGGGTGATTTGAGGTGCCATGGAAATGTCGGTCATGATCGTTCCAGCGTGGCGCCAGGCCACTTCATTGTGCGCAAGTCAGTGATGGATGAACTCGTGTCCCGCGTCGTGCGTATAGGTGGGCAGGTAATCGCTTTCGAGGTTGTGCGTATGCAGATGCGCGCCGCGCGCGACCGCTTCGGTCACGTGGCCGATCACCGCGCCGTAACGCAGCACCTTGTCGTCTTTCGCGAGTTTTTGGCGTGCCACTTTATGGCCGAGCTCGATGGTCTTGGTGAGCGTCACGCATTCGCCTTCGATCTGCATTTGCGTGCCCGCTTCCAGGCGCGCCGCCGCGATCAGGCAGTTATCGGCCGGGCTCAGCAGAATCAGGCGGACATCGGTATCCAATGGACGGCTCAAGATAGGTCTCCGTGTTGTACGCGCATTAGTTCTGGCCTTCGCCGCTGGCGAGGCGCGCGACCATCAGCGAGCCGAGGATGATGGCGCCGTAGATTGCCTGAATCCAGAACGACGGCACCTGCGCGAGCGTCAGCAGGTTCTGCACGACGCCGAGCAGCAGCACGCCGGAGAGCGCGCCGAGCATCGTGCCCTTGCCGCCGTCGAGCGAAATGCCGCCGATCACCGCCGCCGCGAACACCGTGAAAATCATTCCGTTGCCCTGATTCGCGTTGATCGCGCCGACATAGCCGGTCACGATCAAACCGCCGACCGACGCGAGCACGCTGCCGAGCACGAAGACGCCCCACGTGATGCGCTCGACGCGAATCCCTGCGGCGCGCGCCGCTTCCGGATTGCCGCCGATCGCGTACAACGCGCGGCCCAGACGGTGATAGCGCAACACGAACGCGGCGATCGCGAACGCCGCCGCCGCGAGCCACACGGACAACGGCAAGCCGAGCACGATGGTGGTCGCAAGCGAGAAGAACGACGGCGGCATATCGAACAGCGTGCCGCCTTTGGTCGCGCCGACCAGCATGCCGCGCAACACGATCAGCATGGCCAGCGTGACGATGAATGCATTCAGCCGCAAACGCACCACCAAAAATCCGTTGATGAACCCGATCACCGCGCCGACCGCCACGATGGCGAGCAAGCCCATCGCCGCGGGCCATTGCAGACCGAAGCCCGCGGACGCCGCCGGCATCACCAGCATCGCGCCGACCGCGGGCGCGATCCCCACCGTCGATTCGAGCGACAAATCGAACTTGCCGGTCAGCACGATCAGCGATTCGGCGAGCACCACAAGCGCCAATGCCGCCGACGCGCCCAGCACGCTGATCAGATTCGCCCGCGTCAGAAAGCTCGGACTGACAAATGCGCCGATCACGATCAGCAATGCGAGTGCGGGCAACAACGCTAAATCGCGCAGGCGGGCGAATTCGATCCGCGCGCGTTTGCCGCGCGTGGTCGCCATGGCCGCCATGGCGGGCTGCGCTTGAGCTTGCGTCGTGCCGAATGCAGGGCTGGGCACACTATTCTTCATGGAGACTGACTCCTTCAACGGATGCGATCAGATCGTGGTCCTGCCAACCGGCGGGAAATTCGGCCGCGATACGGCCACGGAACATGACCAGCACGCGGTCACAGGTGCGCAGATCGTCGAGTTCGCCGGACACCACCAGCACGGCCTTGCCCTCTTCGCGCACGCGGTCCACGACTGACAGCAGCGCTTCTTTCGATTTCACGTCGACGCCGGCGGTCGGGTCGATCAGCACCAGCACGTTGGGATCGGTGGCGAGCGCGCGGGCCATCACGACTTTCTGCTGATTGCCGCCCGAGAGCCCTGAGACGACATGCTCGGGGCCTTGCGCGACGATGCCGAGCGCGTCGATCATCTGCTGGCCGAAGGCGTTTTTCTTCGCCGGCGGTGCGATGCCGAATTTGCCGAGCAGGTGCGCGATCGTCATCGAAGCGTTTTCGGCAACCGATTGCGTCAGCACCAGGCCTTCGTGGTGGCGATCCTTCGGCACGCAGCCGATGCCGTGCGCCAATGCCGCAGGTACGTCGCCGCGCGGCAGCGTGGCGCCGTCGACGCGAATCTCGCCGCGTTTCGCCGCGCGCAAACCGGCGATCGCTTCGGCGACGCTAGTGCGGCCGCTGCTCGTCGCGCCGGTCAGGCCGACCACTTCGCCGCGCTTGACCGTGAACGACACGTCTTCGTAATCGGAGCCGGCCAGCGCTTCGACTTCCAACGCGACGGCCGTATCCGCAGGCAACGCCTCGCGCGCCGCCGCATCGGCGACGGCGAGGCCGCCGCGCTCGCCCGTCATCGCTTCGATCAACTGCTCGCGCGGCAACGCGGAAACCGGCGCGCTGACGATATGCCGCGCGTCGCGCAGCACCGTCACGGCCTGGCAAATCTCATAGACCTCCTGCAGGTGATGAGAAATGAACAGGAACGTCACGCCCTCGCGCTGCAACTCGCTGATGCGGCGGAACAGGCGCTTGATTTCGTCGCCGTCGAGTTGCGCGGTCGGTTCGTCGAGGATGATGAAACGCGCACCGTACGACAGCGCCCGCGCGATTTCGACCAGTTGGCGCGCTTCCACCGTCAGGTCGCCGGCGCGCGCATCTTCGCGCACGTCGATCTTCCAGTGGTCGAGCAATGCGCGGGCGTCGCGGCGCATCGCGGACCAATCGATCACGCCGTGCCGCGACGGTTGCCGGTTGATGAACAGATTCTCCGCGACGGTGAGATCGCGAATGATGGTCGAGTGCTGATAGACGCACGCAACGCGTTCGCGCCACGCATCGCGGTCCGCGATCGACGGCGCCGCCGCGCCGCTGAAACGCACCTCGCCCGTGTCGGGCTTGCGCAGGCCGGTGAGGATCGACACCAGCGTCGATTTGCCCGCACCGTTGCGCCCGACGAGCGCGTGAGACTCGCCGGGCATCACGCGGATGCTCGCGTCTTTCAGCGCGGCCGTGGAGCCGAAGCGTTTGGTGATCTCCAACGCTTCGACGACCGGCACGGATGGCGTGAGTTCGCTCATTTAACCGTGTTTCCCCACAACGCCTTGTCGTCGACATTCGACTTGGTCACGAGCGGCGCGGGCAGCTGGTCTTCGAGAACGCCCGGCGCCAACTGGATGATATTGCTGCCGTGATCGGTCGGGCCCGGTTTGAAGGTTTGTCCGGCGAGCGCCGCCTTGATATAGAACAGGCCGTACTTTGCATACGAATCGGCGGGCTGCGAAACGGTGGCGTCGATATCGCCGCGGCGGATCGCATCGAACTCCTGCGGAATGCCGTCGTTGCTGACGATCACGACGTGTTTCGCGTCGCCGGCGGGAAACAGCATCTGTTTGCGGCGCAGCGTTTGCAGCGTCGGCGACAGATAGACGCCGCCCGCCTGCATGTAAATGCCCTTCACATCCTGATTCGCTGTCAGCAGACTATCGAGCGCGGTGGCTGCCACGTCGCCCTTCCAGTTCGCCGGAATTTCCAGCAGCGACAAACCCGGATAGCCCTTCAGACACGCGCGGAACGCTTCAGACCGGTCGCGCCCGTTCACCGACGCCAGATCGCCCATGATCTGCACGACTTTGCCGGATTTCACATGCTCGCCGATGTATTTGCACGCCTTCTCGCCATACGCGCGATTGTCGGCGCGCACCACCATCGCGACTTTGCCTTGCGTCGGCGCGACGTCGACCGCGACGACGGGCACGTTCCTGGTCGCCGCGCCTTCCAACGCGCGGCTGATTGCCGCCGAATCCAGCGGGCCGACCACGATGCCCTTGGCGCCGAGATTCAGCAGGTTGTTCATGTCGGTGATCTGCTGGACCGGATCGCCGTTCGAATTGACCGGCGCGAGGATGTCGATGCCTAAATCCTTCGCGTACTTGGGCAGATAGTTGTTGTATGACTGCCAGAACGGCGACGTGAGGAGCGGCAGATCGAGGCCGATCTTGCCGGCCTCGGCGGCTTGCGCGGCGCTGCCGATGACGAGACCGGCAGCGCAAGCTCCCGCCGCTGCGGCAAATGAAGGACTCCGGAACCAACGGCGAGCCGCGAACGGTCTCTTTACGAACGACATGGTTGTGTCTCCTGTGTCGGTCCGGAGTTAGCGCTTTAGCGCTTACTCCGGCCCCATGCAACGTGGGTCGGTCCGGAGTTAGCGCTTTAGCTGTCGATCGGAGTTCGCGCTTTAGCGCGCTACTCCGATCCCATGCAAAGCACTTACTCCGGCCCCATGCAAGGTAATGCGTTGTTGAACTGCGTGATCCGGCCATGCTGGATGACCGGCACTGCGTCCTGCGCTTTCTTGTCGTGTCGGTTTATTGGCGTGCGCTCATTCACCAATGAACGTATTATTCATATACGGACTTTTTTAAGTCAAGGAATGTGCACTGCACCAACCGTCGGTATTTTCCCTGGCCACGCGTGGCGAAGAGTTCAGCCGTGTATTTGGCTTCGTTCGATTTATTCCGAACTACACTCACGCCCAGATAACGAGAACTGCACATGGAGAGACACTGACGATGGATGCGGAAGACAAAGACGACGACCGTTACCGCGCGCCCGCGCTCGACAAGGGCCTCGACATCCTCGAACTGCTCGCCGAGCAGAAAGGGGGACTGACGCGCGCCGAAATCACCAAGCTGCTGGGGCGCAACGCGAGCGAGATGTATCGGATGCTGGAGCGGCTGGTCGCGCGGCAGTATGTTGTGCGCTCAGAGGCGGGCGACCGGTATTCGCTGAGTCTCAAGCTGTATGCGCTCGCGCATCGGCATCCGCCGATGAACCGGCTGATTTCCGAAGCGTTGCCGCTGATGCAGCGCTTTGCCGACACTGCCGAGCAATCGTGTCACCTCGCGGTGTATGACCGCGGCAATTTGCTGGTGATCGCGCAGGTGGACGGACCGGGCACGTGGGGCATTTCGGTGCGGCTCGGCTCGCGCGTCGGGTTGATCGATACGGGTTCCGGGCGCGTGATGCTGGCCTTCCAAACCCCGGAGCAACGCGAGCAGATGCTGGCCGAACACACCAAGGTGAAAGGCGAAGTCACGATCGATCGCGATGCGCTGGAACAGGCATGTGAGCGGACTCGCGCGGCAGGGTTTTCGCAGAAGGACAGTCAGCAGACTGTTGGCGTGACGGACGTCACTTTCCCGATCCTCGGACCCTCCGGCCAGGCGATTGCGGCGCTCACGTGCCCGTACATGCGGCGCATCGATGAATACGTCGCACCGACGCTGGACGCTGTCACGACCCTGCTGTGCGAGACGGTGCAGGCGTTGTCGATGTTTCGGGAGGACCGCTGAAGCGCTTCAAAACGAAGCGCGCCGGCACATGGTTTAGAATGGCGACCCTCTCAAAAATGACGCCGCATGGGTTTCCTCATGCGCGCCCTCGATCAAGCAATGGCGAAACTTCTGACCGATTCCGAATTCCAGCGTTTTTCCGAACTTCAGCAGAAGCAGTCGAGCTTCACGATTACGCCTGAAGAAGCCGACGAACTGCGCGACATCGTCGCCCACGCGCAGAAACGGCGCGACGACCGCGCCGCGGCGATGCAAAGCATCGAATCTTTCATTCAGCAATTCGACATCAGCCCGGACGAACTGTTTTCGCCCGAGCAGATCGGCGAAGCCGCGCGCACCTACGGTCTGATTCCGGCGGCGAAGAAAGAACGCGTGCTGCCGCCGTCGTTCACGTTCAACGGCAAGCCGTATCAATGGACGGCGCGCGCGCTGCCGGACGATATTCGCGTGCCGTTGTTCGACAAGTTCAAGGCGGGTGAGTCGGTGAAGTCGTTCATCGCGACGCCGAAGGATGCGAACCGCTGCGCGGCGACCATCGCGCGTCTGGAACGCGAGACCGGCGCCGTGTACGCCGATGCGTGGCTGGAAGAGCTGGCCGTGACTCGCACGCAGGTCGACGAAGCCGCGGCGAAGCTGCCGGCTTGAGGGTCGTACCCGCCACGGACCTGGACGAACCCGCTTACCCCTGCGCGGGTTCGTCCAGCGCCATCCTGAAGCCGACCACGCCCGGATCTTCCGTCTGCGTCATCGTGAACCCGCAGGACTTGGCCAGCGCGATCATCGGACCGTTTTCGCGCAACGCCTCGCCAACCAGCCAATGAATGCCGCGCGCCCGCGCGTACTTGATGATCCGGTCCATCAGCAACTGTCCGAGCCGCCGGCCCTTCTGGTCCGAGCGCACCGCGACCGCAAATTCGGCCGTTTCGTTGTCGGGATCGGCCACCGCGCGCACCACACCCAGCGTCCGCATGAAACCCTCTTCGCTCGATACCGTCGCGATCAGCGCCATTTCGCGGTCGTAGTCGATCTGAGTCATACGCGCGAGCTGCGAATGGTCGAAGTTGGCGACCGCGCCGAAGAACCGCAGGCGCAAATCTTCCGGCGTCATCGCTTCGACGAAATCGTGATGCGCGGCTTCGTCTTCCGGACGGATCGGCCTCACCGTGACGCGAATGCCCTGCCAGTCGAGCGTCTCTTCGAAGCGGCGCGGATACGGCACGATCGCGAGGCGGCTGCGCGTCGGCGCAATGCTCAGGGTTGGCTCGACCACTACCACGTGGTCGCGGAACACCCGCAAAGTCAGTGAAAGACCGACGATTTCCTTGACGTCGCAGATGGCCTGCGAGAGCGCCGTCAATGCGGCTAACGCCGGCTCTGGATCGATTAGCCGCGCGTAGCGCGAGTGCGTGACGATGTCGCGCGCCAGCATCGGATTGAACGGCGGCAAGCCGTAGACGCGCAGCGGCTCGGACACGCCATCCGCCGACGGCGCGGTGAAGCGGAAGACGGGGCCGAAGTTGTCGTCGTCGTGAAGCTCGACGGCGATGTCAACGACCGGTTTCTGCGACTGCGCAGCGCCTTGCGCCGCGTTTTCCTTCTGCCCGCCCGCCTGCGTCTCGACCCGCAGCCCGAAGCGTTCAAGAAACTGCGCCGCCGCTTCGCCGGTTAGTTGGTGCTCACCTGCGGCTATCGCGGCGCACACTTGCGCCTGGGCGGCGTCGATGGCTTCGGGAATCTGCGCCGGCAAACCCTCTGGCGTCTGCATCAGCAATTCGCGCCCCATCCGGTAATCGACCAACCGGGCGAACGCGCGCGCGAGCCGCTGCGGCGTCGTATGAACCGGAATGCCTTGCGCATGCAGCGCGTCGCGCGTCGCCGCGTCCACACCGCCGAAGAAACACGCGAGCAAACCGCGATACGCGAAGCGCTGATTCGCGATCAACGCCTGCGCAACCTCGCCGACCGGCGCGCCATGCGTCGACGCGTGGACCACGAAGGCCGTGCCGGTGCTGCGATAGCTGGCGAGCAGCTCCAGCGCGGTGCCGAAATGCTCCGGACGGGCATCGTCGCCGAGTTGCAGCGGGTTGCCGCCGACCGCGCGCGGCAAGGCTTGCTTTAAAGCATCGGCGGCTTCTGCCGGCCACGGCGCGAGCGTGTCGCCGGCTGCGGCGAACGCGTCGCAGGCCAGCGTCGCGAGGCCGCTGTCGCTGGTGATCAGCGTCGCCGTGGCGCCCACCGCGACGCGGCCCACGCCGAGCGTTTCGATTTCGTCGAGCAGATCGTCGAGCGCATCCACGCGCACCATGCCCGCGCGACGGAACGCGGCGGTGTACAGCGCGTCGGCGGGATCGGCGCGGCCCGAGCGCAACGCCAGCACCGGCTTGTTGCGCGCCGCCGCGCGAGCCGCCGACATGAACTTGCGCGCCGCGCGCACCGTGTCCAGTTCG
Source organism: Paraburkholderia sp. FW306-2-2C-D06C (assembly GCF_058781505.1). NCBI lineage: Bacteria > Pseudomonadati > Pseudomonadota > Betaproteobacteria > Burkholderiales > Burkholderiaceae > Paraburkholderia > Paraburkholderia sp. FW306-2-2C-D06C. The sequence continues at coordinate 16,874 of NZ_JBYSWU010000036.1, read as the reverse complement.
AGCAGGATGGCGCGCGTGCCAGGGTCGCTCGCCAGGTAGTCGAGCACGTCGCCGGCGTCCACGTCGGCCTCGCCGCCCAGCGCCACCGCGTGCGAAAAACCCAGTCCGCGCGCGTGCGCCCAGCCGAGCACGGCGTTGGTCAGCGCATTCGACTGCGAGACCCACGCGACGCCGCCTGTCTTCACCGTGCACGACGGCGCGCCGAAATGCGCGCGCAGCGCAGGCGACACCACGCCCAGACTGCCAGGTCCGACGATCCGCAGCAGATGCGGCCGCGCCGCCGACAATGCATGCCGGAGCGCCAGCCGATCGTCATCGGTACGCACTTCGCCGACGATGATCGCCGCGCGCGTGCCCAACCCGCCAAGCTTATGGATGATGCCAGGCCAGGTATCGGGCGGCGTGCAGATCAACGCGACGGTAGGCGCCTGCGGCAGATCGCCGGCATCGCCGGTCACCGCGCGGCCGCCGAGCGTGCGGTATTTCGGATTGACCGGCCAGATGGGGCCGTTGAAGCCGCCTTCCAGCACGCGCGCCCACACCATCGCACCGGTGCTGCCCGGCCGCTCGGAAGCGCCGATCACGGCGACGGATTCGGGTCGGAACAAGGCGTCGAGATTGCGAACGGTCACGGGCGCTCCGCAGATTGGAGAAGGCGCGCCGACGGCGAGGCACGCGTCTTCGTCAGGATAGGCGAAGTTGCGGGCCGAAATGCGACAATTCTGGAGATGCCACACGGCATCCTGCACGCCTGGCTCGGGGTGCGGCCTACATCGCCTTCTTGAACGGCGCGCCCGAATGCTCGCGCAATTCATTGAAGACGATCTTCGGCCACGCCTTCTGCGCGACTTCGATTTCCGACACATGCGACGCCAGATACGTCGGCGCATCCGATGCATCGAGCGCGATCCGCGCCGCGTACGAATCGGTGAAACGGCGCAGTTCGGCCGCGTCGTTGCAGGTCACCCAGCGCGACATCCGGTAACGCGCCGGCGCCATCCGCACATCGACCTTGTATTCCGTCGACAAGCGGTGCGACACCACTTCGAACTGAAGCTGGCCCACTGCGCCGAGAATCATCAAGCCGCCAACTTCTGGACGGAACACCTGAATCGCGCCTTCCTCGCCGAGCTGCTTGAGCGCTTCGCCGAGCTGCTTGGCGCGCATCGGATCGACCACTTCCACCGTCTGAAAGATTTCCGGCGCGAAGAACGGCAAGCCGACGAACTGCAACTGCTCGCCTTCGGTCAGCGTATCGCCGAGACTCAACGTACCGTGATTCGGAATACCGATGATGTCGCCCGGATACGCCTCGCTGACCGTCTCGCGACGCTGCGACAGGAACGTCACCACGTTATTGGCGCGGAACGTCTTGTTCGAGCGCGTCACCTTCACGGCCATGCCGCGCTCGAAACGACCCGAGCACACCCGGATGAACGCCACGCGGTCGCGGTGCGCCAGATCCATGTTCGCCTGCACCTTGAACACGACGCCGGTGAACTTCGGCTCGTCCGGCATCACCGGACGCTGCACCGTCATGCGCATCGACGGCGGCGGCGCCAGATCGACCAGCGCGTCGAGAATTTCCTTCACACCAAAGTTGTTGATCGCCGAGCCGAACAGCACCGGCGATTGCTGCCCCGCCAGGAATTGTTCACGATCGAAATCGGGCGTCGCGCCGGTGATCAGATCGATCTCTTCTTTCGCGCGCACCCAGCTATGGCCGAAACGGCGTTCGCCTTCCTCGTCGCCGAGCGCCTGCAGCGTTTCGACCGCGCCGCCCGCCGTATCCTGCCCGGCGCGGAACACGCGCACCTGATCGCCCTGGATATCGTAGACGCCCTGAAATTCCTTGCCCATACCGATCGGCCACGTAAACGGCACAGCGGCGACGCCCAGATGCTGTTCGATTTCGTCGAGCAGTTCGAGCGGCTCGCGCACTTCGCGGTCGAGCTTGTTGATGAAGGTGACGATCGGCGTCTTGCGGCTGCGGCAGACTTCGAGCAGCTTCAGCGTTTGCGCTTCGACGCCGTTCGCGCCGTCGATCACCATCACGGCGGCGTCGACCGCGGTCAGCACGCGATAGGTATCTTCGGAGAAGTCTTCGTGGCCCGGCGTGTCGAGCAGATTGATCACGGCGTCGCCGTACTCGAACTGCATCACCGAGCTGGCCACCGAAATGCCGCGCTGCTTTTCGATCTCCATCCAGTCGGACGTCGCGTAGCGATTGCTCTTGCGGCCCTTGACGGTACCGGCGATCTGGATTGCGCCTGAAAACAGCAGCAGCTTTTCAGTGAGCGTGGTCTTGCCCGCGTCCGGGTGGGAAATGACCGCGAACGTGCGGCGGCGTTTGAGTTCGGAGACTGACATCGGGTCTGGCGGTCACGGATAGGGGTTCGGGCGGTCTGCGGCGGCTTGTGGCCGCCGGTCTGCCACGCCTTGCGCGGCGGCGTCGAGCTGCGGGAGTTGGGCCGGGACCCGCGTCACATGGCAACGTCGCCGCGTCGGAAACGGGTCACGAACGAGCGTTCGACAATACGGGAATCGCCAGCGCAGAACAGCGCAAGGTGCGAATGATACACGTCATGGGGACGGCCCGCCGGAAAAGGCGGCGGGCCGGGTCATGGGTAGAACGGGAATGGGCCGGCAGACACCATCGTGAACTGCGCAAAGGAAGAGAAACCTCAGAATTCAGAAGCGTGCGAACGGCGTAAAGGTGAGGGTTTTCGGGAACCGCGATTGTCGACCTCGAATCACGGCGAACGGTGATCGCGTCAGACGTTGCGCACGCACCGGGAGTGAGCAAGTCAAACAGATCGCCAATGTCCTGGAAGATGCGCCGCATGAAGTCGCAGCCGACCCGCGAGATTCTTCGCAGGGCCCGGAAACGCCCGCCACCAAAGGCTGACGCGGCTTACGCGGAAGGTTCGGGACGCGCTGCGATCAGCGCAGCCGACCGCTTGCGTCGAGTGTGCAAAACGCCGACGCCAGGTTCACCGAACAAACAAAGCCCGACGCAAGGGACAAGGGAAAACACATGCATCGCGACCCAGGCTCACGCGAAAGGTGAGCGTTTTCGGGACTAGTGCAGCGGTGCGAAAAAAAGTACGCGCAGATTCACTTTGGAAAAACAACTGCGTTGCGAGCGAACGCGCCATGCAGTCATGCAGTCACGCGATGTGAGGGACTTCAGGGAGCTTCGATCAGGAAGCGCTCGCGATTCTTGCCCGCCAGCCAGTTGGGCGAGCGGCCACGACCGCTCCATGTCTCGCCGGTTTTCGGATTGCGATACTTGGCCACCACGGCCGGTTTGCGCCCCGCCGCGCGCTTGCTCGAAAAGCCCAGTTCTTCCGCGGTCAAGTCGTATTCGGCGACTTTTTGCTTGATGTCGGCGATCGCCTGTGCGACTTCCTTTTCACGTGCCAGCGCGACTTCTTTGTGGAGTTTTTCGAGCTGGGCAGTCAACTGCTTGTACGAGGCCATGACGGTGCTCCAATCGGTTTGACTAACTGCAGTGTGACCCTATCAGACGAAAAAAGCACCGGATAGAGACCCGCTGCCCCCGCCCATCAAGGCCGCGAACTGGGGGAACCGGCACACTCAATCGTCAATTGCATCGTATACGCGACGTTCGAAATCGAACGAGCAGATCGGAGGACACGGGCGGCATCCGCCGCCGCGCGCGGTCAGGACTTCTGCCTTGCCTCCAATGCCAGAAGCGCGGCATTGAGCCTTTTGACGCGGCTCGCCTGCGCCGGCACCAGCGCCGCGCCGGACACAGAATCGATCCGGTTGCGCCAATAGGACAACGGGATACGGTCTTCAGCAGAAATGTGCGAGATTATGTGTTCAAGATGTTCAATATCTTTTTCGAGTTGGTGGTGATTCATTTCTATCCCCGGAATTTCCAAATCAAATCAATTGCGGAGCATAAAACGTGCCGCAATCGAGCCGCTTCGTTGTTAAAGATTGAAAATCTCTCTCAACCCCCCGTTCCAACCGACACAAAATCGGCAAAACATGCGTGCCGCCTTAATCTGCCAGTCGCTGAGACGAGGATACTGCGACTAATATTCGCGTTCCGTTAGGTGCCGCACCGACTCGGCGTGTCGGCAAACCCGAATGCCCCTGAGCGCCTTCTATTCGGGCTGGGCGGCGAAAGAAATAATGCAGCGGCGAGGTCCGTTAAAATCCATTGCGCATCGTGGACCATCCGCAAATGTGCATTAGATACTGATCTTTATGACGGTATTGTGCTTAACATAAGCACCGGCTAGCTGAATAGCTCAGGCCGGGCGGAAATCCGCGCGCAAATGGCGGGAATGGCGGGAATGGCGGGAATGACTCGAATGGCGACGCCCGCCGTCGTGGCCGATCGGCGGACTCAATAGAGGAAGGTGAAAACAGGCCGCGCCGGCCGAAGGCTAGCGCGTCGTCATTTCGCCCGGCAGGCGTAGATCAGGCTGAGCGTGCCGTTGTCGGTGGACTGGCGCACCACGTCGAAAGCGCTGCCGCAACCGGCGCGCGCCTGTTGCACGCAGGAGTCGGAGCCATTTGGGCATTGCACCAGCGTGGTGGCGCGGCCGTCCGACAGAAACAGCGGCGCGCTGCTGCTGCAACCGCTCAGCACGGCGACCCCGGCTACGCCCAGCGCCACACAAGCCCGGCGCGCAAAAGAGGAGAGACTGTGTTTCATTGAAACCCCGATCGCTTCTTGTTTTTCGATCACGCGATTGTGCCACGCTCGAATTACGCTGCGTCAGTCGATGTCTTCACCTCGATGCCGTAGGCCGCGATCTTCTTGTAGAGCGTCGCGCGGCCCATGCCGATCTGCGCTGCCGTCTCGATCACGCGTCCGCCGTTGGCGTGCAACGCGTCGTTCAGGAAGCGTTTTTCGAACGCCGCCATCGCGTCGCTCCACAACGGCCGCTCGGGCGCGGCGGCGGTTTCAGCCGAGGCGCGCGCGTGAGCCGTCAGATCGGGCTCGCGCGGATGACGCAAACTCCCATGCGCCGGACCGATGAACGGCGCCAACGCCCGCGCATCGATGCGCTCGCTATCGGACAGCATCACGGCACGCTCCAGCGTATTGCGCAACTCCCGCACATTGCCGGGCCATCCGTACGAACACAGTAGCCGCAACGCGTCGTCCTGCAATTCGAAGTGACTGCCGCCGCGCGCTTGCGTCGACAGATCCTCGAGCATGGCGTAGGCCAACGCCTCGATATCGGACAGACGCTCGCGAAGTGCCGGCGCCTGGATCGTCAGCACGTTCAGGCGATAGAACAGGTCCGCGCGAAAGCGCCCGGCCGCAACCAGCGCAGGTAAATCGGCCGAGGTCGCCGCAATGATCCGCACGTCCGCGCGCACGATCCGGTTCGAGCCGAGCGGTTCGAACTCCTTGTCCTGCAGCACGCGCAGCAGCTTGCCTTGCAAGGGCAGCGGCATATCGCCGATTTCGTCGAGAAACAGCGTGCCGCCGTTCGCGAGCTCGAACTTGCCGACGCGGCCCTTGCGGTCAGCGCCTGTGTACGCGCCGGCCGCCGCGCCGAAGAACTCGACTTCGAGCAACGTGTCCGGAATGGCCGCGACGTTGACGGTGACGAGCGGCTGATTCGCCCGCGCCGACCCGGCGTGAATCGCGTGCGCCAGCAGTTCCTTGCCGGTGCCAGTTTCGCCGAGCAGCAGCACCGGCGAATCGACCTGCGCCGCCCGGCGCGCCTGACGCTTCACTTCGAGACTGGCCGCGCTGGTGCCGACGAAACTGCCGAACGTGTATTTCGCCCGCCGCGCCTGCGCCAGCGACTGGCGCGTCGCGATCAGCTCCTCCTGCACCCGCGAATAGTGGGAAAAGAGCGGGGTCAGCGCTTTCAGTTCATCGAACAACGCGAAGCCGACCGCGCCGACGGTTTCGCCCGCATCGTCTTTCAGCGGCAGCCGCGTGACGACGAGCGGTTCGCGGTCCGTTTCGAGGATGTCGAGCAAAATCGGCTTGCCGGTGTTCACCACCTCACGCATCAGGCTGTTGGGAATCACCGCTTCGCAGTCGCGGCCAATGGCCTGCTGCGGATCCGAAAAGCCGAAACGCGCCGCATAGCGCTTGTTGATCCACACGACGCGCGCGTCGGCATCGACGATAAAAGTGCCTTCGCTGAAATTTTCGAAAGTACGGAAAAGCGAATCCATCGCCCGGCGCAGCACGTCGCCGTAAGTGGCGGGAAGGCCCGCCCAGTCGTTCATCATGATGTCGCTGTCTCCTGCTATCGTCTTATTTATGCTTGTCTCGTTTGGTAGACAAGCTTATCTCAACGAAGAGATCGCCAGCAATCCCGCCGCATAAGGGATTGACCTGGCACAGCCTATGTTCAGCTGATTTCACGTCCCGATTTCGAGACGTATGGGTACAATCAGCCGCATCACGTTTCGAGCTGCGGGCTGCCAGATCCACCGGCAGGCCGCTGCGGCGCGTGTGGCACGGAACCTGCATCTGCGGCGCCGGGCCGCCGCGCCGTCGGGACGGCGTACACGTAGAACAACCAAGCATGGAGACTCAATGTCCTTTGTCATCGTCCTCGCCGCACTGGCGTTTCTGATGTTTGCCGCGTATCGCGGCTACAGCGTCATTCTGTTCGCACCGATCGCCGCGCTCGGCGCAGTGCTGCTGACCGAACCGGCCGCCGTTGCACCGGTGTTCTCCGGCATCTTCATGGAGAAGATGGTCGGCTTCGTGAAGCTCTACTTCCCCGTATTTCTGTTGGGCGCCGTGTTCGGCAAGGTGATCGAACTATCCGGTTTCTCGGAATCGATCGTGGCCGCGGCGATTCGCTATATCGGCCGCTCGCGCGCCAATGCGGTGATCGTCGCGGTATGCGCGCTGCTCACCTACGGCGGGGTGTCGCTGTTCGTGGTGGTGTTCGCGGTGTATCCGTTCGCCGCCGAACTGTATCGCCAGAGCAATATTCCGAAGCGCCTGATGCCGGGCGCGATCGCGCTCGGCGCGTTCTCGTTCACGATGGATTCGCTGCCGGGCACGCCGCAGATCCAGAACATCATCCCGAGCACGTTCTTCAAGACGACCTCATGGGCCGCGCCGGCGCTCGGCGTGATCGGCTCGCTGTTCATCATCGCGGTCGGGCTGACATATCTGGAATGGCGCCGCCGCGCGGCAATGGCGACCGGCGAGGGCTACGGCGCGGAACTCGTCAACGAACCGGAGCGCGTCGAATCCGAGCAACTGCCGCATCCGCTGCTGGCGGTCGCGCCGCTGGTTCTGGTCGGCGTGGCGAACTTCCTGTTGACGCGCTGGATTCCCAATTGGTACGGCGCGTCGTACACCGTCACACCGGACATCCTGCCGGGCGTCCATGCGCCGGTCACGGCGACGATCAAAAGCGTGGTCGCGATCTGGGCCGTCGAAGGGGCGCTGCTGCTCGGCATCATCCTCGTCGTGCTGACGGCATTCCGCCGCGTGAGCGATCGCTTCGCGATCGGCACCAAGGCCGCGGTGGCGGGCGCGCTGCTGGCTTCGTTGAACACCGCGTCGGAATATGGTTTCGGCGGCGTGATCGCGGCACTGCCGGGCTTTCTGGTGGTCAGCGATGCGTTGAAGAGCATCCCGAATCCGCTCGTCAACGCTGCCGTCTCGGTGAGCTCGCTGGCGGGCATCACGGGTTCGGCATCGGGCGGCATGAGCATCGCGCTCGCGGCGATGTCCGACGTGTTCATCAAGGGCGCGGAAGCCGCGCATATTCCGATGGAAGTGCTGCATCGGGTCGTCTCGATGGCGAGTGGCGGCATGGACACGCTGCCGCACAACGGCGCGGTAATCACGCTGCTGGCGGTGACGGGGTTGACGCACCGTCAGTCGTATCGCGACATTTTCGCGGTGACGGTCATCAAGACGCTGGCGGTGTTCTTTGTGATCGCGGTTTATTACGCGACGGGGCTGGTTTAACGTCGAGTCGCGGTTATCGCCCGCGGCTCGCTGATGCTGGCAACGCCCGAGTTTGAGTTTGCGCTCAAACTTTGGCTACTTTTTTTAGCCCCTTGCCAAGTAAAATGAACCGAGCCAGTCGCTTGAGGTATGAGCGCGGGCCAGACGCTGTTGCCAGAACTTGTCAGCGGGCTCGACGCAGGCCCCTTGCGCCCCACCAGAGCACGGGACCGCTGGTTGTACCTGCGGGGCTCAAGCGTCGAAGCGTGGACGTGCTCGACGAACCTAAAACACACCTTCCGTCTGATAATGCCGCCAACTGTCAGTGCAAGAAAGCGCCTGTCGGCGTCTGTGAGGCTGCTGCGCACACAGAAAGGCATTTCTGGCGACCAGTTCGCTCGCAACGTTGGAATCAGCCGAAACACGCTCTACCTGATTGAAAACAAGGCTGCAAACGCCAGCTTGGGAACAATCGAAAGACTGTCGCGCATTTTAGAGGTTGAGCCTGCTTCACTCTTAGACACCCCTTCTAAATTGCTGACGCACACGGCACAGCCCGGATTACGCAGGGCACTCGCCCAGCGTGCCGATGGATACCTCCGGGAGCTGGCCGCCTTGAACATCTCACACTACCGGCAGCAGAGAGGCCTTACTCAGCAGGCTTTAGTCCAAGCGGCCGGCTTGGCGGACGGTTACGTTTCGCTCGTTGAGAGAACTGCGCCAGACCTTGGCTTGGATATGCTTGAAAAGCTTGCGATGGCGCTGCGTGTCAACGTCAAAGAGTTGTTGGCAACAGCGTAGGCAGTTCAAGCGCTCCTATCGTCGTATTCATTGTTCAAGATGGCGTGGTCACATATGACGCGCTCAGCCGGTTGTCGCGTGGTTGGGCATTGGATATCGCTCGCCCATGCCGCGGTCGAACCAAATGTTGCCATACACAGCAGCAATGCAAAGTAATGCTTCGGATGCACCAGTCCTCCATTTAGCCCAATGGGCGTGCAGTGGTGGCGGACATTGCCACCCGCAGAGGGCGGCCAATGGGCCACGGCTCTTGGACCGTACGACCCCAACCAAGTTGCCGCGACGACGATTCGACGTGCCCGCACGACGTCGTGTCACCTGCGACTCGGCAGCGCAGCAGTTCGGCCTGCAAGCGAAGCGCCGCGGCTAATCTGCGGAAAAGACGACTGCCGCCATATCGCCGACCCGCGTGAAGCTGCGGAAAAAGCGATAGGCCTGACCACCGACATGCATCTGATTCGCGCCCGGAGAGGTCGATTCAAGCATTTCGTTTGCAAGCGAAGTTGCAATCGTGCCAATCTGCTTCAGGTCTTCACGCAGACCTGCGGGGTCGCCCAAATACACGATACAGACACCGTCGGTGGGGCGCATCATCGCGATGCTCGTCGCGCTATCGAGAGCCCGCTCTAAATATTCGGCGAGTGTTTGCAGCGATTCCGGTACGTGGTCGGGGTCGCCTGCTAACCCATTGTCTTCAGTCACTTTGACCTCCCGCGCCCGATGGGGCATGTAACCGCCTTTTGAGTTTCCACTCTTGTCATCATGACACAGCGGCCATGTCAGGTTCCGGAAACCCAGAGATGCCACCTTACTCGGCTTTTGCCGGCATGAGCCTCAAGCGGACCTGCACCTCTGCGGTCGGTGATGCTGACGCTATAGCGCTCGCATACAGTCCGCTTTGCCGGCCTTCCTTTGACAAGAGGTAGGACAGATAGTGATAGGTGCCGCCCTGTCCTTCAATATCCCTGTCCTCAAGAACCTTCACCAGGAGCCCAGGTCGTTGCGTTCCGAGGACAATGCGTTTGAACTGGTCGATTGATGCAGCCGCATCGGCTCTCCTCGCCCAAACGGAACATGAATTGTCAGGCTGCGAAATCACCACATATTCACCAACGGAACTCGAAGCAGACCATACTTCGCCGGGTTTCCCACGAAGCACCTTCTGCGAGAACGAAACGTCGGTATGGCGTAGATGGTAACGGTCTGCCAGCTCGCGGAGCTTTGCGGTATCTCCGGCGGATGGGATGCATAAGTCCATGAACAACCGCGTAGCTGCATTCGATTGCGCGACGGCACTCGACAATGCTTCCTGAGCATTAGCACAAACGCAATTTATAAGAGCCACTGCTAATAGAATCTTCCTCATGGCGCCTCTTTCTTCAGGTTGCGGAGCACGTCAGTGTCTGCGACATATTCCGGCTTACAGCTACTAGCACATCAACTCCACCGGCGGACTCATGCTGGACGGTGAGTGAACGGAAGCGCGTCAGTTCACTGCTGCCTTCGTACGGACGACCGATGGCTCGCCGGTTTGCTTGAACATCTCGTCCATCAAGTCTTGGACCACGCCGTCCGCATTGGGAAACTGATGCAGGACAGAATTCTTCCAGTGTCCCGACGCGATAAGGCCGCCACTTGGCGCCTTGTAAAAGCGGATGTCCATCGAACGCAAGTACATGACGATGTCCCAGAACCAGCTGTCGGTGTAGGTGACATTCATGTCGGCTTTGTCGCACGCGGGGGCAACCGACACCGACACGCCGTGGTTTTCCAGGTTGCGTTGGATTGCTGCGTCCATGTCAGCAGACTTGCCGCCATGAGCGGTAAAGCACGCAGTCGTCATCGGCGAGCCTTTCGCCTGCGGACCAGCGGTGACGTTTTGAGTCGTTGAGCATCCAGAAAGGATGACCAGCGCCGAGACGGCGACGACGAAGGAGGCCAGAGTGCGCATTTTATTTTTCCTGTTTGAATGCAAAGATGGCACTCTGAATATCGGCAGCTACGTCGCGAACTTGAGCAAGCGGGAGGAAGACCCCGGTCGCTGTTCGACCGATGCCCTCTCGATTACGCGCTCACCGCTGTTGACGCACCGCAGCAGCGTCAACCTTGGCTGCAACGGTTTTGACCGAAGCAGCCTTCTTGCTTGCCGCCTTCTTCGCAGCAACCTTCTTGACAACAGAAATGGCCTTCTTCGCGGCCGGAGGCTTCGCTGCGACGGCTTTCTTTGCTGCAGCCTTTTTAGCAACAACGCTCCTCTTGCAAGCGGCCTTCGCATTGCCACCGGATTTCTTCACGACGATGACGATATCGGAGTGTTTTGCCGCGCTCGAGAAACAGCTAGTCGCTAGGCTATCGAGAATACGGCCGCCGCCATTTTCCGGTCTCACACTCCGTGAAGCCGTAACCTGCACGGAGGTAGACTTCGCGCCAATTCACGACCCACCCTTGTACGTCGCAACAAAACTCGCAAGGTCGCCCCAGTTCGGCGAAGACAGCAACTCCGGATGGTCCTGTTGGACCTTAAGCGCGACGCTACGAAAGGCTTGTGCACATGCCGAGATGCCGGTCGGTGGCGAGACGGGAGCCGATGCAGGTGAGTTGCTCGGTATGGGGACATTTAGCTTCGGTGCAGAGCCCGGCGTTTTGGTTTCAAAAAGAGCGGAGCTGAGCTTCGAAAGTTGTGTGCGTGCGCTGACCGGAGCAGAGTACGTGCTACCAGCGTTGAATTTGTCTGCGAGAAGCTGAAGTATCGACGTATGGTCCAGGTCGCCGGAGAAGACGCCCCCGGGCGCGACATAGGGCGAGACTAGGAATGCGGGTACCCGCAGCCCAGTAGTTTGAAACTGATAACCGGCGACGTCGGTTGAAATCTCAAGTGGGCATACATGGTCGAAGAACCCCCCGTGCTCGTCATACGTGACAATCATCAGCGTCTCATCCCATCGCTCGGACGCAGAAATCGTTTGATAAATGTCGGCAAGGAAGGCTTGCCCTGGGGCGACGCCAGTAGGCGAATGGTCGTCATTCGGTACCCGGTGCGGCCCGTCCGTGTATTCCGGCTTGATGAAAATGACTTGGGGCAAATTGCTACTGTTCGTCCAGTCTGCCTTGAAGCGCGAATACCGCCTGAACCTCCCTCCGTTGCCATCTAGCGGCAAGGCAAGCGATGTTACTATCTCAGGCAACCAGTTGGGCATCAGGCTGAAGAACGGGAAGAAGCCTCCCGACTGGTAGACACACCAACTTGCGCCGTGTGTGGTCAGCCAGTCGTAAACCAGGGACTGCTCGGGAAGAAAACCAGAAACGTTGTCGCTAATCGCACTCTCTCCCGCCATTGCCATCAAGCGATTTGCCTGGGTTCCCGTCGGAAGTGGCGCAAACCAGCTATCGCAGATTGTGAAATTTTTTGCGAAAAAATCATAAACAGGCAACGCACCGGCCGTGTAGTAGCCCATCACCATTGATAGGTCGGCTGGCGCAGGGTTTCTTGTCGCATAGCTCGCGACGAATCCACCCAGTTCGGGACAGCCCCCATTCGCGCACGGCGTGTTTATTTGCATCGAAATCGGCGTGCGGTCATGCGGCGGGTCGGGGATAAGTTGGGTCGACGGCGAAAGCGCATGTAAGGCATACGTTTTTCCGCCGTAGAGGTTCGTGAAATTCTGTTGCCAGGTGGGGTCGGACGAGAGGCCGTTGACATCCTTCCCGTCGAGGCTCAGGTAGCCAAGAACGTGGTCGAAAGACCTATTCTCCATCATGACTATGATGATGGTCTTAATGTTGTCAACTGACATGCTCCCTCCGATATAACGGCATCAGGGCGACGAAGTCACCTACAAACGTCCCAGCCCGAAGGAATCACCGGGAGCGCGGCACGGGAGGTCTCCTGACACGAACCTGTTTCCTACCCGGGTCCTGCAGCGCTAGCCGGGACCGGATAGGTCAAACGTTCGCTACAGGGGGCTTGCACCTCCGACGAGGCTCGATACCAAAGGCTTGCTTCCGGCTAGACGTTAAGGCTAGTTCACGTTACATGACTGTTCAAGTTCAGTTGCGTGGTAGCGTTACCCTGTTCACTTGCCACACGGCACAGCTGCAGGTTCTGAAGGCGTATTGCCCACGCGGTACGCCTTCAGGAGTAATCCCATGTTACGAATCTCGCACCGCCGTTTCACATGTGTCCGACATCGCTCCTTACACTCCGAGCCGTAGTCACTGACATTGCACTCGAATGTGCGAGGAGTAGCGAAGATGAACAAGAAGATACTTGGCGCAGCACTTGGTCTGGCGGTTCTGGCGGCATCAACGGCAGCATCGGCGCACGTCGGCGTCGCCATCGGATTGGGCGTCCCCGGAGCCGTGTATGCGCCGGCAGAGCCAGTGTACGCACCGCCACCTCCCGTCGTGTATGCTCCCGCACCTGTCGCCGTCGCGTACGGCGGTGACGACGACTGGCGAGCCCGCGAATGGCGCGAACGTCGCGAGTGGCGTGAACGTGAATGGCGCCGCCAGGAATGGCGTGAGCACGAGTGGCGCGAGCGTCGTGATTGGCGCGGGTATTGAAACGACACCGCAAAGCGCCACATCCGAAAAATCCAGCCTCAGAGTACCTTCGAATGAAAGCTAGCTTGATAAGAACCACCTTGATTGCAACGGCGCTGGCCTTCGCAACGGCAGGCACTGCAAACGCCGCAGGCTGCCTCAAGGGCGCGGTTGTAGGCGGGGTCGCTGGGCATTACGCGGGGCACCACGCTGTCGTTGGTGCGGTCGGTGGCTGTATGGTTGGCAGGCACCTTGCGAAACAGCACGCCCAGCAGCAGGCCGCGCAACGTCAGGCAGCACAAGCGCAATAAAACGCCGTCGGCTTGGTGTACCCGGTGGAACCAGAAAAATCGCTGGTCCACCGGGCACCTGACAGTTACGTTCAGGTTGTCAACTCAGCGCCAGACTCGACTGTGGTCACCGGAGCGGGCACGGCCACGCTCTTGCGCGGCGCCTTTTTCTCCGGCACCTTCACGCTTACGGCCTTCTTGGCAGCAGTTTTCTTCGCCGTCGGGGCCTTCTTCGCAACGGCCTTCGTGACCGCCGGTTTCGCATCGGCCGCCGTGCTAACGCCATCAATCAAAAACTTCGTCCGGTCTTTCGCACCGGCTAGCCACGCCGGAGCCGGACCGCGTCCGCTCCAAGTCGCGCCGGATTTCGGGTCGCGATATTTAGCCGGCTGCGGACCTTTCGGCTGACCCGTGGTAGAAGTCGCACCAACTGCCTTCGAGGCCTTCTTCACTGCAACCTTCTTCGCCTTGCTCACAACACCTACGTTCGCCGCAACGGTCGGTTCAGCGCCGCCTGCAATCAGGAATTTGCTCCGGTCCTTGACGTTAGCAATCCATGCCGGTGCTCGGCCGCGTCCGGACCATGTGGCGTCGGATTTTGGGTCCTGATACATCGCCGGCTGCGGACCGCGAACGTAATTGCCCGCAGTCTTCGCTTTGCTGACAGGAGCCGGCTTCGCCGTCGCCGTAATTCCGTCAACCAAAAATTTGTCCCGGTTCTTCGCGGCGGCAATCCAACTCGGTGCCCGGCCGTGTCCGGTCCAGGTTGCACCACTTTTCGGGTCGCGATACTTGACCGCAGCAGCGCTGCCTTTGCTCATGGTCTTAGCAACTGCCTTCGTGACGCGTTGCCTGCCTCCAGCGTGCGCGTCAATATCAGCGGTGGTCAAGCCGTGCTTCGCCATCAACTCGCGAATCTTTTCGATGACGCCCGACGATTGCTTTGCAATCAGCGCATCCGCCTGCGCTTGCAGTTTTTTCATCTTCGCCTGGACTGCTTCCAAAGTCGTTGCCATAAAGTGATTTCCTTGTAAAGGTGGCCGCAATATGCCATGACACCTTCGAAGATAGCGAGGCCTTCCAAATCGAAAGTGCCACCTAATGCATCGTTCGCCGGTATTGAGTGTTGTCTAGATACCCGCGAGGCAAACAGCCGAGTCCAACGGCGTGTATGTAATAGGTATTCAAGGCTTCCCCTGGTGTTTGACGCGTGTCTCGTCGATGGCCTCGCGTCAGCGCGGTAGCCCTCCGGGACTCAGCCGCCGAACTGAGCTACACCATTGGCGGCTATCGCGAGCCACTGTTCCACAAGAAGGTGAAGCTGGTCACTCCTTGTGCCTTCGCAGTCAGGCCAAATCATGGCCATCCTCTCAATGGCCTTCGCGATGAAGGGCATCGCATATTGTAGTGGTATTGACGAAAGCCGAATGGCCTCTGGCTCCCCCGCGCGTAGATGCATCAGTTGGTGCAGCGAGAGGGGAAGCGAATGCACGTACTGGGAAAGAAACATAGTGGCCGACTCATAGTAGCCGTGGTCGATTCCATTCGCTGCATTCAGCTCGCGGTGAGTCAGGTGGCACGCCTCACCTCGAGCGACCCTGTGCTTCGCTGTATCCGATGCGCTCGCGTAAAAAGGGTGGCTGGCAATTTGCTTCGCCAGGGCATCACCGTTCGCCCGGATGCTTTCGACTTGCGGGTCGGCAGACCGGATTCGTTCAAGCATGGCGAGACGACGCTTCTGGTCGTGCAGCTCCCACATCAATACGCGAAACTCTCGCTCGGGGGGCTGATATCCACAGCTCCGATGTACCCCATGCCGTCGTAGGTTTCGATAAGTGCCCGGCCAACCGCGCATGCGGACGGCAAATCCCACATTTCACCTGCCCGATGGACGTCGGCCGGCGGGGAAAGCTTTCTCAGACTGATGCCATGGCAAATCAACTTGGTGAAAATCGTATCGACATACGGCATGTACTCACCGTCAATAGGGCGCCCTGCGAGACGCTGGGATATCGAGGCGGCGTGAGCAATCAACGCATCGTATTCGGAGAGAACTGCCCGGTACCTTTCTGGTGTCATGGCACAACTCGCTAGCGTGGATTTAGACGTACTGTTGCCAGGTGGCACGGGGCTTCGCTGCCAAAGTACAGAAGCATTCACCCATGGCTACGCGATGAGTGCGCGTGCGACTACAGTTCGACTCCTGCCTTCTTCAATGCAAGCAGGGCCGACGCCCGAAACGGCATCTTGTTGTTGGTTCTCGACTGGCTATGCTTGAACGCTTCGATGAAGTCGGGATGTAACGATTCAAGCTCCACTACATGGCCGGCTACGTGCCGAATCCTGGAGAGGATATCGCGAAGCCACTTGTCGAAGTCGGTAGTGGACGCCAGGACCACGGCCAATCCGCGATAGCTAATCGTACGTCATGGTGCCTCGCTTATGACGGAATTGCTTGCATGAGTGGGGCAGGCTCAAACCTTCATCGGCTCGCCTATGGCCGTCCTTTCGCAGTCCCGTAAAACGTCGCTAGGCCAAGCGGGCTGGCGGCTTGTAAGCTGACCGATGTAATGCAGAACCGCCGTAATAAAAACAAATCCGCTGAACATGCGTATAAGGCGATGCGCCTGAGGATTACCCTCCCGCACCAATTCCCGGTCCGCGCGCGTCCAGATTTTGAACGAATTGGCAAGAGAAACGCGCGTAGGCACGAGGTCTGGTGCCGGGAGAACCGTCGGCCCCTTCTCCATGTATTGGCGGATATATTCAAACTGGTCGGAAAGACCCTTGACGATGTCGCGCCCGGTAGGTGTGGATTCATCCAGAAAACCGGTGACCCTTCTACCAACGGAGAAGGACTGAGCTACTTTGCCGTTGGCGTCAAGGACGTGACACCGGATAAGGTATGGCGTCACTCGCGAGAGCGTATCTTTACGGCGCTTCTCGACAAAGAAAAACGCCTTGTCCCAAGGTACTGCGACAACGCCTTTTGCACCTGCGCCCCGGTAGGCGTACACCATCCTGCTTTGGCGATTGAAACGAATCGGAGTGCGAGTCCAGGCGAAGTTTTCTTGGAGAAACCCCCAGAAGGTGGCGAACAAGAGGACGACAATCGCGACGAGTATCAGGGCCATGCCTACCATAACCGCAGTCAGTGTTGCGTCGCGCGCGACAGTGTCAGGAATATGCGTTATGTCATAAACTTGTCCGAACAGCATGTAGACTAATAAGGGCTCTTTTGAAAACGGAGTGGGTAACGGGGCTCATCGGGCATGCTCATTAAAGCGTGAGAAGTCGAGTTTTCCAGC